>CAZQIP010000353.1:0-24494 GCA_964593655.1 uncultured bacterium | reverse complement strand
ATATCCATTACTTTGACGATCTGTTCATGAGGTACATCTCGTCCAGGTTGGATAGTGAGCATAGATTTTTGTTCTTGAGGCAAGTTGAGAAGGAGAGAATGCAATTCATCAAACTGTACAACGTCTCCATTTAGGAGCATTTTCCCCATTTTTTCCTTCTCGGTAGGGTTTTTAATTTCGATTATAGGATTTTTTTCGTTCAACCATTTTTCCAGCGTGGCAGGTTTTATCCCCATTGCCTCTCCAACAGCACCAAGCACATACGGATCGGAACGGAGCATCGGTTGTGTAAAAGCGAAGTTGTGTAGCACTTTTCCATCTTTGGCGATGAGAACCGTCTGCGCGACACTACGATTCAACCCGTAGCTGCCCGGTCCTTCACGCCCATCCTGGGAAACACTAAGTAAGACGCCACTTGGAACATGTGATACTAACTTACTAACTTGATTCTCAACGGTATCCGGTGTATCCCCTAAAAACACAGCACTGATGTGCAGTGTCTGTTCAGATTTCTCTCGAATTTGCGCGAGTAAACGCGAAATGCCGAGCAAGCCGCGCAACCCGAGACCGCTTTCATCCTGCAGGAAGAGAACAAGGGGCTGCCCGTCTGCCTTGGCGATGACATCATAGGTTTGGTCTTTAGTTTCACCGTTGATGCCCTTAACCTTCAATGGTGGCAATTTTTCACCGGTTTGTGGACCGGAGAAAATCTTCGCGCCCTGAATCTTCTTGAACTCAGCCGGATTTTTCACTTCAACGTTCTCTCGGCGGTATCGGTTTTGATTCTCCCGATTTGCTAAGGCGCGGCGCGCTGCCATGCCTTCTTCTTCTTTCAATTTGCCATCGCCATCTTTGTCAAACCGTTTGATGAGTTCTGTCATCTGGGCAAGTTTTTCCTGCGCTTCCCTGAGTTGTTCTTCCGGCGAGAGACCCTGCTCACGATTGCGAGCATCGTCCTTCTTCATTGTCTGTCCACGTTCCGCTTTTGCCTTGAGGGCTTGCTCATCTTCCTCCAAGGTAATATCCCATTTTTTCAGCGATTCCGGGTAGGGAACCAGAAGGACACCATCAGCAGGGATTTTAACATCGTTAGTGAATCGGATGGACTTCCCTTTAGTATCCAATTCGGTAGTGACAACGTTGATTGCCCACCCTTTCAAGTTCAGTTCTTTATCGGTTGGATTGTAGAGTTCCATCCAGTCATGCGTATCACCAGAGGTATCGTCGCGCTCGTTAATAATGACATACTTCACCTTACCAGGAGGGATTTCAACATCGTTAGTGAATCGGATTGACCGCTTCTCAGTATCCAATTCGGTGGTGACAATATTGCGGAGTTCCAACCATTCATGCGCATCACCAGAGGTATCGTCGCGCTCTTTAATGATGAAAGTCTTCACCTTTTTCTTGTCTTTCTCGTCGCTGCTGTTCGCTGGTGCTTCATTCAGCCACTTTTCTAACGTGGCAGGTTCTACTTCAATCGTTTGTGCGATGGCACCGAGAAAATGTGGATCGGCATAGAGCATCGGTTGTGTGAAGGCGAAGTTGTGTAGCACTCGTCCATCTTTGGCGATGAGAACCGTCTGTGCGACATTGCGGTTCAATCCGTAACTGCCCGGTCCTTCACGTCCGTCTGGAGATAACCCTGTTAATACCGCATTTGGAATCTCTTTTCTTAACATATCACGCGCCCATTCGGGCAAGGTATCGAGATTATCTGCAAGGAACACAACACCGATCTGGAGCCCCTGATTAGATGTTTCGGTACCTGTTGCCTTGCTACGCTTTTTTTCAAAAGCATCAATGTGAAGGAGCACCTTGGAGACGTTAACAAGTCCTTTGATGCCAACTGCATTGGTATCTTGCAAGAAGAGCACAAGCGGTTTCCCATCTGCTATAGTGGTCATATCAAACGTGGTCATATCAAACGTTGTTCCGTCAATTCTACCACCAATACCCGTCACTGTCAACGGTGAAAGTTTTTCCCCGGACTGCGGTCCAGAGAATATTCGGTTTTCTTCGGACGGCTCAAGCAGGGGTGGGGCTTTCACTGTGATACGTGATTCATCTTTGTACTGTTTCCCATCCATTTTTCCAGCTTTCGCTTTTCCCATGTCTCGCTTCTTCTCAGTCTTATCAACCGCTTTTTCCGAGTTCTGAGGTGTCTGCGCGAACAGTGAGACTTGGAAAGTTTTCAACGGTACCAGTTGTGCCATTGCCAATAAAGGTAGACAAGTTAGGAGCAAGGTTGCCGCTATCAGCCGCAAACGCGGTTTCAGTTGCACGTCTAACCGTCGATTGCTTTTCAGGATAGCGTCAATCCGAGATTCCAACTCCGATGGCTGATTGAGGGACAAAGCGAGTGGAATAGCTCTATCTCTGTGGCGAACCAAATCCAGTAGACACTGGGCATAGTTTTTCTTGGAACCTGTCAATTGGATGACCCAATCGTCACAGATGCGTTCTCGGAGGCGGACGAGCTCGCGATTAAGAAAATGGTAGATTGGATGGAAAAAGAAGATAACCCCAACCAAGTGCGAAAAGAGATTCGTTAACCAATCGTGTCGTTGCACGTGTGCTAATTCGTGAGCGGCTACCAACTCAAACTGCTCCAAATTTAGCGTGCGTGGAATCAGGATGTAGGGGGACAACCAACCGAATGAGATCGGCGATGCGACGCGATCCGAGAAGCAGACAGTGACGGGACGATTTATGTTGAGCTGTTCTGCCAATCGTTGGCAGATTGATTGATAGGCATCATCAGCCGGCACAGCATCGCGGCGGAGTTGATGGATTCGATACAAGCCAAAAGCAAGTCGCACAAGCATTATAAGAGCTCCGATAACCCAAATAGAAAGTATGAGGTCGGTCAGTGTCCAAGTAGAAAAAAACGTGCTGCCAGTGCCAGCGTGCCCTTGGAATTGCGCGTTGCTTTCAGTTGATGTGATTTCTGGTAGGTCTGCAGTCTGAGCAGTTAGCCCAGATATATCAACAGCATGGACCTGTGTCAATTCACGGACTGGACCGCTAATTGAGAGGGCTGGTACAAACTGATTTAGACCGAACAGGATTGGTAGACTGAGCAAAGACAACAACCATAGGAGGTGGACAGTAGTGTTAGAACGACGCTTTTTGCGGAATACGAAACCCGTAATGAACCACGTTAAGCCACCGAGTAGCATCCACTGCCATGAGCAGTTGAGTAAAGAAAGTAGGATTTGCTTAGTCATCGGTTTTTTCTCCTTCCGGTTGATAGTTGTTAATCAACGCTTGTAAGCGGTTGTGTTCATCTACGCTGGTGTGCCGCACTTCGAGGAGGGTGTTCACCAGTTTTTCGGCTGAGTTGTCAAAAAGGCGTTCCAGCAAATCGCTGAGCATTGTATGCGTAATCTCTGCTTCCTTGACCAAAGGCTGATAAACGAACGTTCTACCATCCACTTGGTGCGACAAAAAACCTTTCTTTTCAAGGCTTTTCATAGTAGTCGCGACAGTGGTATAAGCGAGCTTCCGATCAATATTATCAAGGACATCGTTGACCGTGGCATGTGTTAGTCTCCATACCACTTTCATTACCTCGAGTTCTAAAGGGTGTAATCTATTGGTTTTCATTTGGTTTTATCCTTATCTAATGGGTTTCGATGGGTTTCTACAACTGATAAGACAATACTTCGCCACGAATGTTCGCAATTATGCATACTAAATACTATATCTAAATACGTAGTAATAGTATTATACACCCTAAAAAAGGGTTTGTCAAGTTAATTTACAAAAAAATGCATAATTTTTTTAGAATTTCCCAAAAACCCGCACAAAAATTTCCATGTAATTTTGATCGTTAACATCCCCAATAGCGCGCTGATCTATATATCTGGCACCGATATGTAGAAACATCTGCTTCCGATATGCCGTAAAACTTTTCTCCATCTCCGCTAACAACGCCTGACGGACAAAGTCATTATCGTTGTCAAGCATATCATTGAAAAGGAGGATTTGCCCACCGCCAGTGAGTTTGATGGTTTTCGTGAACTGATAGACCACCTTGAGGATAAGTGCCGGAGCCATATCCCGCACATGCGTACGTTCAATGAGGCGCAGACGTAGCCCGCGGGAAATCTCATCACCGTCAATTTCACCTGTCAGCGGAAGGTATTCGATCCGGTCCTCTGCCATTCGGAAACCGTTGCGGATGGTATACTTGAACATCGGACTGATTTCTAACGATTTTGACGGACGCAGCCGGTAGAGGGTTTTGAAAATACCGACTTCGTAATGTTCATTGTCTCTGTCAAAATCGATGTCATACTGAATTTTGACGCGAGCCGTCGTGACCATTCGGTCAATACCGAGATATTCATACGTGATTTTGGCGGTGTTAATAAGGTCGTTCTGCATCAGCAGCGGGTCCCTACGTTTTTTTTCGAC
The DNA here is from genome assembly GCA_964593655.1 of uncultured bacterium. Lineage (GTDB taxonomy): Bacteria > Poribacteria > WGA-4E > WGA-4E > WGA-3G > WGA-3G. The sequence goes on along the minus strand of CAZQIP010000353.1, from coordinate 20,072 downwards.
TTCGACACCCCCATCAACATAGAAGAATTGTAGATCTCCGTCTCTCTCCATTTCCTGGATTTCAGGTTGCGATCGATAGAGGCGTTCGTCTTGTCTCCCCAAAAATCCGGCATAATACCACGTTTCATCAGGAATTCGGTCCTTCACGAATTTGAGCTCGTTCTCGAAAATGAGCGAAGAAGCCCGGGCAAGTTCTTTCTGGTAAACAATATTGGTGAACGCTTTCGTTGAGGATGGCGTATTTCTGAGCTTGATGTTTTTTTCGATTTGCAGTCCAAAATCTAAATCTATAACACGCGTCTGACGGCTTATCTTCCGGTTCATGAACAACCGTATCCCTTGCAACCCGACATCGAATTCGTAATTTGGGTCTATGTCATTCTCTTCTTCATCCCGAATACCGTTGTTGTTCCGATCGGTTTCATCAAGAAAATCCTCGTCAACATCAAATAACAGAATATCATCCTCATAATCAAAAATACCGTTGTTGTTTTTATCCAAGTCGCCGGGAATAATTAGGGAAGGTGGATCAAGAAATGTGTTATCTGAGTAACGATCTTGGTCATCGTTGTCCCCGACGGAACGGGAGGCATCAAACCGTGGACCGACGCGAAACGCTTCTGCCTGAATGATCGTATCGCCAATGGTCTGGAAGGCTTTAAAAACTGTCGTTGTTGCATCGAAACGGGAACGCAGGTTCTTTTGCAACGCGTTTTTCGGTGTGACAGCGACTTCGGCTTTTATACCGTAGTTCGTGAAATTGGTTTCCAAGTCCACTGCCCAGACGGGGACCTCTCGGAAGTACCAAGAGAGACCTAACTGTGATTTGCCGAACTTTGTGACCTCGCGCAAACCGATGCCGGAACCTTCTGTCTGCTCCTCTTGACCGTTGAGTCGATTAAGCAAACCCGGCACCATGAGAATCGTCCAATCGGTGTGGGTGGAGCGGACCTCCCACCGGACACCGCTCAAGTCAATCTGATCGAAGGTGAATTTTGTGAAGGTCGTCGGGACCTCGCCGAGACTTAGGATGTTTTTCACACTGCCAGAAGTCTCCTCAATCACCATGACGCTGTGGAAACCGCGCCGAAAGAGACGGTCGAAATCGAAATTGTCTTGCCGGACGCGCTCTTCTTCTGTATCCGCGAGGAAGTTTCGTCTGTTTGTAAAATCGTATTCGACGCGTCCGGATAGGAACAACTTGCCAAATAGACTGTACACATCCTCCGCTTCAGCGTAGAATACAAAAGCGCAATTTAACAGTAAGAGAAGGAGGCAAGAGATAAGGCACTTTCGGACCCCTGTTTTTGTGTTCATATTTTATTAGTTGATAACCCTCTTACCTCAAAATATCCTCCGGTCCGTATGATTCTGTGAAGGTTGTCCAAGTGCCCGTGCGTTTATCGAAACGGCTCAATCCACGATATGTACCGAACCAAACGTAGTTCCGACCGATAACCATGGAAAGGATACCGTTATGTGCCAAACCGTCCTCTCGAGTGTAGGTCGTCCAGGTATCTGTCACCTGATCAAACCGACTGACACCTGCATTATAGGTGCCGATCCAGACATCTGTACCATCAACACCGATAGTGGTAACCTTATTGCTGGCGAGTCCATCTTCTATTGTATAGGCGGCCCAAACATCTGTCTTTTCATTATAGAGTGTCACCCCACGATCGCTGCCAAACCAGACGTTATCCCTATCAATCGCAATACAACTAACTTCATCGCTGGCGAGTCCATCTTCTATTGTGATTGTCTTCCAGATGTCTCTACCGATGTCGTATTTGCTCACGCCCCGGCGCGTCCCGACCCAGACGTGTTTCTTGCTTGCCGTGATACACCAGATTTCATCCGTAACCAATGATTCTGCGAACTCTTTAGAGACGGCGGAGGGTTGGATCTCGGTGCCGGATGTGTAAGTAATCCATGCGTTGAGGTCATCCGCTGTGCGGGGGTATTTCCCGATCCCGGAATTGGTACCAACCCAGATGCTATCGCCGTCGCTGCTGACAGAAGTCACGTTATTGGCGGGTAATCCATGCTCCGTTTTGTACTGATCCCATTGCAGTGCTATTTTATCAAAGCGATTCACGCCGTCGCGTGTCCCGATCCAGACGTATTGTTCATCGACGACGATAGAACTCACAACGTTATCGGAGAGTGAGCCTTTCTTTTTGCGTCCATGCTGGTGCCAATGGCCGCCGTGAGTTTCTATATTTTCAGAGCCACCCTCCTGTCGATAATTTTTCCAGGTCCCAAAAACCTGGTCATAGCGGGACATCCCTTCGTCCGTACCGACCCAAACGAAGCGTTCATCGGCATCCACTGTCCGGACAGTACGCCCAACAACGGTGGGGAGTGCCATCAAAGGTGTCCAGGATTCCTTCCGTTTATCATACCGGGAAAGCCCACGCAAGGTTCCCACCCATACATAGTCCTCATCAACTGCCAGCCCATACTCGCCGACATGATTATGGAGCAACCCCTTGATATCTTTAAACGTTGTCCAGGTGCCAGAGGCGAAATGAAAGCGTCGCAGCCCTTCGTTGGGTGCAGCTAACCAAAGGTAGTCGTCATCGGCTGCGAGTTCAAGCGTCCCGCGCCCGGATTTGATTGTCGTCCACTCCTTTGTGCGCCGGTCGTATCGAGTGACACCTGCGTCATCCCAGGGTCTGTAGAGTATCCAAACATCTTTTTTTGTTGCGATAATGCGTCTAATCGTCTTTGCGGCAAGCACATCATTCGTTGAAAATGTCGCCCACTTTTTGGTTTTCTTATCGTATCGTGATAATGGACGGTTGCTGCCTCTGTCCCATTCCGAACGCGCAACCCAGATGAAATCGTCATCTATCGTAATCCATTCCGCGCCTCTACCTGCCAGCCCATCCCTGGGCCCGAAATTCTTCCATTCACCGGTAATCTCATTGTAACGCGTGAGGCCGCGCCCAGATGCGAACCAGACGTCTGGTCCATCAACGCCAAGTGATTTTATACGCTCAATTTCGCGGTGCCCCTCTTCCTCAACGACATTCCATGTGCCAGTCGCTTTACTATAATGGTTTAGTTCCAAACCTATCATCGGAATCACCCAGACGCTCTGCTCACTGATCGCAATCTTATCCACATCGTCTGTAGAGAGACCGTCTTCTTTTGTGAAATGTTGCCACGTATCCGCCATTTTATCGTAACGCAGCACACCGTAGTCCGTCGTGAACCAGACGGCATCGGTATCCACATAAATCCAACGCACAAAGGTCATTGACCTTTTCTGTGTGGACTGCAAAATATCTAAACGTGTGAAACGCCGCCACGTTGTTGTCGGACGATGAAACCGGACGATACCCCCGTTTGGCGAAGCCTTCCAATTGTTGAACCAGATGTAATCTCCATCAAATTTGATGTCTGAAACTCTGGTTTCAAGGAACGGCTCCCGCACCGGACGGGATTGATGTATTTGAAGTTTTGACCGAAAACGCGATTTTCCAATATGTAAAGGATGTGGCGCGCGTTTTCGGTCAAAGTTTCCAGTTTCCAGTTTCGAGTTTCCAGAGGCCTCTTTAACTGGCGACTGGTGACTGGTGACTGGTAACTGATAGCCATATTCAACAAGCCCGATGTCTGTTGCCAGCCAAAGCATTCCATCTGCTTCACACAAGATGTCGCGAATGTTATACGGCATGTTTGAGAGAGAATTCCACTTTTTTGTCTCGATTGTATAACTGCCGAGGCCTTGTGACGTGCCAATCCACAGGATGCCATCACGAAAAGCGAGCGCGGTGACATTTGGAGAGAGCAATTGTGCGTCCTTTTCAATATTACTGGCGGACAACGGAATCCAACGCTGCTGGGTACTGTCATATCTCGCGACACCTTTGTGTGTGCCTGCCCAAAGCGTCTCTGCTTTCCCTTTCTCACCGGTTGATAAGAGGACACTCACATACGGATTCGGAAGTCCATCGTCAGCACGGTGCATCTTCTTATCGGCAATCGAATACCGCCAAACACCTTCCGCGCCACCAAACCAAACACTTTTATCATGAACACGTACAGACAATATAAGCGGATTTTTGGGCGCGTTCGGCACGGCAAGCTGCTTCCATTCTTGAGATGTTGGATCGTACATAGCGGGTCCCGAACTGGTACCGAGCCAGATAACAGGATTCGGCTGCGTTGCATCGGCATCAATCGCTGTCACAAAAGCTTCGCCTTGGGGCGCTGCTTGAGACGGCGTATGAAACACCCACTCGCTGCCTACAGAGGTGCGTGTGCCAAGCCCGCGATCACTCCCAATCCAAATGGCTGTCGGAGACCGTTGGGAACTTTCGGCTTTCGGTAAAGAGGTTTCTGATGCCCCCATAGTCTCTTGCTGACTGCTGACTGCTGACTGCCGACTGCTAATAAGTATTGACGTGACGTATGGCGTCGGGAGCCCATCTTCTTTGGCGATGATTTCCCAGCTGCGTGTTTCGGGCGCGTAAATCGATATACCTGCGACGGTTGCTATCCAGAGGTTACCATCGGTATCACGTGTGATAGCACGCACATCGTTGTCGGCGAGAAAATCTGCCTGCTTGTAAATTGTCCATTCACCGCTCACCTTATCAAAGCGGCTCACGCCATCCTCTTTGGTCGCAAACCAGACATCATTGCCTTGTGTGGTAATCCAACTGACATGATTGCTTGACAATCCATCTGCTCTGGTGTAATGCACCCACGTATTGACCGGTTTGATGAACCGATGTACACCCGCATTCGCAGTCCCAAACCAGACTTGAAAGCCGTCTGCACGGATGCAGGTAATCATATTGCTTTTCAGCAGATCAGTTTTCGTATACGTCTTGATAAAGGTCTGATCCACCTGATTGTACTGACTGACCCCTTCTTTTTGCGTGCCAAACCAAACGCTGTCATCGTCCACTGCAATCGTGGCGATTTCGCTGTCTATCAAGCCATCTGATTTCGTATAATTATTCCAAGAGTCGGTATCTCGGTGGTAGCGGCTCACACCGCCTTTGCTGAATCTTGGATCTTCATCCCATCCATGCGGATCCGGATTTATTTCCCTATCGGTGCCGACCCAAACGTACTCCGGCTCGACTGCGATCGTTGTAATTATTTTGCTGACCAAGCCGTCTTTCCGGGTACGGACCGCCCAACTATCAATCGTTTTGTCATAACGGTTGAGTCCATTAGAGGTTCCGAACCAGACGTAGTTTCCATCTACAGAGATAGAGGAGACCTGGTCGCTCGCCAAGCCATCAATCGTTCGGAAGGTTGAAAAGGTGTCTGTTTGTATATCGTAGCGACTCACGCCTTCATCAGTGGCGAACCAGACCCACTGTCCATCAATCGCAACGGCGTTCACCATATCGTTCGCCAACCCATTTTCCATTGTATAGTGTCGCCACTGATCCTGTTGGCGTTCCCAGCGTGAAACCCCCCGTGCTGTCGCGATCCATACGTTCTCTGAATCGGCAGCAATACAGTTAACTTCATTGCTGACGAGGGTACGTTTCACGGGCCATGTCTTCTCAGGACGTGAATCTGTATCGGCATCCCCAAGTGGAACATTCGACTGCGGATCGGTTGTTAAGGGTCCGCACCCTATAACTACAAGGAGAGCGAAAAACAACAACGCGCACACAACCGAAGCGGTATACGCACATTTGCTCGTGGGGTTTTTAATCCGAAGGTTATCTTTATCTGATGGCTGCGTCATGCTATCGCCTTCCTTTTCGCCTAACTTTGCGTTTGGTAATATCAGAACTTTGCCACTATTATGCCACAAAAGAACTTCATAAGCAAGAAAAGCATATCGGAAAGTTCCAAAGTCCGTAAACGGTTTTACAGTCTGTAAAGTTGTAAAAGCGTTCTTTCACTGTAATAACTTTAGGCACTTCGTAACTTTAGATACACTTACCAACTTTCTTTTATGTGACGTATATCGTCCGTGCCTCCCTTAAAAAAGTTATACAAACCCAAGTCGCTACCTACAAAAAAAGATACCAAAAAGTGTTTGACAAAAATTTTCGGATGCCCTACAGTGGACACAAAGGGACATAGCGATCAATCTAAAAACTACAAAGATGGAGATATTTCTATGCCATTTGGAGGCAACGACTGGCTCGCTTTAACTGAGGAACCGACACTGGAACCAGAGATTCCGATCTGTGACCCGCACCACCATTTTTGGGATTTCCGAACCGAGCGTATTCCGTACCAACGGTATCTGCTCCACGAGTTGATTGCAGACATCGACAGTGGACACAATGTCCGTTCTACCGTGTTTGTTGAGGCGCGAGCGATGTATCGGGCTGACGGACCAGAGGAGATGCGCCCCGTCGGTGAAGTCGAATTTGTGCAAGGGTTAGCCGCTGCGAGTGCAAGCGGTCTATACGGCACGAGCCGCGCTGCCGCTGCGATCGTCGGGCACGCGAACTTGAACTTGGGTGAACGCGTCGCACCTGTCTTGGAAGCCTTGCAGGCAGCGAGTCCAAATCGGTTTCGCGGTATTCGGCACTCTGTCACTTCAGATCCGCACCCAGAAATCGGAGGGGCTTCCGCATACAGAACAGCCGGACAACTGGGACGTGAGGATTTTCGTGCCGGCGCACGGGTACTGGCAAATATGGGGATGTCCTTTGAGGGCTGGATGTACTTTCCACAATTGCCTGAACTCGCAGATTTTGCGAAAGCCGTACCGGATTTGACGATTATTCTGAATCATATTGGTGGGTTGCTGCGGGTCGGTCCCTACGGTGGAAGGGATGATGAAGTGTTAGCGACGTGGCGGAGCGGTATCGCTGCTGTCGCGGCGTGTCCAAACGTGCATATAAAACTGGGTGGCATTGGGATGCCGCGCACCGGGTTTGATTGGCACGAGCGGGAAAAACCTATCGGTTCTGAAGAGTTAGCCGAATCTATAGCACCTTTTATGAATTACTGTATCAAGCAGTTCGGACCGGAGCGGTGTATGTTTGAAAGCAACTTCCCGGTCGATAAAGTTTCGTTTTCCTACCATGTGATGTACAATGCCTTCAAACGACTGTCATCCGGGTATTCAGACGACGAACGCGCTGCGTTGTTCCACGACACCGCCACTCGTGTATATCGGATAGATGTTTAATTTACCCCGAACTCTTTGGCAACCTCCTCAAGCGTAAACGTTTTTGCTGTTCCGGCTTCAATCTCTGCTATGCTTTGATCAATCCTCTCAATAACTTCTGGTCGTAATTCTAATCCTTAGTCCGGATCATAGTGATAATCCTCAAAGGCGACTTCCAAAAGTTCATAAGCGACGTAAAGTTCCCGAAATGCTATATCCAACTCCTGATCTGACGGATTCTGTTTGAGCAACGCGACGAGCCGCTCCCGTACCGGAAAGAGTTCTTGGGCGACGAGGAAGCGGAGCAGGTTTCGGTATTCGTCCGGTGGCAATTCGACAATTTTCTTCTCCGGCATCGGATCGCTGTATAGATAAAGCCCCATCCGTCTAAAGTTCCGCTCTTTGAGCGTTGTTTTCCGGTTAGCGAGCACATATTCCCGTTGCCGTTTGAGTTTCTTGGCGAGCGGTGTATCTGGTGTGAGTCCTTCGAGTGGATCCTCTTCGTAGGCCTCTAACCAATAGGCGAAGTCCACGTAGTCGCCGTGAAAATGAAAGAATTCTGCATCCAGTTCCTCTCGCGGACTATCCTTCGCAAGTAATGCAGCGAGCCGTTCCCGCGATTTAAACAGCTCCTCGTTGACGAGCGTGTGGAGGAACTCGCGGAATTCGGTAGGGTTCATTTCTGTAATGTTTGGCATGATTCTCTCCGTATGTTTTACAATGTTTTTTACAATGTTAGTGTTAAGTATAACATAAAGCCTAATTGATGTCCAGTGCAAGAAGCGTTGAATTCCGCGTGATCTTAGCACTATGAAATTCGGTTGCTCCTTATCACAAAATATGGTATACTTACCTCACAAGGAAGGGGAAAAAATGAGCATTGACATCGGTTATTTCTGGTTCCAGCTCTTTAAGACGCGAGGCATAGGTCCTAAACTTCTGGCTTCCGTTGCTAAAATATTGGAAGCAGAAAACCTAACCCCAGAAATGCTGCCACTCAACCCAAACGATCTCTCGATACAATTTCCAAAGTTAGCGAAAATCCTTAAGGGAAAAATCCGAGAAGAGGATAGAGAAAAGGTATCCACAGCATACGAGCAACTTGAAGATCACGGAATCAATATTATTTATCCCGGACACCCAGATTTTCCGCCAAACATTCTTGAAATTGCACCGATCCTGTTCGTTAAAGGGCAGCCAAAACGTCTCAGGTCAGATAGCGTCACGATTGTTGGGGCGCGCGATGTATCAGACAAAGGAATACGTATTACGAGGAACCTATCTGGCGAACTCGTAGATAACGGAATAAATATCGTCTCTGGCTATGCCGAAGGTGTTGATTTAGAGGCACACTTAGGTGCGTTAGAAGCAGGTGGAACAACGACAATCGTTCTATCTGACGGCATCAAGCAGCTGCGTCAGAAAAGTGCCTTTAAGAAATTCAATTGGGACCGAGATGTGCTTGTGATTTCACAATTTGACCCAGATACCGAGTGGAGTGCTTGGAATTCGCTGGAGCGAAACCAACTTGTGTGTGCCCTCTCTAAGGCGGTTGTCGTTATTGAATCTGGACCTGAGCGGGATACACAAGGTAAAATGAGTGGGACCTTTATTACTGCAAAAGCGGCACTGGATCTAAATCTACCGGTGTTTGTTGTTAACCCAAGTTGTCTTGACAACGCTCCAAAAGGCAATGCTGACTTGATTGCGTTAGGCGGTTATAGCCTCAATCCTACCGATGGTGTGAGTGAAGTTATTGAGCGAATCTCTACTCACCTTGAATCAGTTTGAATTGATGCGCGGCCTCTTTGACACCGACGAATCGGCTGTAGATTGCTATGTGACTCAGTTTGCCTTCCCAATTTCGACCACCACAGTGTATATGTCATGGATTTTGTCTCCGCTGCACTTCGGTGTTGACGGCGCGAATACCAGCCACTGTTTTGTTAATCTGATTGTTTGCGTGGTCGCGAAATCCATACTTGCGTGCGTTGTTCTTAATGTAGGCACCACATAGGTGGTATCCGACGCATTGTGGGATATCCCAAAGGGCATCCATCACTTGGCGATAGTGATCAGCATCGTGCAAGCGGTCCGCTGTCGGGGGCCAGCGCGTATCGCCGTGGGCGCGTATATGCCCCGCCGCGTCCGCCAACAGGACCGGTTTGTCTGCGAAATCAGCCCAGTGCCGCATCTTTGTGGCGATATTCTTCACTGTTCCAAAACATTGAAAACTGAGCACATCAACATAGGGCAGTGCTGCACGTACCACTTCTTCGGGTAGTACTGCGTTTGCTTCCCATCGGTCACCGAGGATTAGGTGGTTCGGGTCATAGCGACGGATAGCGTCATGGGTAACCCTGTAGTAGCGTTCGGCAATGGCCGAGAGTTCGCGGCGGCCTGCTTCTGATTCGAGCAGAGCTGGATCGACTAACGATCCACGCCACTTCGTGGCAGGCGAGGCGTGCACCCACTGTGGACAATCGCAGTAGAAATAGCCGATCAGTTTCGGATCATCGCGCAAGCGTACGCACTCATCGCGGGCGACGTAGTCGCACCACTCCTCGAAGTCGGAGTTCATCAAGTCGGGCATACGGACCTCAACTTGCCACTGATGTGCCTCGGTGAAAGGTAGCAGGTGGCAGTAAGGCATGTTTGCCCATTGGTATTCCTCATAGGTGAACGGGCGCGAATGGCGATGGTAGCCTTCGGTGATGATTACGACTTCCTGAGTCCAGCCAATTGTATTAAAGCCCCAGTCCCGCAGATCATCAGCGACTGCGCGTAGCCACTGTTCATGGCTGTTGCCGAACTCGCGTTCCCACACGCCATCCGACGCTGCATACCGCAACGCAGCCGAGTCGATATGGTTCATGCCGATGGACCAGAACAGCGCGCTATCGGGTGTGACGAACCACCAACGTCCATCCCGCTTCTCAATTGTGTAAAAGCCTGCCATTGTGGTTGGTGTTCCTTTTTGGATTATCTCCGTGGCGGTTTGACCATTAAATCCTCAATAATATCAGCAAGTTCGCTATCCGATAGCAACGGATCCAGATAAGAGCGAAAACCGGGCTGCATTTCCCATTCATATCCATTCGATAGCCTGCCACTGCCCTCTGTAATTTCAGCGAAATAGTCGCCGAGACCGCGCACACCGTATAAAACCGCGAGTTGGTCCCAACTGGAGCGTTCACCGTAGCTCCCACCGAAATATTGACAATATGCTTCTCGGACCGGATTTTCAAAAGGTGCCTCTGCCAATCTCAAACCAGTATGTACTGTCTCGCCGTGCTGACTAATAACAAGCAGCGTAGGCCAATTGTGGATCACATACGCCGACTTATCAACGAGATTGTGCTGGCGTGTGTTGAACGGATCGTCGATAAGCAGTGCCATCACTACCAATTCAGTGACTTTTTGTGAAATGAGATCCGGATCGGCTTTCAAGAGATCGTAAAGATTGTTAAGAAACCCGACGCTGATAATTGTTACGGAGTTGTCGGGTTGTTCGCGTAGCACTTGCTGATAGAGTTCAAGCGAACTCGGCACTTCAACAGACGGAGGATCCTGCGGGAAATTAGCGACTTTATCCAGATACCTTGACGGGTCTGGGTCAGTGAGATCACCTTTATAGATGCCGACGGGTATCTCACCGCGGTTGTACCATGTATTTATAGCGCGAATGGCGTTAGCACCGCTCGGATGGACTTCGTTGAAGGAAACCGCAAGGATCTCCACTTCTCCACCGTCTGCCAGTGCATTTAGTACAGCCAGCGCACCGACATCATCCACGTCGGAACAGATATCTGTCTCATATATCATCTTTTTGGGAAGCGTTTTCTCGGTATTCTCTGCCATCAATGCGTGTTTCTCCTTCGTGTGCTACCAATGACCAAAATCTATATCAATAGTTTTCGATCCGTTTCAAAGATAAGCATTCTTTTTTCTGCTAAGTATACTTGGAAGACTCGCTAATGTCAAGAAGTTTTACAGACACTAATTATCAGTTATCGGTTACCAGTTTGCCTCACAGTGAGAGTAAGTGTGGTTTTCAACTGCAGGGTTACCTTCAGTTTTAAACAAAACTGTTCAGAAATTGGACACTAAAAATAATACGGTTGCCTCATATTCAGTGAAAACCCGATTTCAAAGGTATTTTGCTCCTGAATTGCCGTTGGCATGAAAATTGCTCAGTATATTAAAACGCTCAGTAAACCTGGGAAAGCCTACCTCCTTGGGGAAATACGGAGCGATGCAAAAGGCTTTCCCTTACCTCAATTGCTGCATCGCTCCCTCTATCAGTTTGTACTGGCTGTGTGCAAAGGAGAAAGAATCATGAATAGGTGGAAATGCTTACTCTTTATACTCGCTTGTTTATCACAGATTGGCTGCGCTGCGCTTCTAACGGAGCAGGTATATGTCTTGATCGATCGTCCAGTGAGTGAAAAGGCGACTTTTCACGGGGAAATTTATGCGCTCCCAGAGCGCGCAGACGTTCGGAAAATTGTGCTCCTCGGATCCGGAAAAATCCGAAACATTGAAATTCATGCGCGCGATAAGAGAAATCAATGGGAACCCGTCAAAAAAGTGCCCGGTGGAATTCAATTCCCTTTTGAAATTCCACTGAGTGCTGAGACAGATGCTGTCAAAATTACAAAACACGCAATGACTGGAGCCGGTCGCATTGAAACGGTTCAATTTTACACAATTGCGGATAAAGGAGATTAAAAATGATATACCGACAAACGCTTGTATGCCTTTTTTTCACAGCGTTAATTATGCTGAATGCCAATACGTTACCACCGCCTTCACCTGCTGGCGGCGGCATGTTACGATTGGATGAAAAACACGATTTTGTGGCGACGGTCAAGCCATGGTTTCCCGATGAAGAGTTTGAAGGATTGACCGCCGAAGCCTGGATCTATTTTGAAGAACCGCCTGAGCTATTCGATTTCTGGTCAATCATCGGTCAGGAAGGGCGATTCGGTCTGGTGCTTCACGGCAAATTCGACGCGTTAGGCGCGTGGGGTCACCACGAAGGGGCAGATAGCGGACTCATTGCTGGAAGCACCCCTGTACCCAAAGGAGAATGGGTACACGTCACAGCGATTTATGATGCTTCAGCTGGGAAAGGATTCAACGGTAAGGGCGGCAATTGGTGCTGCCCGGGTGGACATCTCATCAAATCAGACAAACCGCTGCGTATTGGCGGGATCGTCCCACAAGACAAGGCGCGGAGCCATTTTGGCGGGGAAAATGTAAAATTTCAAGGCTACATCGATGAAGTTCGGATTTCCAATGTCGTACGATATGACGGCCCGGAATGGGAAGTCCCGAAAGGGAAATTTGAGGTCGATGAACATACGATTTCGTTGTGGCATTTCGATGAAGCACCGGGGTTAAGCCGTTTCACAGATATATCTGGAAACGGACATCATCTCTGGAGAAGCGGCGCTATTGGCGGTTTAGCGGTTAAAGCACAGAAGAAACTTACGACTACATGGGGACAACTCAAGCAGTGAAGATAGACATCACTCTTTTCGTATCAGATTGATTTGGACTCCGAAGACTGCACTTTTTCGGGCATTTTTTTAGACCGTTCCGCACCTTTTTGTGCAATTTTGCGGCGTACTCGCCCAAATGCGACATGCGTTAACAGTTGTAACACCAAGATGATAGGCATATTGAACATATTTGGCATTGGCATGAAAATTGCTAACGTATTAAAACGCTGAGTAAACCATAGGAGAGTCTTTCTCCTTGGAGAAACACGGAGCGATGCGATCGGCTCTCCTATAGCTCACTCGCCGCATCGCTCCACCTATCAATCCGAAACACTATATGCAAGGAGAAAAAATCATGAAAAGATGGAAAGGTCTACTCTTTATACTCGCTTGTTTATCATATATCGGCTGTGCCACGCTTTTGACAAATCAGGAGTACATCTTGATCAATCGCCCAGTAGACGGGAAAGTGACTTTTCACGGGGAAATTTATTGGCTTCCAGAAAGTGCGGATATTCGGAAAATTGCGATTCTCGGCTCTGGACCATTACAAAACATTGAAATTCACGTTCGCGATGAGAGCAGACAATGGGAACTCGTTAAGAAAGTACCCGGTGGGCGGCTTCCGTTTGAAATCCCACTCACTGCGGAGACAGATGCTGTCAAAATTATAAAACGCTCAAGAACAGCCAACAGTCGTATTGAGACAGTTCAATTTTACACTGTTGCCTCCAGATAGCAGAATTTTATGATTCTCACAGACGAAAGGAGTAAAACAATGTGGACTCGGCTTTGTACACAAATAGTTTTCTTAGTTATCGTGGTGGGAACGGCGTGGGCACAGGAACTTGATTTAGAATTGGAGTGGATCCGACTTGATAACGCTACACCCATGCACTATGTATCGGCACTTGAAGCGGCAGATCATCGACTCTACGCTGCAACATCAGCGGGCTTACTTTTCTCCGAAAACGGCGGGAATACATGGTCACCCACTACATTTGGGAATGAAGATGAGGTCATTACCACATTCGGGAATGAAGATGAGGTCATTACCACACTTACAGCCGATGGAAATACCGTTTATGTGGGAACGTGGCGACACGGAATCTTCCGATCGGATGATGCCGGAGAAACATGGAAACCCTTAAATGCGGGGCTACGCTTCCAAGATGTAGATGGAGAACACTTTTACGGCACAGTCCGACACATCCTTAGCATCGACAATACGATCATCAATGTGATGTACCACGGGGGCACCTACATCTCAACAAATCGTGGTGAGACGTGGCACGACGTTTCAGAGGAGTGGTATTGGGGGGATGGCATCTACGCAATAACAGCGTTCGACGGTTATCTATGGACTGCCATCTCAACCAATTCGATGGCACGATCTCCCGACGATGGACAGACATGGCAAAATCTTCCACGCTCCCAATGTGACCGCACTAATGATTGGGCAGTGCTTCAAGGTCAACTGTATGTCGCAGGTCAAAAAGGCGTCGGACGTTGGAGTGAAACACTCCAAACGTGGGAATATCCGATGGACGGATTGCCAATTAATAGCTCTGAGCATTCAAATGACCGCCCGTACGTTTATAGCTTCGCTGTCCGCGGTGGGTACTTATTTGCCGGATTGGCCACTCACGGGGTTTATGCTTTTGATGCCCAATCGGAGACGTGGTCCGCCATGGGGCTTCAGGGATTATCTATTGACGCGCTCCTTTCGTACGGAGACGGACTATACGTGGGTACGCGAGAGAACGGCGTTTACCGTGCCGAACTTCCGGTGATCCCACCTGTCTCTGTACAGCCGCACGGAAAGACAGTAACAACATGGGCTCGTCTGAAACAGACCACTCACAAGCGAGATTGACTATTTTACCCCTACTGCTGAAATATTCGGAGGCTTCTCATGAAAATGCTCACTGACCTTTTAAGACGAAGCTCGCAGGCGTTTCAGTTTCCAGTTTCCAGTTTCCAGTTTCAAAAAAAAAGGTCTCTTAACTGGTCACTGGTTAACTGTTCTCACTGCGAAGCATGGTTACTTCTCCTCATCACACTCATCGGCATTTTCTGTCTTCCGTGTCTTGCGTTTGCGATTGAACCTATCGGCACGATTGGACAACCGCGGCCAGAGCAGCACGCTTTTCTTTCCAATGAAACCATTCTACGTGCAGTCCTGACACACATTCAAGTTGTTGACGCACATACCAGTGCAGTCGTTGATGAGTTCGGCGAGCGAACGTATTACAGTGATGTGGTGTTTAGTCCAACTGCTACACATTTAGCGATTCTGAATCATTCTTCTACTGAGCCAAGAACGACGAAAATAAATATCTGGGATGTCAATGCCCGTGAACAGGTAATGAGATGGCAGTTTGAAAGCCGCATCAGGTATGCAGCATTTAGCCCGACGGATTCAGTATTTGCGACATCTTTTAAAGACGGAATTCATTTGTGGAACTGGCAAACTGGGGCGTTCATTGGAACGATGGAGCGCATCAATTTTCCATCAAAGCGTGCTATAGTTTTTAGTACCGACGGTCGCCACCTTCTGATAGTCTCAAGGCATTCAAGTGTTGAGTTGTGGAATGTCAAAACACTGCGCTTGGAAGGACGCTTTGATGGACACACTGGCGACTGGAGTGAGGACGTTGCTATCAGTCCAGATGGAGCGTTCATCGCGACGTTTGAACGCAATTCAACCTTAATTCATGTTTGGGATCTAAAGATGCAACGTCTGTTATGGCGAAAAGCGGGTGGCAATGGAAGAATCTCAAGCATGGTATTCAGTCCAGACAGCCAACGTCTGTATGTCGCGACGCAAACTTCTCGTCTGAGCAGGTCTAATTATGGTCCGTGGCTGGGTTGGGATGATCAGGTCCGGGTCTGGAACGTTAAATCGGGACAACAGATTGATACGTTCGACACTGAGTTCACTCGATTAAAATCCATGACACTCTCACCCAATGAAAAAACTGCGCTTCTACACTATAACGATGCTGTTGTGCTATGGGATATTGAAGAGAAACAGTCTTTGAACAGATGGACCGATTTTATTGACAGCTGGTGGTGGGGCATAGCGTTGAGTCCTGATGGTCAAACGCTGATCAGCAGCTCCCGAGACTTTATCAAGATTTGGGATGTTCCTTCACGGCAGCTGCGACGGCTCATTTCTGGCGAAAAAGAGTTCTTTCAAGGATTTGCCATCTCGCCCGATAACAAAAAACTCGCTATTATTCAAGACCCTTGGGTTCAGGTGCGCAACCTGCGGACCGGCAGAGTCGAAATCCAGTTTCCGCATAGCGTCGGATTTCCTCAAGAAATCACCTTCAGTTCTTCAGGAAGGTGGATCGCAGTCGAGGAAGACTGGGGGGACCTTTTCCTATTGGATATCAAAAACCCAAAGAAACTTCAGACAATTAAGCAAGAACACATTAACAGGTATTATCGGTTCGCTTTTAATAAAAATGATGAATATTTGGTAGCTGCCGGTCGCGCGGAAGATGATCTCCACTGGATTTCGTTGTGGAAACGCGAAAGGAGCACTTTTACCTTTAAATATAAGTGGCAAGTGCCGGAACTTCATTATAGTCAACGTTCAACCTTTGCCTTTGCGTCCAATACAATATTAGCGGTCCCTATCGGCAACGCCATCCAAATTTGGAAACTCTTGCCAAATCGTCCGAAACTTTTGAAAACACTGGATGGAGAGGCACCCCTGCATTTCAGTTCAAACACTCGCTATCTCTTTGCCAATCGAAATGACAAACTTCAAATCTGGGACTGGCGGGAAGAGACACCTATGGACTATCCATCTATCCCAGCGTATTTTGCCCTCAGCCGAGATGGGTCCGTGCTACTTTCACAGACAGATACAGGACAAATCCAGATCTGGGATGGCAATGCCCTACTACCTGCCGAGTATTGTCCTATTGTGCCTCACGGTAAGCAGCTGGTGATATTAGGCGAAGTAAAACGGGATCAACTCCTACAAAACTTCCCGAATCCCTTCAACCCAGAAACATGGATCCCGTTTCGACTTGCCGACGAAAGCGAGGTCACAATTCAGATTTACAGTTCCACAGGTCAGTTGGTGCGCCGCTTATCGCCGGGTAGGCTGCCTGCTGGCGATTACTCCTCACAGGCACAAGCCGTCTATTGGAACGGACGTAATCAGATGGGTGAGTCTGTGAGCAGTGGCGTCTATCTCTACACGATTCACACAGACGATTTCTCGGCAACCCGTAAAATGCTTATTCAGAAATGAGTTAGAAGTTACCAGTTACCAGTTACCAGAAAGAGACCCTCGAACTATCCAAAACCTCTTTTAACTGGTTACTGGCAACTGGTTACTGATTTGCACACCTTCAGTTGATTCGTTTGTAAGGAGGGATACAACTAATGAACACCTTAAAACGAGGGATTAATTTTTTGCTTATCGTGTGTATTCTTAGTCCATCCGTGTTCTGTGGTTGTGGTGCGGACAGTCTCGGGCCGTATCAACCGCTCTTACCTGCAGTTGAGGGGGAGGCTAAATTCTCAAATAGATTCCAATTGGCAGAAGAACCGCAATTCTTCTATGATCTTTACGGTAAAGAGATCGTGGAAGGCAATGAACTTAATACGTATACTGATCAGAAAGAATTTGATCAGAACGGTAAATTAGTTGTCGGGTGGGGTGGGCAACTCGATAGCCTTCGTTTCACGACGCAATTAGACCGAACCATCTTGGTTGAGGAAACTTTTCTCGGTAGACATACTGAGTTTGCTATTGGCGATCACCTGCGTTTCAAACCCGCGACTCTGTTTCCAAACCGATATATTCTATACAAAACTGAATTTGATGGACTTCGGTGGGACATCTCTTTTGCCCAAGAGCACCATCTCTTTAGCCTCATCCACTCACGTATTTCTAATCCTATTAAACTGACAGATGATACCGTAGTACAAAGACTCGCAGGGGATCTTGGACGCCGAAACGGCTTGAATCAATCAAGCGGTGTCAGGAACATAGAAAACGCCCGCCTCATCGGTTTTCGTGGACAAGGACTTTTAGGCGAAATGTTCCGCGTCGGATTTACCTATGTAAATTTGCATAAAGAACATCCAGAACGTTTGATAAGTTCACTCATGGGGACTGTCGCAAATACACCGCCTGAAACAATCTCTATTGTTTTCCGTGATGATTCGCCTGAGGACAATCACACAAGTATATTCACAGATTTTCGTTCTTATGATCCGGACCGACATAGCGATCATATCCAAGCGGGTGTCGGTGCAGCTTTCAAAAGCATGAAGATTACAATTGTTACACAAGCATTTGAAAAATTATCCTTCGCAGCTATAGCGAAAGGCGTTGAACCCGCCCTGCTACCTGAAATGACGCACCGATTCGATATTTTCGCTGACGAGCTCATTCCGGTGGATCACGCCGGAGGTCCTTCTGAAATACGCGATTCCGTTGACGGGAAGTGGAAAATTGTCAACGGTTTCAATAAAATGAAATACGATCTTGTCCTGACTGACGCGAAGATTAACATTAACCCGCGAACCGTCAAATCCGTTGTCTTTGACATGGTTGTTGCAGGCGATTATAATATAGCGGTTATCGGCTTTAGTGAAGCAAATAGAGCAGAGGAAATGCCTGACCTTCAAGAATGGATTAAAACCACGGATGGTCGCATTCAGATGCCGTATCGCGACATAATTCAGGCACCGGGGAATTATGGACAGTCTCCAGATTACACCAAAAACAGGAAAAAACTTGTAGACAATCCAACGCAATGGAAAGGGGAAGGGAGACCCCGGAAAGTCCGATACCGCTATGGTGCTGCACGGGCAGCAACGCTCTATGGACTTGACCTTGAAGGGACTGTCAGTAATGTTTTCGTCAGGGCACACTACTCTATTAATGGGAAATATAAACAGTACCCGACTATTCCGAAAGATAAAATAGGATTCAGTCGAACCCAAACGACTGTTCAAGGACCAGATGGTGACGAAGAAACAGGTGTCTCTATTGATTTTCTCAGCGGTCTCCCAGTAGATGCAAATGGTATCCCCACTTACTCGGAAACTGAAGGCGAACGTTTTGAAACTTTTTTAGGCGGCGACGGCACAGATGAAAATGGCGACGGAAAACTCGGTAGAGAAACCGCGTGGTTTATCCAACTTAAGTCTCGCTTTGGTAGGCTCCACTTAGAAGGGGTCGTGTATCATATTGACCCGGGCTACACGACCAACTACCTGAATTTCGGCGCACATCCGAATCGCGGCCAAATTTATATGCTTGAAAAGCGACCTGATGCACCTTTCGCAAACCAACTCCCAGAAGAGCAAATTCCGTGGGACGCAATCAATTATACGCTCGTTGAGGATGACGATGATGATAATGACTTGCCCGATAACATTAATTTCAATAGCGTAATTCCACACGCTGATGACCGAGATCAGAACGGCGTATTAGACTATCAAGAAGATTTTCTCATTTTTGATGCTGACCCGCCTGTGTTTACCCACCCTATTGACCTGAACAATAACGGCACCATTGATACTATTGAGGATGACTTTGAACCGGAATACGAATACGGGATAGACCGTCAGGGGTATCACCTTAAAGCGAAATATAATCTGCTTGATAACCTTACTGTCCAAATTGGGTGGTTAAACGAAAGCGAAATTTCAAGTCGGCGCAAAAATAATTCCAAGTACATACATGTTGCTTATAAACGCGACATCCGTGATTTTGGCAGCTTTGACTTCCAAAATCGATTCGTACGCGCGCAGGATGATATTCCGGATTACACAATTGTCTTGCCTGTTGGAGAATTGGAGCCGATTCACATTAATGACGACCTTGATTTCTACAATGCACGGGTCAATACAACAACGTTCCAATGCCTCTATACCGCAGTGCGAAACTTGACACTTGAAGCCAAACTTCTGGTTCTCATGCAAAAACAGTTTGAACAGGATAAAGATAGGGCACTTTTCACGGATGTTGAATACGACCCAATATCAGAGAACTTTGAACCGGATAAACGTGTTGACTTTATGGTGCCAATTGATCAAGTTCGGTTTAGTGGAGACACACGCGACTATCCATTCTATCCCGATCATGGAATTAACGCACTTGACCCGACTGACACCGGTTTAATCTATGACCATGCGAATTGGAAAAAACGCCGTTACCCTGAACGGAATATCCGTAATCAACTCACTATTCTGAAGGCGAAATACGAGATCCCACTCGGAGACCTCCCTTATGTCAACAAAATTGCAGCAGATTTGACACTAACACCCATGGTTAAGTACGTCTGGGACCGCGCTTTTGACCGAAGTGCCGAAGAAATTCCAAAAACACTCAACCCAGACCTGTTTCTCCCAACCGACGATCAACCCGTTGAATATTTGCGATTTAACCGTCGAAGTCGAGAGGATATCCTTGG
>CAZQIP010000352.1:0-9926 GCA_964593655.1 uncultured bacterium | reverse complement strand
TATTAATCATGCGCGGGAATTGATGATTTGGGTCATCGGCGTGGTCGGTTGTGCCGCCGGAGTCACCGGGTTTCGGGCCTTCTGCGCGGCGTTTCATGTAATGTTCGCGCATTGACGTTACTGTGGCTGAACTAAAGAGATTGGGAACTACTACGAAACCTTGTTCTTTATAATCGTCTTGCTGTTGAGGGGTTAAGTCCATGGACGAGTTCTCCTGCAGGTTGCTGGGCCGTTTTGTATAACGTTTTTGAGTCTGTCTTTTAATTTTATGGTAATTTCGGGTATTTGTCAAAGTTTTTTCTGTATGCGTACAAAACGTTGATTCTTCGTAAATAGATTCAACGTGACTTTTTCAGGAAAATGTGCTATACTTATGCAAAATCTTATTTTATGATGGAGTTTATCTTTTGATGAATAACGAATGGGTTGTTTACGAAGGGAACGAGGGGCCCGGAAAGGGCAAGCATATTGTCCTGGTCAGCGGCGATGAAGAGTATCGTTCTGAAGAGGCACTGCCGATGTTGGGGAAGGTGTTAGCTACACACCACGGGTTTACATGCACGGTGCTGTTTGCGATTAATCCGGAAACAGGTGAAATTGATCCGGAGGTCCAGACCAACATACCGGGGCTCCACCATCTACAATCAGCGGATATGATGGTGCTATTCACGCGTTTCCGCGAACTGCCCGATGAACAGATGAAGTATGTCGTTGACTATACGAATGCTGGTAAGCCTGTGATGGGACTCCGGACAGCAACACACGCTTTCAGTTATAGCCGCGATCTTGAGAGTCCGTATGCAAAGTATAGCTTCAACGCCAAAGATTTTGAAGGCGGCTACGGCAGACAAGTGCTCGGCGAGACATGGGTTAACCACCACGGACACCACGGTAAGGAGAGTGCCCGTGGTGTGATTGACGAAGCGATGCAAGATCATCCTATCCTCAAAGGCGTTGATGATGTTTGGGGGCCGTCTGATGTCTACGGCATTAATGACTTGACTGGTGATTCGCAGGTGCTTATCCACGGACAGGTGCTGGTCGGTATGGATCCGACAGATGCACCAAAATCGGATACCGTTACGATGCCGATGGTGTGGATTAAAACCTATACCGGCGATGAAGGGAACACCTCACGTGTCCTTAACACGACGATGGGTGCCTCTGTCGATTTGGAAAGCGAAGGGCTCCGCCGTCTTCTTGTCAATGGTTGTTATTGGTGTATGGGGATGGAGGACGCAATTCCCGATAAAAGCGTTGTCGATTATGTCGGCGATTATACACCGACGTTCTTCGGTTTCGGCACTTTTACGAAAGGTGTCCGTCCGGAAGACCATGCAATGTAGTGCTAACGCTTTTAGAACCTTTAAATCGTGTAGGGCGGATTCTCTCATCCGCCCTATGCTGTTGTCAGATGAACCAGAAATTCCTATGAACGAAAGACGCAGTTTGTGCCTCGATGTAATGTTATCTATTCTTCGGCAAGCGAGATGTGCAATATCCCGCGATCTTTGATAGCACTAAACAGTTTATCGTTAATGATAGCGAGCGCAGCAGTTTCACCGAGTGCTTCTGAGGAAACTTGTTTCCATTGATTACGGGTATCCAAGCGGTAGGCTCCGATAGTGCTAACACCATAGGTTGTGGAACCATCCACAGCAAATTTGTCTATGATCGGACGCGTACCCGCATTATCGGTTAACACGCGCCAGTGGGCACCAGTTTCTGAACTCAAGACCCCTTCGTCTGTTGCGACATAAACTGTTGAACCGACAAAGGTTATCTCCTTGAAATGGGTAAAGTGAAGCGGTAAGCTCGGCGTAACATCTCTCCAACTGTTTCCTCCATCAAGCGATTGAAACAGTTTACCATCGCGTTTCCCAACATAGATAGTTTCTCCGGAAACCGCTAATTTGAGATCCTGGCTGTTGTTGTTATAAGACGCTTGGCTCTTGTCTGTTAATCCTGTGTTTGTCCATACCGGATCACCAAGTTTCCACTTAAAAAGTCTACGTTCCTGCTCAGCATAGAATACATCGTTAGAGACTATGACTATTCTGGCTTCCGCTTTCTCTTTATTTACAGGAGGTGGAACAATTGGGACGATTGAGTGATGCTCTTTCGCTGCCTCGCTACCTGTCGGTAACTTGCGGCGTAATGCTTCATCATCAAAAGTGGGTATGCTTTGAACGGAACTAAGTATATTGTGATCTGTAGATAAGCGGGAAATTTGCAAGTTGTTAACTTCAGATGAGATAAGATAAAGGTTATTGTCATCAACCACCAATTTTGAATTAAAGGAGTGGGAGATACGCGCGCTTTCCAGTTTTGATGATTCAGTCGTAATTGTAGTCACCTTCCCAGTAAAGCTCTCGGTAATTGAGATCTTTTTCCAAGACCTACCTTCGTCAGTGGATTGATACACCGCATAACCATTATGCGCGTATAATCTATCGTTGATCGCAACTAAATCCTTCAACCTTGTTCCAGCCATCCCATCTATAAGTAAGTGCCACGATTTCCCACCATCAGTTGTACGACGAATCCCAAAGAGACTAACTTTGTAAAACGTCGTCTCGTCTACGGCCACAACTGGAAGATTATTGGTCATGAACAACTCCGAATCTCCCGAAGAAAGTTCTGTCCAGGTTTGTCCGTTATCTGTTGAACGATGGCGTTGGTCGGCAGTTGACGCTAAAAGCACTTCACCAACAGCCGAAATCTTCATGCCAGATGGTATGTATCGATCGTAAGATTTATAACTGGGTGTGATTTCAGTCCATGATGCTCCCAAGTTAGTCGAATGGAAAATTTTGAGCGCATGCGACTCATTTCTTGGCACTTCTTGTTCTACTGCTATTGGCGTGAATCCCAATAGCTCGGGCCCTGTCCCAATATAGAGATTATTCTCACACACTGCCAAGGAATAGATGGCTCTTGATGTTTCCACTAACAACTTTTTCCAAGTGCCTGAATCGAGACGATAGAGACCGCGCGCTGTACCCGCAAACACTGTTTTTCCAACAGTAGCGACTGTGGAAATCGTTTTGTTTGCTAATCCGTCATTAAATAGGTGCCATTGTGTCCCACCGTCTGTTGACCGATAAATCCCTTCATCTCTAAGTGCAAGATACATCGTCCGACGTGCTTGTGAGCTACGGGCGTGTGCCTCATCCGTGATGATGAGACCGACAGCGTCTCCCTTGGGTCTGGGACCCATCGTCCGCCACGTTTCACCCCTATCACCTGAAGCAAATATTTCATCAGTAGATACTATGTAAAGGGTACCACCACGCTCCGCCATCGGCATTAGCGATTCACCAATTGGAATATCTGTGTTGATGCGTGTCCACGCGGTCGCATCTGTGCCTAATCTGTATATGCCTGTCGGGGCAACAGCATAGACGCTCCCTTCAGATGTAGTAAAAATATCGCGGACGTGCCCACCTGGTGGCGCGCTGCCCTGCGTCCACGGCGAAGTCGAAAACTTGGCGGAATCCTCCAGTGTAGCAGATGCTGTTGTCGTTGTCGAGACTTGTGTGCCGGTACCCCTGTTTTTACCTGCAGAAGCCGCCCGACCAACTTGATTTCGCACAGCCGGTTTCGCCGCAATATCGAGAATGATAGGTGTGTCTATGATCTCAATGGTAGGTTCGGATTGTGCTTCAAAACTATATGGCTTCTGAAAACGCGCAAGGTATGCGTTGCTCATCCCGAGCAGCAGTATAACCAAAACAGCGGCAGTTCCACAAGCCGCCCACGGTAGCAACGGTTTGCCAACCGGCGGCGGTATCGGTTTCATATCAGCAACTTCCTGCATGATACGCTCAGTTACTTGGGCGGGGAATGGGATACTTCCAAGTGTTTCGCTAACGAACAGTTCTTCCTGCCGTTCCTGTAAACGCTCGCGTCCGCGGCGAAGTCGACTTTTAACTGTGTTGACTGACACGCCTAAGAATTTTCCGATTTCCTTCGCCGTCATTTCTCCGAGATAAAAGAGTGTCACCACCGTACGTTCGCTCTCCGGCAGCTGTGCCAGAAGTTTTTTGACGAGTTCATGGCGATCCTCAGTGATCTCTGTCTGCCGTTGGTCAGATAAGTGATGCGTATAAGAGAGTTTCTCAATTTCTTCTATAGGTGTGGCTTCCAGTGATTGCATCACAGATTTGTTCTTTTCGTGCCACTTCTTGCAAAGATTATTCGCGATAACATAAATCCATCCGCCAAACTGGTTCGGATTTTTCAGCTGCGCGAGGTTCTTGTAGACCTTGAGGAAAGTGTCTTGCGTAATCTCTTCAGCGATGTGAAAGTCACCGACCTTTCGCCACGCCAGCGCGTGAATACTCTTTTGATGCTTTCGGACTAAAACACTGAATGCTTCATCGTTACCTGATAAAATTCTACGAATCAGTTGAACATCATTTTCTTTTTCCATTAGAATACTCCGGGATTATGATCCGCCGAGTTTAGCCTGACACAGCGGTAGATAGACAAGTTCTCTCAATATCAATTCACTTTCCTATTGGAAAGTATACCAAACGCAACAATAAAATGAAACCCATAAATTTGAAACACTGTTTCGTCCTTCTATAATTATTAATGATCCGATTTTGAGGCGGAAAGGGTGCATAATCTAAAAAATAGGACTTACGCGATTTTCTTACGAATAGCGATTATCATGCGCCGCTGGCGAGGCGTTTTTGCTTGGGTGTTTCCCCTAGAAACCTCGCCAGCGATGAAGCTGCATAAGTCCCGCTAATTTGGCTCCTGAGGAGGCATCGGCTCTTTGAGGTGTTCTAAAGCCACTTGTGCGCTCGCAATCTGTTTCTTTGCGTGTTCAAGGTCTTTCTTACTGTGTTCGATCTGCACCTTGGCGCGTTCGACTTGTGCTTTACTGTGTTCAATGGTGACTTCAATCTCCGCTTTGGTGCCTTCAATTTCTACCAGCTTGTTGATGTAAGCCGCTTTATAGGTTTCCCAGTTATTTGTCGGTGGAATATCAAGAACGCCTGACTGCCACAGATTCGGATTGTCTTCCAGAAATGCCAAAGCATGCCGGTGTGACAGGGTGGATGCATACTCGTAGAAGTTTCCTATGATGATGCCTCTTTCCAAAAGCAGCTGAAGCCACTCCGCTCGTCGATACCTTGCATCTATCTCACTTATTGTAAGGTTACTGCTATAACTTTCAGTTTCTGTCCCGTTGCCCTTGCGCGATACGCTTACTTCGGTTTTTGCGTGTCCCTTATTGTAATCCGCATCTAACGCTTTCATCAATTCCTGTGCATTTTGGGGACCGGTATATTTCTTGTCACTGGGTGGTGCTTTCTCGTTGAATTCAGTGCATACACGGAACTGCACACTCGGTGATATAATTTCAAGTTCAGTGGTTGCCATTGAAGATGTAGTGGTTGTCATTGAAGATGTACCGGATACCGAATGTACACAGAACCGCATTTCAAGAGCGTCTGCACTGTGAAAAGTCCTTTTCATTTTGTTTCTCCTTCAGAGACATTATGTTGCCCCGTGTTTGAAGTTTAACCTTTGAACAATATTCGCCAAAAAAAGGCGAGGTACTTGTGTAAATCAATGAATATCGCTGACAATTTGGCTATCATTAGTTTCCTGCAAAGTATTTCGTATTAAATATCAGAGCGGAAGAATTTCAGAAATGCCACGGTCGTCAACACCACCGCAAAGAAACATAGGAAGAGCACATCCGCCAGCGAGTGCCTTAACGTTTCATCTAAAGAAGGGACTGCTATAGGTGGTGGCTGCGCAATTGTGTAGAGATCATCGGGATGGTAACTTCTTACGGAAGCGTGATCTACTATTTTATTGAACAGATCCGCGTGAAGTGCGCCATAATAACGATCTGCTGCTTCAAAGTAGTTGTGTTTTTTAAGCTTTCCGGTCTGTGTCAAGTTCGTGGTAAGATAAATTAAGGAAGAGGTCGGTGTGATTCGTGAGAGGACCTCGCCGACCACTTCCTGTCGCGCTTTCTCGCGCTGATAGTTCCTATCTATCTGGTCGGTGCGCTCCGCGAATTTCTGCTTATATGCGCCTTCAAGCGGTTGCACCAGTTTATCGAACTCCGCTCCTACTGCAAACATTTGTTCATAGGAAGCCTTCGGACGATCTTTCCAGAATTTTTGGTGTATCTCCTTTTTTCTTTCTTCAAGTTCAGCATTGAAATTCTCGCGGAGTGCAGTCTTTTCGAGATAAACGCTCTGCGCGGTTTTTGTGGGTACGATTAATTTCGCCGCGACAAACCCGATGCGTGGCACAATCAGCACAGCGAATACCCAGATGGTGAAGGCGACGATGAGTGCTGTTTTGGCACTATCTAAATAGGTGGAAATCACCGTGCCAATGGCGAAAAATACACCGATATAGAGCAGCGCAGCGAGCATCAGACTCATGACGCGTGGGAAAACCTCTATCTCACCCAGGGGAAACCCTTGCCAGACGATGACGAGTAAACCGAAGAGAAACGCTACCAAAAACGGGACCACGAACACGATGTATCCGCCAATGAGTTTGCTCCATAAAAAGAGGTCGCGTGGAAGGGCGTTGGCTAAATTAATCCGCAACGTGCCGGCTTCTCTTTCCCCAGCAACTGCATCAAAGGTAAACAACAGCGCAAGCAAACTGAAGACGGTGCCAACGACAAACAGGAAATCGAGATGCCCTAAAAGGTGAGCAATAGAGTCGGAAACGGTCGCCGGTGGACCTTGGGTAATACCATTACGCGTCATCCCAAGATAACTTGGCAGTGCGTCCCCCAAACCATTTGCGAAAACGCTCAAGGGTGTCGGTTTGAGGAAGAGTTTAGAGACTTCCAGCTCCGGTTCGAGTTCCATACTCGGGTTTATGATCTTTTCTTCGACGTTTGACAGTTTAACGGATTCTTGGTAATCCAAAAGGTTTTTACGATAGTTTTGATGATTGATAGAGAGGGTCAACGGAACAAGCAATAGACACATCAAAAGGAGCATAACAAACCGGACGCTCAGAATGTGATGCATCATCTCTTTTTGAATCAATGTCATTAACATGTTGAACTCCCTTAATAGTTTTCAGTAGTCCTGTATAATTATTAATGATCCGATTTAAAAGTGGAAAAGGTGCATAAAGTGAAAAATTTATTGCGCGTTGCGTAAGTCCTGTATAATTATTAATGATCCGATTTGAAAGTGGAAAAGGTGCATAAAGTGAAAAATTTGGGGCATGGAGAAGGAGGGACTATTCTTAATAACAGTATTGTCGATTATGTGGGAGATTATTCATCGACTTTCATCGGTTTTGGCACTTCCAGAAGGCTATACCTTGTTGTAGGACGATCTTTCGTGAGATGTTAAATTATGAAGGGCGGATTTCGCATCCGCCCTATACGCTTATAAACCAGAAGTTACTACGAACCAAAGACGCAGTTTATTCCCCGATGTGGTGTCGTCTATTCTTCTGCAAGCGCGATGTGAAATATCCCGCGATCTTTGATAGCACTATAGAGCTTATTGTTAATGACGACGAGGGAAACGACTTCACCCAGAGCTTCTGAAGAGATTCGCTCCCATCGACTATTGGTATCCAAGCGATAGACGCCAATATCACCAGCCCCATAAACTGTAGGACCATTGACAGCAAATCTATCTATAATCGGACGCCGCCCCGAACTATCGGTTAGCACGCGCCAGTAGGCACCGGTTTCTGAACTCAAAACACCTTCGTCTGTTGCGACATAAACTGTTGAGCCGGCAAAGGTTATCTCATTGAAACGGGTGAAGTGAAGCGGCAGGCTCGGCGTAACATCTCTCCAACTGTTTCCTCCATCAAGCGACTGGAATAGTTTACCATCGCGTTTTCCGACGTAGACGGTTTCTTCGGAAACCGCTAACTTGAGTTCCACTGTGAAATCGCCATCTTTGGCTGTTAATCCCGTGTTTGTCCACTCTGGATCACCAAGTCGCCACATAAAAAGCGTGTCTTTGTGTTCAACGTAGAACACATCGCTACAGACTACGACCATTCTGGCTTTCGCTTCCTCGCCACGTATAGGCGGTGGAACAATTGGGACGGCTGAGTGATGCTCTTTTTCAGACCCTTCAGATAAATGCGTCTCTTTCGCTTCCGCATTACCCGTCCGTAACTTACGGAACAGTGCTTCATCATCAGAAGTGGGTATGCTTTGAACGGGACTCAGGCTATTGTCATCTGTAAATAAGCGAAAAATTCGCAAGTTGTTATCTTTAGGTGAAATCAAGTAAAGATTGTTGTTATCAACCACCAATTTTGTATCAAAAAAGGTGTGGAAGTGAGCCTTATTGGGCTTTGATGGCTCAGCTGTAATTGTATATACCTTCACAAAAACCATCTCGGCAGCTGAGAATTGCTGCCAAGATACACCTTCGTCAATTGATTGGTACACCCCAAAGCCGGTATGTGCGTATAATCTGTTATTAGACACAACTAAATCCTTTAGCCTTGTTCCCACCATCCCATCTATCAGTAGACCCCACGACTCCCCACTATCAGTTGAGCGATAAATACCGAAGGGGCCAGCTTTGTAAAATGTATTCTCGTTCACCGTCACAGCTGGAAGCCTATTGATCATGAGAATATCCGAATCTCCTGCAAGCCCTGTCCAAGTTTGGCCGTTATCTGTTGAACGATATTGGTACTCGGCACTCGACGCGAAGAGCGTTTCACCAGCCGCCCAAACATTTATACCAGAGGGTATCACCCAATCGTCAGATTTATAACTGGGTGTTATGTCAGTCCACGACGCTCCTAAGTCAGCCGAATGGAAAATCTTGAGTTCATGCGACTTGACTCTTGGCACTTTTTGTTCTACTATTGGCGTGAGTCCCAGCAGTTCGGGCCCTGTCCCAATATAGAGATTATTCTCAGACACCGCCAAGGAGTAGATGGCTCTTGATGTCTCCACGGGCAACTTTTTCCAAGTGCCTGAGTCGAGACGATAGAGACCGCGCGCTGTACCAGCGAATACTGTTTTTCCAACAGTAGCCATTGCGGAAATGCTTTCACCTGTCAATCCATCGTTAAAAGGACTCCATTGGGTGCCATCGTTTGTCGATCGATAAATCCCTTCATCTCTAAGTGCAAGATACATCGTCCGACGTGCTTGTACTTCATCTGTGATGATGAGACCGACAGCGTGTCCGTTTGGTCTGAGACCCATCGTCCGCCAGGTTTCACCGCTATCATCTGAAGCAAATATTTCATCAGCGGATACTATGTAAAGGGTGCCACCATGCTCTGCCATCGGCATCAGAGATTCACCAATTGGAATATCCGTGTTGATGTGTGTCCATGCGGTCGCATCTGTACCTAATCTGTATATGCCTGTCGGGGCAACAGCATAGACGATCCCTTCAGATGTAGCGAAGATATCGCGGACCTGTCCACTTGGCGGTGCCCCGCTCTGCGTCCACTGTGAAGTCGAAAACTTGGCGGAATCCTCCAGTGTAGCAGATGTTGTCGTCGTTGTAGAAACTTGTGGACCGGCCCCGCTGCTTTTACCAGTGGTAGTGACCCGCCCGACTTGATTGCGCACAGCCGGTTTCGCCGCAATATCGAGAATGATAGGTGTGTCAACGATTTCAACGGTTGGTTCAGATTGTGCTTCAAAACTGTACGGCTTCTGAAAACGAGCAAGATACGCGTTGCTCACACCGAGCAGCAATATTACCAAAGCCACAGTCGTACCGAAAGCTGCCCACGGTAGCAAAGGTTTGCCAACTGGAGGTGCTATCGGTTTCATATTAGCGACCTCCTGCATGATACGCTCAGTTACCTGGGCAGGGAATGGGATACTTCCGAGTGTTTCGCTAACGAACAGTTCTTCCTGCCGTTCCTGTAAACGCTCGCGTCCGCGGCGAAGTCGACTTTTAACTGTGTTGACT
>CAZQIP010000351.1:0-14637 GCA_964593655.1 uncultured bacterium | reverse complement strand
GTGTTTAATTAACACGGCGCGCGGCGGCATCGTCGACACTGCTGCACTCACCACCGCACTTTGTAATGGTGAAATTGCGGGTGCAGGGCTGGATGTTCTCGAAACAGAGCCACCCGATCCAAACGAAGAACTGCTAAAACTTAATAATGTTGTCGTTACACCGCACGCCGCGTTTGTCTCAAAAGACGCGATCCTTGAACTGGAGGTCACCGCTGCCCAATGTGTGGCACAAGTACTCACAGGACAGCTGCCGGAATCCGTTGTTAACCCATCGGTTTTGAAACAACCGAATCTCCGGGCAAAATCATTAAGGTAGTAGGCACACGCCGCTGTGCCGTAACCATTGGAGAACTTAAATGCAACAACTCCCTGACGCGACAGGACATTTCGGACAATTTGGGGGCAGATACGTCCCTGAAACCCTAATGCCCGCGCTTTTAGAACTTGAAGACGCATACAACGCACTTAAAGATAACGCTGAGTTCCAAGAAGAATTCCAGTATTACCTCCGCGAATATGTCGGGCGACCCAACCCGCTCTATTACGCCGAGCGTCTGACGGAAACCCTCGGCGGCGCAAAGATATATCTCAAACGGGAAGACCTTAACCACACAGGTGCACATAAAATCAACAGCGCCATCGGACAAATCCTTCTTGCGCGCTGGATGGGCAAAAAACGCATCATCGCCGAGACCGGCGCGGGGCAACACGGCGTTGCAACAGCCACTGTCGCCGCAAAATTTGATATGGAATGCGAAGTCTATATGGGTGAGGAAGACATAGAACGGCAGGCACTCAACGTCTTTCGGATGCAGTTGATGGGGACGAAAGTCGTGCCAGTTAATTCTGGTTCCCGTACCCTCAAGGATGCGATCAACGCCTGTTTCCGCGACTGGGTCACGAATGTGCGTACCACCTACCTACTTCTCGGTTCGGTTGTCGGCGCCCACCCCTATCCAATGATCGTCCGAGACTTCCAAGCCATCATCGGTGAAGAAGCGAGAGCACAGATATTAGCACAAGAAGGCGCGTTGCCGGATTATGTCGTCGCTTGTGTCGGCGGCGGAAGCAATTCGCTCGGTATGTTCTACCCATTCTATGCCGATGAATCCGTCCGAATGATCGGCGTAGAAGCCGCCGGTGAGAGCATTCGGAGCGGACGACACGCCGCACCGCTGACTGCCGGCAGCGTCGGTGTCTTTCACGGTGCAAAATGCTACCTATTGCAAGAAGACGACGGTCAGATAACACCAGCACACTCAATCTCTGCAGGGTTAGATTACCCCGGTGTCGGACCCGAGCATAGTTATTACCGTGAAACGGGTAGAGCCGAATACGTTCCAATCACGGATATCCAAGCAGTGGAAGGATTCCAGTTGTTATCAGAGACAGAGGGTATCATCCCCGCATTAGAATCCGCACACGCCATCGCTTATCTGCGCGAACTCGCGCCTAAACTCGGTAAAGAGAAAGTCATCGTCGTCTGTCTTTCAGGCAGAGGCGACAAAGATGTCTATACCATCGCAAAGGAATTAGGTATCAGTCTCTAATTTTGCATGAATTTATTTGGCACACTGTTGCTACAATTCTTAACAGTCCTCTTGACACTTGCTCGGTTTAGAGAAAAATTGCCATTTAGACACACTTTATGATATAATTAACCCAAGTTGCTACTAACAGATTTTGAACATTTCAGAAAAGTTTTTCAGTCCCTTTCTACACCCCAGAGGGGTGGTATATCTATAGAAAATGGTGTATTTACGCGATTGCACTCCAGCGGAGTGCTATGTGCTCAGAAAGGGTAAGCTGCATCTCTAAAACAAATACTGAAAATTGTCCAAAGTTTAGTATAATTACTTCAGTCTTTTAATTCATGCCAGCGAAGCGGTATCACAACAAAGGAGCAAACACAGTGGCAAGCATCGCAAAAATTCAAGAAGAAATTCTGGCACTCTCCGAAACCGATTATCAACAATTGAAACAATGGCTCAATGAATTAGATAAAGACGAATGGGATCGGCAAATTGAAGAGGATTCAAACGCCGGCAAACTGGATTTTTTAATTAGCGAGGCACTTGAAGCCAAGGAAAAGGGAACACTTAAAAATCTTGAGGATCTTTAGGTGCACAGAACAACACCGCGCTTCTGGAGATATTTTGAGAAGCTTCCAGAACACGTACAAAGGGTTGCAAGAGAGAATTTTCGTCTACTTTTAGTAAATCCACGCCATCTATCCCTCCATTTTAAGAAAGTTGGGAACTATTGGGCAGCGCGCGTGGGACAAGATTATAGAGCACTCGCAACTAAAGATGGAAGTGATTTCACTTGGGTTTGGATCGGTAAACACGACGAATATGAGAGATTGATTAATTCCTAATCTGATATCATGCAACAAATTGTTTCGGATATGTGATAATAAGCGAGGTGGCACTATGACCCGCGAAACCGCAGATGCTGGTTCAAGTCTGTCTGTCCAACAAAAGGTCCGCAAGTTTATTAACTGGATTTCACACCGAGACGGTCCCGCTCGGAATTGGCGATACATCCCGACGCACGTGTTATTGCGAAAATTACGGTCGGAGTCTGCAGAAATGCGTGCCTACGCCGCTGAAGGGTTAGGCGGTGTTGGCGATGTACATGCTGTCGCGCCGCTCATTGATGCCTTAACCGATAACAACGCAACTGTCCGCCGCTTCGCCATCTCCTCCCTCGGTAAGATCCGTGATGCCCGTGCCATTGATGTCCTCATCCCCTTCCTACAAGATGAAGACCCCGACATGCGATGTGCCGCTGTTGTTGCCCTCGGAGAATTAGGGCTGAGTGAGGAACGGTTTTCAATACCACCTATCCAAGTCATAGAAGCACTGATAAACACGATAACCGATAGTGATAGAGCCGTCTGCTCCGCTGCGGTCGTCGCCTTAGGCAGAATCGGTAACCCACAAGCCAGTGCTGCGCTCAATGCACTCGCAGAAACCACCGAAAGCGAATGGATCCGCCGCTACATCAGCGAAGCGTTGCATCAAATTGAAGAACAGAACACTTAATTGATTAAGCAAGTTTCCAGTGAATTTTAATTTGAATTAACCATTCGTACTGTGCTATTATATTATATAGTCGCGACATGGAAGAAATGAAGCCTAAAAGAATTTTACAAACAGATTCAAGAACTCGCGGAGTTTTGGGACACACACGACTTAACCGATTTTGAAAACGAACTTGAAGAGGTACCGGAGTCTGTTTTTCAGCCCGGAGTCACCGTCCCATTAACACCAGAAGAGGCTACAGTCGTTAACGCGATGGCGAAGGCGCGCGGAATCTCTCCACGCGCATTAATTCAGGAATGGATTAGTGAACACATTGAAGGATCGTTAAAACCGGCAGTTGAGTCTTAAAAACGCGCAATGAGGCTCCGTCAGCTTGCATTAGAAACCTTATACTATTCCGCATCCTCTACTTTAGAAAGACATCACACCGCCCCTATTTTCAAGAATTATGAACGAAATCCAAAACTTCAAATCTGGTTACGTTAGTATTATCGGTGCAGCTAATGTCGGGAAATCGACGTTGCTTAATGCCATCTTGGGTCAAAAATTAGCCATCGTCACCCCGAAACCGCAGACAACGCGTAACCAGATCCGTGGGATTCTTACCACAGACACCCACCAAATCATTTTTGTAGATACCCCCGGGCTGATGAACCCTAAATATCGCTTACAGAGCGAGATGGTCAAGACCGCCTACGGTGCCTTAACGGATGCCGATGTCGTACTTTTCGTCGTTGATGTCACACGCCGAGATTCAGATATTGAAGACACAATCCTAAAACGCCTCAAGCGCATAAAAACGACAACAATTCTCGTTCTCAATAAAGTAGATGTCATTGAGAAACGGGCACTACTCCCTATTTTTCAGGACTACAGCCAAAAATTTGAATTTGCGCATATAATCCCGATCTCTGCCTTAACAACCGACGGTATTCCAGTGCTTCTTGAGCAGATTGAAACCTATCTACCACTGGGACCGCGCTATTTTCCTGAGGATCAACTCAGCGACCTCCCGGAACGGTTCTTTATCGCCGAGACCGTCCGTGAGAAAATTATGCTCATGACGCAACGTGAGATCCCTTACGCCGCTGCTGTTGTTGTTGAAGAGTTTGAAAAACGCCAAACGAACAAGTCAGGCGAAATTCTCTATATCCGCGCCATCGTCTACGCGGAACGCCAGACGCAGAAACAAATTATTATCGGCAAAGGTGGCAAATTAATTAAAAGGGTCGGCGAACTCGCACGCATTGATATCGAAAAATTCTTAGACACACGCGTCTTTCTGGAACTGTATGTAACAGTTAAAGCCGATTGGCGCAGAGACGCACGGAAACTCAAGGAATTGGGTGGTTTTATGGATACGTAACCACACGCTATATTCTCGGAGTCATCGGGTAATCCTACACACACAGCTGCAGACCACTCAAAGCTGCGATTTACACTACCATAGGAATCATGCAATGACAGAAGAATCAATCCACGTACAAGGTGCGCGAGAACACAACTTAAGAAATATTGATATCCAACTGCCAAAAGATAAACTTATCGTCTTCACCGGCGTTAGCGGTTCCGGTAAATCTTCACTGGCAATTGATACTGTCTATGCCGAGGGACAACGGCGATACATCGAATCCCTATCGGCGTACGCGCGGCAATTTTTGGGGCAACTCGGAAAACCGGATGTAGATGAGATCGTCGGATTATCCCCGTCTATCGCTATCAGTCAGGGGTCAACAGGACATAACCCCCGCTCCACAGTTGCCACCGTGACAGAGATCTACGACTACCTCCGTGTGCTATACGCGCGTGTCGGACAATTTCACTGTCCCGACTGCGGACGAGAAGTCGGCTCTCAAACCGCTGCGGATATTGTTAACACCTTGCTCGACTATCCGGAACGCACAAGGCTCATCCTCTTAGCACCGATTGCGAGAGGTTCTCGCGGGGCACATGAAAAAGAAATTGAAGACCTACGCAGTGCAGGCTTTGCAAGATTACGCGTTGATGGCGAAATACACGAAATCCGTCCCGGCTTTGCCCTCAGCCGCAATCAACGCCACGATATCGATCTCGTTATCGATCGAATCATCATCAAAGACGGGATCGAACCACGCGTCACCGAAGCCGTGAATACAGCACTCGCTCGCGGAGAAGGGAGCATGCTCCTGCAAGTTATTCCGACTGAAGGCGAAGCATCCCCATTTTTGTCGGAAGAAGACGACCTACTTTTTAGTAAAGACTACACCTGTTCGCACTGTCGGATTAGTTTTGCGAAACCGGAACCC
This sequence comes from uncultured bacterium, assembly GCA_964593655.1. GTDB lineage: Bacteria > Poribacteria > WGA-4E > WGA-4E > WGA-3G > WGA-3G. Next base: position 9,305 of record CAZQIP010000351.1, on the reverse strand, counting down.
CGCCACTTCTCCTTCAATAATCCCGACGGTATGTGCGAAAACTGTAGGGGGCTGGGCGTGCAAATGGGAATCTTACCGCAGTTGATTATCCTCGATGACACCCTTTCTCTCATGAAAGGTGCTATCAGCGTATGGGGACCTCTGAACACGCAAAAGCGAGCGACAGAAAAAGCCATCGCCGAAGCACTCGCGAAACACCTCGGATTTGACATTAAGACCCCTTGGAAGGAACTCACCTTAGAACAGCAGCACGCTATCCTCTACGGCACCGGTGACGCTGTCCTCACGATCACTACGCCCGGAAAAAGCACACACAAAAGACGAAAACAACGCAGGCGATATCGCGTCCACTTTCACGGTGTCATCCCTGCTGAAGAACAAAAATACTACTTTGAAGATGATGCCGAAGCCGATGAAGACGACTTTCCCGATTACTTCGTCAAAATGCCGTGTAGAGTCTGTGAGGGGACCCGCCTTAACTCGTGGACCAAAGCCATCACAATAGGGGATACACCGATAACCGATATCCTTGAAAAGTCTATTCAGGAGGCAACCCAATTTTTCACAGCCTTGGAACTGCCAGAACGCGAGACGTTTATCGCCCAGGAACTCCTAAAGGAGATTCGCGGACGCCTCGGATTTCTTATGGACGTCGGTTTGGGATACCTCACGCTCGCGCGCCCCGCACCGACACTTTCCGGCGGTGAAGCGCAACGCATCCGCCTCGCCAGTCAGGTAGGCGCAGGGCTACGGGATGTTACATACGTACTTGATGAACCGAGCATCGGGTTACATCCACGCGATCACGCGGGACTGCTGACCACCCTCCTAAACCTACGCAACCAAGGCAACACCGTTATCGTTGTTGAACACGATGAAGCAACCATGTTGGTCGCCGACTGGATCGTCGATTTCGGTCCCGGCGCGGGCATCAAAGGTGGAAAGATAACCGACATTGGAACACCGGCGCAATTCATCAAAGAAAGCAATACGCTCACCGCCCAATATCTCCGAGGCGATAAGGTGATTATCCAGCCAGAATCGCGCCGACCGGCAACGGACAAATGGATACAGATCCGCAACGCCCGTCAAAACAATCTTAAAGAGATCAGCCCCAAAATACCGATCGGTACGCTCTGTTGTGTAACCGGTGTGAGTGGTTCCGGAAAGAGTTCCTTAATTCACGATATCCTCTACAACGCGCTCGCCCGCGATCTCATGAAGGCAAAAACTGTACCCGGCGATTATGACGACATTCGGGGGATCATCAAAGAAAAAGACGTGCCTATCTCCGAGGTTATTGACAAGATTATCAATATCAACATGGCACCTATCGGACGAACACCGCGTTCCAACGCTGCAACCTACACAAAGGTGTTTGATGGGATTCGCGCGCTCTACGCCAGTTTACCCGACGCGAAATTACGAGGCTATAAACCCGGACGGTTCAGTTTCAATGTTGCCGCCGGTAGATGTGAAGCATGCAGCGGAAACGGCGCAAAAAAGGTTGATATGGGACTCCTCTCTGATGTCTGGGTAGAGTGTGAGGTGTGCAACGGGAAACGGTTTAACACCGAAACGCTCGCGATTAAATATAAAGGGAAAGACATCTCTGAAGTCCTCGAAATGGATATTGATACCGCCCTCGTCCACTTCGCCGATATTCCAAGGATCGCAAGAGGGTTAAAACTACTCCACGAGGTCGGGCTTGATTACATTAAACTCGGACAACCCGCACCTACGCTCTCAGGTGGTGAGGCACAACGCATTAAACTGTCAAGGGAACTTTCCAAACGAGGCACCGGCAAAACCCTCTATATCCTTGATGAACCGACAACAGGGTTACATTTTGACGATGTAAATAAACTGCTGACGATTCTCCATCGACTCGTAGATGATGGCAACACCGTCGTCGTCGTAGAGCACAACCTTGAGGTCATCAATTCCGCGGACTATCTTATCGACTTAGGACCCGAGGGCGGCGTCGGCGGTGGTACGATCGTCGCCGAAGGCACCCCTGAACAGATTGCCGAGACACCCGAATCCTATACCGGACAAGCCCTCCGCGGTGATTTCGATATCTGGCGGGATGCGAAGCAACGGCTCATCGAACCGGAACTGGCGGATGCATTTGAACAGGCACAAGAAAAACGGACAGCCATCGCTGTGCAAGGTGCGACCGAAAATAACCTCAAAAACGTGGACATCGATATACCACATCGAAAAATGACGGCACTCACAGGGGTCAGTGGTTCTGGAAAAACATCCCTCGCACTTGATACCATCTACGCCGAAGGACAGCGGCGTTATATCGAAACACTCAGCACTTATGCACGCCAGTTTATAGGGCAGATGGAGAAACCCAAAGTCTCAAAAATTGACGGACTTTCACCCGCCATCGCAATTTCGCACGCCAACGCAGGTCAAAACCCACGCTCCACCGTCGCAACCATCACTGAGATACACGATGGACTCCGCACGCTTTACGCCAGGTGGGGAAAACCCTACTGCCCAGATTGCCTTGAGGAGGTCCAGCCGCAAAGCGCAGAGGAAATCACAAAGAAAGTTTTTGAACGACTCGGCGGTCAGAGAGTAGATGTCCTCGCGCCGCTCACAAACTTTTTCCTCCTTCCAGAAATTGGCGAGGCCACGATAAGAGGTAAAATCATAGACATCAACACCAGCGAATCCGCTTATGGGCTGAAGGGAAACGAGGAGTATGCGGATGTATTCAGTCGATTACAACGCGCAGGTTTCGCACGCGTCCAAATTGATAATGAAATTCATCGACTTGATGAAGTACCAAAACTGAGTAAAACCCTTCACCATGAAATCTTTATCGTTATTGATCGCGTCGAACTTGTTGACGAAGAAAAGAGCCGGTTTACCGAAGCGGTCGAGCTGGCACTCCTCCAAAGCGGTGGATTTGTCCTGATTCAAGAGAGCCAATCCAGGGCGCGGGCATCCACAAGCACCAGCCGATCTAAACGGCAAACAACAGCACCACAGCCAGAGCTCCCTGCTAAAAAATTCTTCAGCGAACACGCAATGTGTGCTGCTTGTGGAAATAATTTCGGACAACTGACACCTCGCCACTTTTCCTTTAACAACAAAATGGGGGCGTGCGACTTCTGTGATGGACGCGGGAAGAATACACACTTTCCACACGATCCATGTAACCAATGCCACGGCACCCGATTGAAACCTTTCCCGAGCTGCGTCATGTTCGAGGACACAACTATTTCGGAATTGATGGCATTCTCAATTACTGACATCATTGAATTCTTCAACGCACGGTTGAAACAGATTGATGCGGAAGCCGGCAATGATACACAAAACGGTAAGGAAGATTCCCTTGTCGCGAAAGGCGTATCAACCTCCAGAGCCACGCACCCTGCGCTCCACATGCATACCTCACCTGAGTTTGAAGCCGAAGTCCTCCGCCAAATTCGGATACGCCTGCAGTTCTTAGAAAATATCGGCCTCGGCTATCTCGCATTGGACCGTGGAGCACCGACGCTTTCGGGTGGCGAAATGCGTAGAATCCAACTCGCAAGCCAACTCGGCAGCGGGCTCACCGGGGTGACCTACATTCTCGATGAACCGAGCATCGGGTTACACCCGCGCGACCAAGAGCGGCTCATCAACGCACTCAAGGAACTCCGCGATATTGGCAATAGCGTCCTTGTCGTTGAACACGACCGCGATACCATATTAGCCGCTGATCATGTTATCGACTTCGGCCCCAAGGCAGGCAAAGCTGGCGGCGAGATTGTCGCTATCGGTACACCGGACACCTTCACTGACAGCACCATCCCTGTAGCAGCGATTTCGGAATCGCCACTTATCAATGAACCATCGTCTACCAAATCGTTGACACAAGCTTACCTCTCCAATGAAGTCGAAATTCCGGTTCCAACAACTCGGCGCAAAGGGACAGGCAAGGAATTAGCAATATACGGTGTGAAAACAAACAACCTCAAAGACATTAATGTTAAAATACCACTCGGCACCCTCACCTGCGTAACCGGTGTTTCAGGGTGTGGGAAGAGCTCGCTCGTTGAAGGCACCCTAAAGCCGGCACTTGAGAGTCGTAGTTCTATCAAAACCAGCGATGCCGACGAAGATATTCTCTCTATCCACAATATCAATGAGAGAGAGCAGAACCCCATATACAACGATTACGGACGACCCGAATATCGAAGCATCCGCGGTGTTACCCAAATCAAGCGGCTCATCAACGTAGACCAGAAAGCGATCGGTGAAACACCGCGTTCCAATCCTGCCACCTATACCGACCTGTTTACGAAGATCCGAGAACTTTTCGCCGAACAACACGACGCAAAGATGCGCGGATTTAGTATTGGCAACTTCAGTTTCAACCTCGCTTACGGACAGTGTCATGTCTGTGAAGGGCACCGTTTCAACCGCGTTGAGATGCATTTTCTGCCGGATGTGTGGATGCCGTGTGAAGCGTGTAATAGCACCGGCTACAGCGACGAAACACTTGAGATCCGTTATCAAGGCAAAAACATCGCCGAAGTCTTAGATATGACGGTAGACGAGGCACTTACATTCTTCAGCGAAAGTTCACGGATCTGTCGGACGCTCCAGATGTTAGCAGATGTCGGGTTGGGCTATATCCAACTTGGACAATCAGCGACAACCCTCTCCGGTGGCGAGGCGCAGCGCGTCAAACTCGCGAAAGAATTGTCACGCCGCACAACCGGTTCAACGCTCTACATCATGGACGAACCAACGACAGGCCTCCACTTTGACGACATCCAAAAACTCCTCAAGGTACTGAACAAACTTGTCGATGCTGGCAACACAATCATCGCTGTCGAACACAACATCGACGTTATCAAATCCGCCGACTGGATCATCGACTTGGGACCAGAGGGCAGCAAAAACGGCGGAGAAGTCGTCGCAATGGACACACCAGAACAGGTCGCAAAAGCCCAAGAATCCCATACGGCTCGCTTCTTACGTGAGGTATTATAGACCCTGATCTCTCAATCCGGACCTTCTTATAGTAGATCCCGTAATTACTTATACACTTAGCATCGGTTCGGTTAGGAAACCGAACCTACCAGGGGTTGAAAGTGTGTATTTATTTTTGGAATTCACTATAAACTGGATACTTATTTGATATTTTGCAGGATGTATGATAAACTTAAAATACGCTATGCGGACAGGAGAAGTTTCTTCGCAGAACTTGTCACTCTCCTTAACAAGAAGGGCGCAGAAACTTATCACAGTTTGAATTGGCGGTCATGACGTATAGGACTCGCTGTGAGATATATATTCGGAATTTAGGAAACTATAATGACAACTTATATTGTGACCTTTGAAGTGGATGATGATCTTAGAAAGAATCAGCTTAAAGAGAAGTTGAAACAATATAGTGGTTATTGTCCTATTCACGACAATTGTTGGGCAATTGTTTCTGAGCAAACACCAACTCAAATATTAGATTTTTTAGGCCGAGCTGTGTCCGAATCAGATAGAATATTTGTTATTCGATCTGGGATATACTCCGCTTGGAGAAATGCTTATGGTCCTAAAAACAGTGAATGGCTAAAGGAAAGATTATAAAATGGTTGCTCCTAACTCACCTCATAGTGATAATAAACCTCTCATTAGACGAGGTAAGGTTGAATTTGTCAATTTATATGAAGTCAAAGAACATGAATTAGAATTTCTTGAAAAGGGAGCTGCGGGAACGCTACAATTGAACTTGGCAATTTTTCTGTTTTCCATAGCGTTTACATGTATAGCTGCTTTAGCAACTGCTGATTTTAGATGGCAAATTGTAGAAACAATTTTTACTTTTATCATTGTCGTAGGTATCCTCCTCGGTCTGTGCCTTATAATTATCTGGTGGCGAACGAGAACATCAATTTCAAAAATAGTATCAACAATCAAAAACAGAATAGTTGAAGATCCTTCTCATATCCAAATTATAGAGGAACCAGAGACGCAACCCAAGAAACCGGAAGATAATGACTAAATCTTACCTTCACACCAAATTACCACTATCACACCCCCGACTACCTTCTAAACTCCCGATTTTCCACTCGATTTTCCTCTTGACAAATTCCGGAATTTGTGGAATTATAATACTGTATCTATTTCAAATATCGTATCTATAATGCAGATTCCAGATTATTATCAAATCTTAGAGATCGGGCGCGATGCTACCGCCCGCGAAATAAAGAGTGCCTATCGGAAACTCGCAAAACGCTACCATCCCGATAAAAATCCGGAGCAGACCGCTTTTGCAGAACAGATGTTCCGAGAAGTCTGTAACGCTTATCATACGCTCCACGACGTGCAGCAGAAATCTGACTATGATCGGACGCTACAGACCATTGAACGGCAGCAAAAAGCAAACGGCGCGTATTTCGACAGACTCAGTAGACTCAATCAGAACTACGCTAAGTTAGAATTGCTGTTGCATGCGCTGCTCCATCAAAATTATGAAACCGGCATTTCTATGTATGAGCAGCTACGGCATCACTTCCAAGAAATCGGGAAAGAGTGGCGCATCGACGATTTCCTGAGTTACGAAGAAAGCCGGGACTGCGAGTTTCTGATCGCTGAAGCCTATCAGACGCTTGGGTTTTCTAATGGAGACCCATCTTCCGTCCTTGAACGGCATCGAAAGATTGAACAAGCGATGCTGATGTACGAATCCTTATTGTCCGCTGAGGCAAAACGCCCCTGCTTCAAACACTTTATTCAAGAAGTCAAAGAACGCCTTAAATTCATCTATCTCTACCACTTCAGCAGCGAAGGTTACGACCAAACCTGCCATATTCCGTTGACGAAGATTCGCGCCCTCAGACTCCCGAAACGCGAGACCGCTTGGATGTACAAAAAAATCGCCGAATTCTATGTTGAGATTGATCGGTTCCCGGAAGCACGAACTGTGCTGAAGATGGCGTTTGAACTGCAACCCCATCTCACGGGTGCGAAAAAAATCTGTCAAACCCTAAACATGGGATGATATTAACTATCGACTGCTAATAAAACGGGCGCACTCTTTCTACTGATAACCGATAACCGATAACTGACAACCACTCAAGAGGAAGTTGAACAGATATGGACAGAAACCGTATCACCCGCTTTGAAAACCTTTGAAACGGTCAACTACCCAAGTCTAAAGGCTTGGGCTTGTGCGAAGCGCATGCCAAGCGTCCACTCCACAAGGTAAACGGTTTTCTACAGTCATATATCGCAGTCTCTTGGTGTGGCAACCACAGCAACGTTTCGGATGCTCCCCAAGTCTGATTCACTTTTGGATACTGCGATCTGGAAGGGGCAACACACAACCCGTAAGGGAGATTACAAACGATGTTTGTTCCGGTGACAAGTCAAACAGGTCAGAAGTTGATGCCGACGCGTGCTAACAAGGCGGGTATGCTGATTAAGAAAGGTTTAGCCACGCCCTATTGGAGTAATGGTATTTTCTGTATCCGGCTCAATTATGCGACCGAAGCCGAATACACCCAAGATATAGTCGTTGGTGTAGACCCCGGTAGCAAGAAAGAAGGCGTTACCGTCAAATCCGAAGCACACACCTATTTGAATGTGCAGGCGGACGCTCATAGCGGTGTCGGTAAGAAAGTCGCAAAGCGTCGGGAGTTGCGGAGGAGTAGACGTTCGCGTAAATGCCCAAATCGGAAGCACAGAAAGAACCGTAATGCAGGGAAAAAGCGGATACCGGCAGGCACGCGTGCACGGTGGGATTGGAAACTCCGGATACTTGACTGGCTCTCTAAAGTGTATCCCGTCACGCACGTCTGTGTAGAAGATATTAAAGCCCGGACAATCCAGCGTGCGAAGAAATGGAATAGCAACTTTAGTCCTTTGGAAGTCGGTAAATCATGGTTCTACACAGAAGTCGAAAAGCGGTGGCAGTTGCGAACCCTTCAAGGGTGGGAAACCAAAGAGATACGCGATAGGCTTGGCCTGAAGAAGTCGTCAAACAAGTTGGCAGAAACCTTTGACGCCCATTGTGTAGATAGTTGGTGTCTGGCATATCACACTGTAGGCGGTGTGAGCCTCCCAGACAATACGGCTGTATTCTGTATCGCGCCTATACCGATCAAACGCAGGTGTCTACACCGCGAACAAGAGGCAAAAGGCAGGCAGCGAAATAGATATGGCGGCACTGTGTTAGGAAACGGGCTCGTCAAAAACACTTTGATAAAGCATGTCAAATATGGTCTCACACGCCTTGCGGGTGTGAATGCGAAGGGTTTATTTTCCATCTATACGCTTGAAGGTAAACGGCTGACAACAGGTGCGAAACGAGACGATTTTAGAGTGCTAACCCGCCTTAACTTTAACTATAGGAGCAGGCATTCCTCCCAAACCTAAAGGATTGGGGCTCCTGCCCGAAGATTAGATGAAAAATCCGAATGAATCGCCACCGGAAGATTCCCAATGGTTTCGACAGTGCAAACTTCCGGAACTCCCATAAGAGAGGACATCGTATGGAAACGACAAACACACTACTCGCTGAAAATTACCGAAAAGACGGATTTTTGACAAGCATTCCTATCGCTGACACATCCGAGGCAACACGCTACCAGCATGCTTACAATGCATTAGAGGCAGAAGTTGGTAAAGAAAAATGCGAAATCGGTCTCATTGACTGGCATTTTGACTACCAATTCATCTGGGAACTCGCCACACATCCGAAAATTGTGGATGTCATCGAGGCACTGATCGGCCCCGATGTTATGTTGTTAGCGACGCACTTTTTCTGTAAATACGGACCGCGTGAGAAGTTCGTCGCATGGCATCAAGATGTAACCTATTGGGGACTCGAACCGCCAGATGCCATTACCGCTTGGTACGCCATTGACGACAGTGACACAGGCAACGGCTGCATGCAGGTGATCCCCGGAAGCCATCAGCGCGGTATACAAGCACACGGAAAATCAAAACAGGAAGGCAATCTGTTAAGCATCAATCAGGAAGTACCTGTTACCGAAGCGGAAGCAGAGACCGCTTTTGATCTGGTATTGAAAGCCGGTGAAATGTCTATCCACCACGGACAGATGATACACGGGAGTCTGCCGAATCATTCTACGCGTCGGCGATGCGGGTTAACAGTTCGCTACATAGCCCCATCAGTGAGACAAGCAGATGAGAATTCGTTGAAACGTCCTTGGAAACCGATCCTGCTGCGCGGCGAAGACCGGTACCAGAATTTTATGACAGTCCCAAATCCGTTCCCGTTTAAAGGATGAAGTAGCCCGTAACGTAGTGGAGGGCGGATATACGGGAAG
>CAZQIP010000350.1:0-17064 GCA_964593655.1 uncultured bacterium | reverse complement strand
GAACCTACGCTTCCAGCAAAGTCGTAACTTTTCCAATACGCACCATACCGAGACGTGTGGCGTTCCACGACGCGGTTGTTCGAGGAGACACCCGAATCGTTAAAGCCCGCACGCCAGACATCTATCCCTGGGGCGTTTCTGATATTACTCGCAACATTTACCTCTAATTGTGCCTCTAATACCCGATCTGTTTCTGGCAATCCCAAAATGTCGTGATAGAGCGGGGGCAGCGAAGCAGTCGCAAGAAACCAATCGACATGGACAAACGGCACTGTGCTACCCGTTTCAGTCTGCAGCTGTGTCAGTTTTTCAAGGAGACCGGCTTGTGTTTCCGGGTCATACGCAATGTTGTACGGATATACCTGCTCAATTTGTGGCCAGACATCGGTTGTGGTATTCCATTCGTAACGCCGCAGGTCAATATAGAAAATTGTTTGTGCCTCATCAATGGGTGTCGGGTTGGTGATCTCAAACCTCCACGAGAGACTATTCACGAGTTTAGAGAGCGCGATCCGATAGTCGCTGAGGGTTTCAGGGCTTTCACCCGCATTATAGAGATGCGTCATTGTAAAATACCGTGCGGAGGGACGGTCAAAGGGATCCAGCGACTTTAGATGGGTTCGGATGGTATCCAGTATTGTATCCGTGGTTATGAAATTGATGTCGTGCTGGACATTCCAATCTGGTGCGCCGGCGGTAATCCAACGGGCAATCGTTTCAACGGCTTCTGGTGAGAGTGGCGGCAGATTGAGCGGCATTTGTGGCCCATTTTCAGTCGGTCCAAGGAGTCGTTTATAGAACTCTGAATTTTCTGGGTTTCCTATAATGACGACTTTGGTATCAATAAGTGCTGGGCGGTCAATCAAGAGTTCTTCTTTAAAAGCACCGGATGCACCATGACAATTCGAGCAGTTTTGCTGAAAAATAGCGGACACCTGTTGTGCGAGATTCTCCTGAGCATCTGCCTTTTGGTAACCTACAATAAACATCAATAGACAAACGGGAGTGATGAAAAGTTTCCAAATCTTCATGTATGCTTTCCTCCAAATTATGTAGTCTGAACTGAAATTTAACCTCATGTTTTGGCGAGGTTGAAGTCCCTTTGGTACTTATTTGAGGATTACCATTTTGCGCAAGAAGGACAACTGATCTGCCTGGAGTTGGTAGAAATAGATGCCATTAGCAACACGTTCACCTACAGCATTTCTACCGTCCCAATAGGCGGCACGGTTTTTGGTAGCATAATAACCCGGATGTTGATGTCCGAGTTCTAAACGCCGGATAATGCTGCCGCGTGTGTCATAGATGGTAATCTGCACATCACTGGAATTTGCTAAATGATAGGGAATCCACGTCTCTGGATTGAACGGGTTCGGGTAGTTGGCAAGTAACACTGTTTTTTCTGGGATGAGCGATGCTAAAAGGCGTTGAAGGTTCGCGAGACCCCGTTGGAAGGCGATAGAACCGTCATTTTCAAGTGCTGCTTGTGCTATCCACGCCTGTATCGTTGCAGTATCCAAACCGTGTATACCGTCCACGGCAAGAACCGAAGGCGCAGCCGCATCGGTCGATTCGCCCAATTGTGATGCCACAATGATAAGGTCCAAAATACTGATAACCCCATCACCATTGACATCAACTGCTGAGTTGGCAGGCACAGTTTCCCCGAATTGCTTGGCAACAAGCACCATATCCAGAATGCTCACCTGACCGTCCCGATTCACATCGCCGATAGCGAGCCGTCCCTCTATAGTGATGACGATCTCATGCGGCCCTGCAGTGATGGGCGTCCCCGTGACAGCAGCGAGTTGAAAGCTATCGAGCCTCAATTGCGTTTGTCCAGCTGTTTTTGCTGTGAATGTCACTGATAACAGCGTGCCGCTGCCGCTGACCCCGGCTTCGCTGAGCCTCGCTGAACTGAGCTTGGTAATTTTTCCGGTCGCGTTATCAATGCTACCTTCCTGGAAGAAAGTTGCACTTCCTTCGGGATTCAGGAAATCGCCTTCGCTCACTTCAATCGCTTCAAGCATTATTGGATCAAAAGCAATATCAAATTGCCACCCCGCTAAATTGTAGATATCTTCTGCTCGAATTTCAAGCGTAAACGTATCCTCGGCATCAATAATAGGTTGGGAAAAAGCGTATCCGACACGCGGGTTTAACACCGTATATTCTGCGTCGGGATCAAACCCCCAAAAACCGTTACCACCCGTTCTTGTTGCAACCAACAAAACATTTACACCCTCCTTGAGCGTAACAGGAACGAAATGTTGGTAATCCGCACCGCGTGTGCCTTTAATTTCCTCATGAACCAAGGTGCCATTGAGCCACACTTTACCGCCACCGTCATTACCAACAAACAGCGTTACTTCTTGTTGCCGCGGTGTATACAGAACAACACATCCATAAATAACGCCGGGCACAAAGGGGCCTGCTAACACCTCCTCTGTTAACACCTCCGCAATGTTATTCCGCCCCGTAGACGATATTTTGTCGGAATACCAAACATTATCTCCAACAGGGTTCCCTTCGGTCGCGCCATGGGTTGAAACCTTTACTTCTGTCACCGCGCCGCCACTCACCTCCGCAAGAAGATCTACCTTGTCCTCAAATCGACTTTTCATCACCGTCTCCGGCAGCAGCACCCATAACCAGGGACCTTCTATTTTAGGTCCCCCCTGCGGAAAAGCAGGGTTGTTGGACCAGATGAGCTTTATATTCTCGCGTAATCCATCTAAAGGCGAAAAATCAGATACCATATTTCCACCAACGTGCAGCCATGTCAAGTTTTCCAATTGTGCCAAAGGCGATACGTCCGATATCTTGTTGTCTGCGAGCTCCAACCATTTCAGGTCGGTTAGCTTTGCTAAGGGCGATATATCCGATATACGGTTGCCTGCAAGACCTAAGCGTGTTAACCCCGCTAATTTCGCCACAGGTGAGACATCCGACACCCCGCACCCAAGAAGATACAGTTCTCTCAAATTTTTCGCGCCTTCCAATGTTGATATGTCTGGCTCCCCACCACAAATATCTATGATTTCAAGCCCAACGAGTGAGGATAGGTCGGACAAAGGGTTGCCCCAAGAATCAAACCTTTTCAGGTTCGATAAACCCGCCAGAGATGAGAGATCTGATATGTTGTTATGGCTAACCTTTACATGTCTAAGATTTTTTAACCCGGCCAGAGGTGATAAGTCAATTATTTCATTGCCACTGATATCTAAGAGATCCAGTTTTGTTAATCCCTTTAGAGGGGATATGTCAGATATTTGGTTCCCCTGAATTTTTAACCATTCCAAATTTGTCGCAAACTCAAGTCCTGTCAAATCGCTGATGCCCTTTTCTTCAGGAAAAATCCGATGCAAAGTCGTCATATCCTTCACCGTAATTGGAGCGTTTGATGTTTTTCCTAAAGCTTCCGCGATCGCCGCACGTAAGTTCGGATCGGGCATGTAGACAGATGCCCCAGGGATGCGTTCCGTCTGAGGATCAACTGGCGTTACAGCACTTCTCGCTGGGAAATCCAGCGCAAAAACGACTTCACTAAACTGCTCTGTCCACGTATCGCGTTTCATCGTGTCGTTCTCTAACACCAATAAGCCTAAATTCTGTAAACCTACATTCTCACGGACTTCTTGGAGAAACGTCTCAGTTTCTAAGCCTACCGCCGCTGCAGCGTGCGCTGCATCCACTGGACCTTGAAACGCCTCGTGAAACCGCTGAACAGGTTCAATCCCACCGAATACACCGCCAGCGGCTTCAAGTGCCTGCCGGTAACGATCGGTGTCCTCGTCCACGAGTGCATCCATCGTCGGTTGCTCCACATATAACCGCAACGCTCGGTCTTTGTTAAAAGGTGGATTTAGATTCTGTTCAACAACACTACGCACCTGATCTTCAAACGTTTTCATCCCTTCGGTATGGCAACCGATGCAGGAGAGCCCATTGCGGACGGTTGGGTCGCTCGCAGCAAGGTTGCGAACAATGTCTATAGGTGCCGCATCAAGCCGTCTACCGCCAGCATCTGCAAGATAGTATGCCTGTAAGCCGTTCGGCAGGTTGAAAATTACCTCACCGCCATCGTGTTGAAAAGAAAGTGGATGTGTAAAGATATGCTGTTTCCCCACACTCCCGGCAAAGTCGTAACTTTTCCAATACGCGCCATACCGAGAGGTATGCCGCTCCACGACTCGGTTGTGATTGGAGACACCCGAATCGCTGAAACCTGCACGCCAAACGCGCTTACCCGCCGCATTTCGGATATTTTCTACAACATTCACCTCAAGCCGTGCCTCTAACTCTTGATCGGTCTCCGGGAGATCCAGAATGTCATGGTAGAGCGGTGGCAGCGAAGCATTGGCAAGAAACCAATCCACGTGAACAAATGGGACCTTGCAATTCATGGCTTCGCGCAAATTCATCAGTTTTTTACGCAAATCCGTTTGTGTTGGTGCATTGAACTCAATACCATACGGATACACCTGCTCAATCTGGGTCCATCGATTGGCACCTATCTCCCATTCATAATCTCGGAGGTCAATATAGAAAATTGTTGCTTCTGGATCAATAGGCTCCGGTTTGATAACCTCGCGTCCCCAAGAGAGACTGTTCACCAATTTTGAGAGTGCGCGTTGATAGGCATGCAGTGCCTCCGTCGTCTCGCCAGCGTTATACAGATGCGTCATCGTAAAGTAGCGAGCGAAAGTGCGGTCAAACGGTGCGAGCGAGTCGACATGGCTCTCAATAGTTTCAAGTATTTTCGTCGGTGTAATAAAGGCACCCGCTGTTTGGGAGGTATCCTCCCAGTTCGGTGCTCCCGCGAGAATCCATTGGCGAATGGTATCAATCGCAGCAGGTGTCAGTGGCGGTTGTCCGAGAGGCATCCGTCTTTCAACACGTTCTTCAATCAGCCGTTTATACAACTCGGAGGCATCCGGTTCGCCCGAAACAACTGCTCCGGTTTCAATGAGAGACGTATACTCAATAATGATTTCCTCAGTAAACGCGCCATGCGCTCCGTGGCAATTGAGACAACTTTGCTCAAGAATCGCATACGCCTGTTGGGCGAGGTTTTGTTGCGCATCAACACTGTGAGCGTTGACCAAAATGGAGGTCAGCAAGCAAACGAATATAATAAATCTTTTCTTATTTTCCATGTATTTTTCTCCTTTTATCAAGGCTTTGATTGACAAGTTGTAATCAGTAACAGATGAACCCGTTTCCTATTTCAGATAAATCTCACCGTCTAAATCAGAGAGGGTGTGATTAACACCAATAGTCCCGCTTGCGACACCAGTCGCTTGCATAGGTAGTTGTATCTCCTGTTCCTTTCCGCTGCGATTGTAGACCGCCCAACCATTGGTGAACTCACGCATAAATAAGCCCTCAACCGCATGTCCCTTACTACTATTATGATAAATTTGTGCCTTCTTGCCGATAGGGCGCCCCAACGGGGCATCATAGAATGGATACCAATAGTGTTGGTGGTTGTGAAGATGCGATTTACCTTCTATATGCTCCCTCTCATGTCCTGGCCAGATCTCGTATGCGTGTTCATGGATGCTGCCCATTACCCCTATATTGTAGCAGACGTAGCCATCGGAATGTGTGAGGCTCAGGGTTGTAATGAGACGCATCCTTTGCTGGTTACGCGGGGAATCCGCTGGCTCAAGCGATATGCCGCGCCCTTCAAGCGCATTTATTTGCGGGTCACGAAAATTCTGCTCCGACCATAACAACGTGCTTTCAATTTCACGGAGTCCAGCATGCGTGTAACCTGTGTCCTGTTCCTCCGGAATCGCTTCCATGAACATCCCATTAACGTAGGGCGCAGAAAGGGGTGCTGGACGCTGGTTCGTTTTGACAATAATCAGAAAATCGTCACCAATTACCTCACGAATACGGCGCACCATAGAGACCCTTGCCGACCCTTCGGCTTCAACACTTCGATAATAAATACCTTTGTCATTATTAAGCGTCGCCTGCCCTTCTTCCCACCGACCCAAGAAGATACCGTCGTAGAGACCACATTTTGCTACAGCAACGGCTTTCTGAACGAGAATATCCTGTACGACAGGGTGTGTGAAGTCTATCAGGAAGTCTGAAGCACCGGCGTAAACTCGAACGCGATTGCCGCTTTCATCTCTTATCCAATACGGCCAATCTTCAGGATAATCCGCAAGTTCGGCATCGGTGTAGCCAAGACTCACAAGTCTTATAAAGTTAGGATTTTGTGAAAGCAGATACTCTCTTTTCCAGTGCGCATCGTCTATTCTACCAAAGAGGCGAAGTCCTTCAGGTGTCCGATGCCATTGCAGGTGAAACCCCGGTCCACCCCAAAACAGATCGTGATGTATGACTGCTTCATCACCAGATAAGTTTGGTAAGTTGAGAATCTTGTTCCCCGCCCACGCTGCAAAGATTGAGGGGTAATCCCTATCTTTGATACGAGGTGCTACTGCAATTCTCGGTATATAATCGCCGACCCGAAAATTGCCTTTAATGTTTACAAGCTCTAAGTGAATCAGCCCATCGATGGGTGAAAAATCGCTAATATCATTATTCTCTATCAACAACTTTTTCAGGTTGACTAACCCAGTGAGGGGTGAAATATCTTCTATTTCGTTCCGCCAAATGTGTAAAGTCTCTAAACGCGTGAGTGCTGCGAGCGGGCGGAGATCTGAAATCTGGTTGCCTCCCAGATCAAGGAAACCGAGTTTCGTTAGACCGGACAAAGGAGATATATCGTGAATCTTGTTCTCTATCAGCACAAGTGCCTGCAAATCGGTCGCATGCTCTACACCTGTAAGATCAGCAATCCCTTTGCCTCGTACATCGAGGCTTGTCAAGCGTTGTTGAAGATATGCTTGGGTCAAAGGGACATCTGACGGAATATCAAGTTTTTCTCGAACCGCCTGGCGCAGTGCAGGATCCGGCATCCAGTGTGCCTCCGAAACACTGAGTGAATCCTCCGCGGCACTCGGCGTTGAATCCTGCTCAGCAGCTTGTAAGCCAGCACCGCGAGTTTCACTGGCGACAGTACGCCCGATCTGATTTCGTACAGCCGGTTTTATGGTGGTATCAAGCACGATGGGTGCCTCAATAATTTCGATCGTCGGTTCAGATGCTGCCTCGAAACTATAAGGTCTCTGAAAACGGGCGAGGTATCGGTTGCTTATACTGAGCATTAATATAACCAAAATCCCAGTCGCAGCGAAAGCGATCCACGGCAACAACGGTTTTCCAGCTCCGGTCGGTGTCGGGTTAATGTCAGCGATTCGCCGCATAATGTTCGGTCTTACATTCGCTGATAACTGCACACCGCCGAGAAACTCTTGGACAAAGAGATCTTCTTGCTGTTTTAAACGTTTTCGCGCCCGATGCAGACGACTACTGATTGTCTTGACAGAGACCCCTAAGAACTTGCTAATCTCCTTCATTGTCATTTCGCCGAGATAGTAGAGCGTCACCACGGTGCGCTCACTCTCCGGGAGTTTTGCCAGAAGTTTTTTCACGATTTCATGGTGATGTTCAGCATTCTTTGTCTGCCGTTGTTGCGATACGTGCTCCCTATAAGAGATTTCTTCGATGTCTTCCATAGGTGTGTTCTCCAGCGATTGCATCGCAGGTTTTTGCTTTCGTAGCCAATCAATGCAAAGTCGATTCGCAATGACATACAACCACCCAGCAAATTGATGAGGATTTTTCAGGGTCGAAAGATTTTTGTATGCTTGGAGGAAGGCATCTTGCGTAATCTCTTCGGCATCGTGAAAATTACCAACCTTCCGCCACGCGAGGGCGTGAACGCCTTTTTCATACTTTTCAACCAAGATGTCAAACGCCGCATCGTCGCCCGATAAAATTCTATGAATCAGTTGCACATCGTCTGCTCTTTCCAAGATTCCCCTCCTAACGAACAAATTGGGGCGTGTCCATATTTGCTAAAAAACTGAATCCAATCTTGAAGCTTGTAAAATTAAGAAATGCGATACAGTTATACCCTCTATTATTAAAGACGAATTTACACGCAGAAAAACTGCATAAAAAGCAAAAAATGTAAATTTATTAGGAATATAGTGCTTCATCCCGTTTGAATTTTAGGGTCGGTTCGTAGTCGTGCGATTCACCGCACGTCCCAAGGTCAACAACGGGCAATGAATTGCCCTACTACGAACTGGATTTACCCTTAATTTGAAAATGGATAAAGCAATAGGCGGGTTTTCTGCCTGCAAAAAGGAGAAAAGGCGAGGCACGATGACCTCGCCTAACAAAAATGAGGGTGTTGTTTAAACTTTGTCAGTTCCGATAAAAATTGTGCCTTGTCATCCGTTTTATTCCACATTTGCGTCAAGACAGCATCTGCGGCTTCACGATAGTCTTGATTTTTTGCTTCTGTGGAGACGCACCGTAGGTTGTGCTTTCAAACTGATACCACCGCCTTGATTTGCTTTCGAGACAGTTGTGTTGATGTCGTATTTACTAAACCTATCCGGCATGCCGTATATGATTTTCACTTGTTAGCAAAATTATTTGCTACCGCAACCAGATCAAGGATATTAATAACCCTATCACCATTGACATCTGCCCGTCGGTTATTCTCTGCTATGGGTTCGCCAAAGTATTTGGTAACAACGATTAGATCAAGGATATTAATTTTTCCATCCATATTTACATCCTCTTTGGGACCCGTAAAAATATCTTCTTCAGGCGTTGGTAATTCTTCTACAATTTCAATTTCAAGGTTTGGAACGACCGATGGCAGTTCTATACCGTCACTATCGCCAAGCGTGCAATCGCCGGGCGTGAAAGTTACTTTACCAACCTTTTTTGCTTTGAATTTGATAGACAACAAGGTACCACTTCCATTCAACCCTGTTCCATCTAATCGCAACACATTGAAGCCTGTTATCAAACCATTTTCGTTATCAATGCTACCTTCTGTAAAGAAAGTTTGGGTAGCATCTGATGACAAAAAGTCGCCTTCAATTACTTCAATAGCCTCAAGCAGATTCGGATCAAAAGAAATTCCACACTGCCATCCTACCAAGTTCCGAACAAACAGGGCATCTATGTTAAAATTAAATGTGCTATCAAGTGCTACAAGTGTAGAATCTGCGGAAAAAGTGAATCCATTCGGCTCTATTTTCGTGTTTTTACTGAGTTCATAGAGGGGTGTCCAATCGCGGATCGGGTTGCCTGTTAGGTCTAACCATTTCAAATTCGTTAACCCCGCTAACGGAGATATGTTTGTGATATTGTTGTCCCTCAAATTCAGACGTTCCAAGTTTGTTAAATCCTCTAAAATAGACACATCCGACACATTATTACCAAACACGTATAACTCTTTCAATTTCGGCGCGTTCTTCAAAGATGGAATTTCTGATATTTCGTTACCACATAGGTCTAAGATTTCAATATTGGGAAGATTTACCAACGAAGACATATCTCTGAATCGTGGTCCCCACATGTGAACGGCTCTCAAATTTTCCATATCTTCTAACACTGAAATATCCGTCAACGGAACATTATCGTCAAAACTAATAGTTTCTAATTGTGTAAAATTGGCAATAGGTGAGAGATCAGTGATAGGATTGCCTCCCAAATGCAAATGTTTTATGTTTGTTAAATTTGCGATGGGTGATAAATCCGAAATCTTAGCCCCCCCAAGTCCCAAATGTGTTAGGTTTGTTAAATTTGCGATCGGTGATAAATCCGAAACATTAGTAAAAACACCACCAAAGTCTAAGCTCTCTAATTGCGTAAGACCGGATATAGGTGTTAGATCTGAGATTCCATTAAGTCCTTCCAAGAATTGTTGCACGAACAGTTCTTTAATGTTTATAGCATATTCCAATCCTGTTAAATCTGTAATGCCTTTATCAGATAATGTTACTCCGTGAACATATACGCCGTTTTTGATATATCCCTCATAACCGAAATTATTGAATTGTTCCATTTGGCTAACGGTAATAGGTGCATCAACACGTTGACCCAGCATTCTCGCGAGTGCTGTACGGAGGTTCGGATCCGGGATGTGGACTGCATCATCAGGATTGCCTATGATGTCTCCAGTTTCCGATGGATCTATGTCAGGTATAGTCTCAACAACGGGTGGATTGAGTGCGTGCACAACAGCATCGAAAATTGATGTCCATGTATCGCGCTTGACGACACCGCCCGCTACCAAAACTTGCAATCCTAAACTTTGTAGGTTGCCGTTTTCTTGTATTTTTGACAGAAATATCCTTTCTGGCAGTCCTACCGCTGCGGCAGCCTGTGCAGTGTCTAAATAACTATTGTATCTTCCATGGAATAGTGAAATTGGTTCATCATTATCTCCTGCCGAGTTTCCTGTTTTCGTCAAAGCAGTTATAAACTTGTCAGTATCGTCTTCCACCAAATCATCCATGACAGCTTGCTCTACATAGAGCCGTAGTGCATATTCTTTGTCGAAAATGGGATCTTGTTCGGCTTCGATGTCTGCTCGGACTTCATCTGTAAAAGGTTTCATCCCGTCTGTATGACAGCCGATACAGGAGATGCCATTATAGACAGCGGGATCACTTGCGGCTGGGTTAGAAACAATCTCTGTTGGCGCTTTATCAAGACGTCCGCCTGCTGCATCAAATAGATGGTATGCTTGTAAACCGTTTGGCAGGTTAAAGACAACTTCGCCGCCATCATGATTGAAAGAGAGTGGATGCTCGAATATGTTTTGTCTACCGACATTTCCCGCAAAGTCGTAACTTTTCCAGTAGGCACCATACCGAGATTTGTGGCGTTCTACGACACGGTTGTTTTCGGAAACACCTGAATTTGTGAAACCTGCGCGCCACACACGCACACCCGGATGGTTTTTTATATTGTCTATCACATTCACGTCCAACAGCGTTTCCAGATCCGTGTCTGTGTCTGGCAGTGCGAGAATTTCATTGTAAAGTAGTGGTTCGGACGCTTTCCCAATGAACCAGTCCACATGAACATACGGAACTTCGCAATCCATTTCAGATTGTAAATTGAGGAATAAATCTCGCAAATCTGTTTGATCTGCGCCCTCATACTTTATATTGTAAGGGTAATGGTTTTCTATTTCTGTCCACGAGTCATTGATGTCCCATTTGTAATTGCGTAGGTCAATATAGAAAAGTGTCTGTTCTGCATTGATCGGTTCCGGATTCACAATATCTGCTTCCCAAGACAGGCTATTGACCAATTTAGAGAGTGCAAGAGAGTATGATTGTAACTCTTCAATTGGCAGCCCCGCATCATAGAGGTGGGTTGTTGAGAAATAACGCGCAAAAGCACGATTCGGTATCGGTAACGTCTCTATATGGTGCTGGATCGTTTCAAGTATCCTTTTAGGTGTGATAAAATTTCTGTTGATATCTACAACATTCCAATCAGGGGCACCGTTTTCAATCCATACCCGAATGATTTCAATCGCCTCATCTGTCAATGGCGGTAGATTGAGTGGCATTTGGGCACCGTTCTCGGTGGGGCCAAGGAGTCTTTTGTACAATTCGGATGCATCCGGTTGACCGGGTCTCACACTGCCACTTTGAATGAGTGAATTATACTCAATAAGTAGCGATTCTTTGAATGAACCTGACTCCCCGTGACATTGCTGGCAGTTTTTTTCAAGGACAATATCAGCCTGTTGTGCTAAATCTGCAGCGTTCGCAACGCCTACAATCACTGAAGTCAAAGCTGAAAAAAGTAAGATCGCTCCAATAATCGAAAAAAGTAAAATAGACTTTATTTTATTCATTGTTACTCCTTTTTACAGTAAAACTTAGAATTATGTAGACACTTATCCCTTAACAAATATCCGTTCGTAGTAGGGCAATTCATTGCCCGTCATACCAAGAAGTACCCTGATATTTTTAGGTTTCACTATAATTTATTACCAACACCATTGCCGTTGACATCGGTTGGTGATGAAACGGACTTCAAATAAATCTCACCGTCTAAACCTGGGACGGTGTGTGATATACCAGTGATACCACTGACGACACCGGTCGCAGATGCTGGTAGTTGGATTTTCTGTGTTTTCCTACTGCGGTTATAGACGACCCATCCGTTTGTAAACTCTCGGATGAATAACCCGTTACGACCACGGTAGAACTGTCCTTTTCCATCTACTGGCTGACCGAGATCTGCATCCCAAAAGCCATACCAATAATGTGTATTTCCATGCTCGTGTGGAAAAGTATCGTGTGAATGTGTATGCTGCTTCCAATAATCCCAATCCGCACCTTTATGAGGATAATTCCGATAGAGATCATCGTGCTGGTGCGGTTCTTCCCAGTCGACACCCATCGTATAAAGAAAATATCCATCGGAATGTGTTAGAAAAAGAGTTGTCAAACAACGCATTGCTTGCTGGTTCGTTGGACTCAGTGGCAATTCGCTTCCAATCCCTTCGGCTTGCAAATAATTGATTCTCGGTTCACGTAGATTTTTTTCTGCCCAGAGCAGGTTACTTTCGAGCTCCATAAGTCCCGTCCGTTGATCATTACTAAAATCTTGAGGGTCGCTGTACAGGATAATACCGTTGATATAAGGTCCCCCAAAACGCAACTTGCCACTGCCGCCAACAATTATCAGAAAATCGTCTTTGACAGCATTACGAATGCGTCGGAGGATGGATTCTCGAGCGTTCTGTTCTGCCGCATTAAAACGATTCCCTTTGAGTACAACGCCTTTTTCATCCCAGTGATTGAAAAGGATACCATCCCATAACCCACTCTCAGCAATAGCAATAACTTGCTCAACAATAATATCTTGGGCGATCGGGTGTGTAAAATCTATAAGTAGATTTTTATACTGCTCCGCGGGGGCTCCAAGAACTATTTTACCCGAGTCGTCTTTGACCCACGGAAAATCATCACTGCTATAAAGTGCTTTCAAAAAGGGTGACTCCGGATCCGTCCCTCTCATATCCACCTCAAGTAAGAGAATCATATTCGGATTTAAATCAAGCAACGCTTCCTGTTGTCTGCGTGCTTCTCTCCAATCCCCGACAAGTGAAACACCTTCTTCTGTTCTTTGAAAACGTAATCCAAACTCAGGACTCCAAAACAGATCGTGAGATGCTGTCATTTCTGCATAGGACAGATGATGCTTATTGGCGAACCATGCTGCCCAAGGTGCCGTAATGGAAGGCAGGCTACGCGTTTCGACTTTTTCCATGACCGACAACTGTCTTCCTGAATCTGTAAATGTGTTGGGCGTTGACGCTGTGTGAGAAACTTGTGTGCTGGCACCGTTGGTTTTAGGAGTAAGCGTCGCACGTCCCGACTGATTCCGCACAGCAGGTTTTGACACAATATCAAGAATAATATCGGTATCAACAATCTCAATAGTAGGTTCAGATGCTGTCTCGAAACTATAGGGTCTCTGAAAACGGATGAGGTGTTGATTGCTGACACCGAGCAATAAGGCAACCAAAACTACGGCGGTGCCGACAGCGGCCCATGGGAGCAACGGTTTTGGAGCCGAGGACGGTGTAAGTTTTATGTCGGCGGCCCGCCGCATGATGTTTTGTTTGACACTTGCCGGTATCTGCACGCTGCTGAGAACTTCTTGAACGAGGGATTCTTCTTGCGCTTGTAACCGTTTTCGTGCCCGATACAGTCGGTTATGAATTGCGCTGACTGAGACCCCTAAGAACTTGCTAATTTCTTTGACCGTCATTTCGCCGAGATAATGGAGCGTCATGACTGTCCGTTCACTCTCTGGTAGTTTTGCGAGAAGTTTTTTGACGATCTCACGGCGATGTTCGGAGATCGCTATCTCCGATTGCTCCGATACGTGATGGGTATAAGAGGATTTCTCGATTTCTTCCACAGGTGTGTCCTCCAGCGATTGTATCGCAAGATTTTTCTTCCGTATCCAATCAATACAGAGCCGGTTCGCGATGACATACAGCCACCCAGCAAATTTATAGGGGTCTTTAAGCGTCGGTAATTTTTTGTACACCTGAAGGAACGTGTCCTGTGTAATCTCCTCGGCATCGTGAAAATCGCCGACCTTCCGCCACGCAAGGGCGTGGACGCTTTTCTGGTGCTTTTCGACCAAGACACCAAACGCCGCTTCATCACCCGATAATATTTTCTGAACGAGCTGAACATCGCTCTCTCTTTCCATGAGGTGCCCTCCTAAAGAACAGTTGGGTCGTGACCGAATCTTGTAACATTACGCGGTCCGATACGGTTCATACCCTCTATTATTAAAGACGAAACTTTGGGCTGAAAATTCGCATAATTTGAAAAAAATCTGGAATTTGTGGATTAAGACCTACAAGGGATTTGCGTAAGTCTTGTTATTATAGTCAATTCCGGAAATATACTGTCTGAAATTGACATATTACGCTCCTTGTGATAAACTGTTCCCTATGAAGATTGTAGTCGCGCCCGATTCATTTAAAGGGAGCGTGAGTGCGCTTGAAGCTGCGTGTGCGATTGAGCAGGGGCTGCGTCGCGTGTTTCCTGATGCCGTTATTGATAAAATCCCGATGGCAGACGGCGGCGAAGGGACTGTGCAATCGCTCGTTGATGCCACCGGGGGGAACCTCCGAACACAACGCGTGCTTGCACCGTTAGGAAATGAAGTTGACGCGCAATTCGGCATCCTCGCAGATTCGGAAACGGCTGTTATTGAGATGGCAGCAGCCTCCGGTCTCACGCTTGTTCCTGAAGATAAACGTAATCCACTCCGCACCACCACCTACGGCACCGGGCAGCTCATCCATACAGCTTTGGAAGCAGGGTGTAGACGCTTAATCATCGGTATCGGCGGCAGTGCGACGAACGATGGCGGAGCCGGTATGGCGGAGGCACTCGGTGTTCGGTTACTGGATGCAAACGGCGAACAGATACCGCGCGGCGGTGGAGGGCTCGGAGAATTGGCATCAATAGATGTATCGGGTTTACATCCGGCGATTGCTGAAACCGAAACCGTTGTCGCTTGTGATGTTAACAACCCATTGACGGGTCCAGATGGCGCGTCACACGTCTATGGACCGCAGAAGGGTGCCACGCCTGAGATGATTGAAACGTTGGACGCGCATCTCGCACATTTTGACGGAGTTTTGAGGCGGACACTCGGTAAATCTTTTAACGACATACCGGGCGCAGGGGCTGCCGGTGGACTCGGTGCCGGATTGATGGCGTTCCTCAATGCGGAATTGCGACTCGGTGTTGATATTATGGTTGATGCTGTTAACCTCAGAGAACGTGTGAAAGGTGCTGCTATCGTTTTTACGGGCGAGGGTCAACTGGATTTTCAGACCGTGTTCGGGAAAACGCCTGTCGGTGTTGCGAAAGTCGCGAAGACGCACAATATCCCTGTGATTGCGATTGCGGGGGGTATCGCTGAAGGTGCCGATGCCGTCTACGAGGCTGGTATTGATGCAATGTTGGGTATTGCACAAGAGCCGATGGAATTAGAGGATGCGGTTGCAGATGCGTCGCGGTTGATTGCTGACACCGCGGAGCAGGCTGCACGATTGATTAGAATTGGCCAGCGTGAACCCTTTAGGCGGGTTACGACTAAGTTAAAAGAAAAACGGGAAGGGCGGAAGGATGGAAGAAGGGAAGGATAGAAGAACGGAGAATGAACGGAAGGATGGGTACCCCCAATCTTCCAACCTTCCAATATTCCAGGCTTCTCTTCCAACCTTGCAATCTTCCAGCCTTCCTATCAACAGTCGATTTTACACCAGCAATACCGGCGTGTCTTTCATGAAGTCGTCCGTCTCGGTTTGCCATATTTTCATATCTGCCGCAAGTGAGCGGATGCGATCGGCATGTTCAGGCAGATCAGCGAGGTTTGTCGTCTCCCACGGATCCTGCTCCAGATCGAAGAGTTGGATGTAATCCGTGCCTTTACCGGTCTCTTCGGAGACGTAGTAACGGATGAGTTTCCAGCGTCCATCGCTGATAGTACGGTGAATATCTTTGTATGCAGCGAAGACTGTAGCACGAACCTGATCCACACAACCCTCCATCAGGGGTACTAAACTACACCCTTCAGTCGTATCCGGGCACTCGACACTGGTTAAGTCACAGACGGTAGGAAAGACATCGTAGAGGTAAGTGAGTGCATCAACTGTTGTGCCTTCGGGGATCCCTGGTCCGGCAAATATGGAAGGTACACGGATGCTATGGTCATAAAGATTCTGTTTGCCGAGCAATCCGTGCTGTCCGACAGCGAGTCCGTGGTCAGCAGTATAGATGACGATGGTGTTGTCGAGATGTCCATTGGCTTCCAATGTGTTTAGCAAGCGTCCCATTTCGGCATCTTGGCTGCTAATCATACCGTAGTAGTCGGCGATATGTTGTTGAACGATTTCAGGGGTGCGTGGGAATTCTGCCAGCACTTCGTCTCGGATACGCATTTCGCCGTTGTCAAATGGGTGTTCCGGATAGAAGTTTTCTGGAACAGGTACATCTTCAGGTTTATACATCGTCGCGTATTCCCCGGGAGGTGTTCTCGGGTCGTGTGGCGAAGTAAAGGAGAGATAGAGGAAAAATGGATCCGTTTGGTCGTAGTTTTCTATAAATTGCACAGCAGAGTCTGTAAACAGTTCCGTAGAAAACTTATCACCAATATACCTTGCATCTTTCGGATATTTTCCTGTTGGATCAAAATCGAAAATTGGCACTTTATATTGATCGCCCATGCCACCGAAGAAAATTGACCCACCATCGTCAAAACTATCTGCAAACGTTTGTCGGTCGTTGTGCCATTTACCAGAAAAAAATGTGTGATAACCTGCTTGACGCATCACCTGAGGCCAGACAGCATAATCTCGGTTAATCTGGTTTGCACCGCTTCGGAATAGACTTGCACTTGTGAGAACAGCGGCGCGACTCGGAACACAAACTGCTCCGGAAAGTGAACCCATAATATGTGTTTGGCGGAAAGTCGTTCCGCGTGCCATGAGTGAATCCATCGTGGGTGTTTTAACGGTTGGGTCGCCCATACCGCCAATGGCATCCCACCGGTGGTCATCAGCAATGATAAAAAGAACATTCGGTTGTGAAGACATATTTTAAC
>CAZQIP010000349.1:0-32249 GCA_964593655.1 uncultured bacterium | reverse complement strand
AGGGGAGTATCCGAAACATTGTTTCGGCTGCCACGCCGAGATACTGCGATATATTACTGTAGAAAATAGTTTAACTTGTGGAGTGAACGTTTGGCATACGCTTCGCACAAGCCCCGTGCTTTAGCTTGGGGTTATTGACCTATATCTCTCCTCGGAAAGCGATCATCGGATCCACTGCAATTGCCCTCCGTGCCGCCAGATAACCGCTCCAACAACAAACAAAAAAACTAATTCCGGCGACGATAATTGATTCAACAAAATGAATCGCAACGAAGATCGGTGCCGCCGCCGCAAATACATAAGAAAGGATGAGTCCAAGGCCTACACCGACAGCAGAGATTAGGACCACCTGTTTTAGTATAAGTCCCATCACATAGTTGTTGGAACCACCGATTGCTTTCAACACCCCGATTTCCTGTGTCTTTTCAAGCATCGTCACATAAGTAATCATTCCAATGAGAGTTCCTGCCACTAACCACAACATTACTCGTAGGAATTGCACTGCTTTCATCGGTTCGTCAACGTAATACGCAATGATGTCCCTGAGCGTCTGTTTTAAGGTGCGTGCTTCAATGGTTTCTAATGCGTCTAAACTGGCAGAGACCTGTCCAGGTTGCTCATTTGCGTCCGTTTTAGCAATCATCATGTTGACGTGTGGCGTGTTGCCAAGCAGAAGTTTCTGGGCAATGCGGACATCCATGAACAGGAGCGGCGTATCCAAGACAAACATTCGGCTTTCGGCCTTTCCAACGACCTTGACTTTCTCATTTCCCAAGGTAATTTGTTCCCCAATTTCTAATCCCATTTTCTCATCAACGACCACCTCGTACGGGACCGGATCCTCGGGTCTATAGTCTTCAAAATTGCTTGGTGTAAACATTTTCCCTTCACCTGCAATAACGCGCTTAGGTCCACCGAGTTTTCCCAACTTATATCCGACGACAATTGCCTTAGTAGATTTTCCACGGACGGTTGGACGCGCTTGCGCAAAAACCAAAGGAGAGGCGGAGTCAGGGGTTAAACCGCGTGCTGAATTCAGAAATGCCATATATTCTTCAACAACCATAGAGAATCCAATAAATGCGCCGCCAGAGCCTTCAGCAGATATCCAGATGTCCGCGCCAGTGGATTCGACGTATTGTCGCGCTTGGATGCGCATCCCGTTCATGATACCACCTAATAACAAGATAAGCGAAATCAGCACGGTGATACTGAGTGCCGTTAGCACAACTCTCGTTTGGCGATAACGCATGTCTTTAAGGAATAATGTCTTCATATTTTTAACAATTGGGTTTCTGCTCGATTTTGTCCGTTGTCCAAAATCGGTTCTTGGTGCGTCTGTGCAGGCTCGCTGCTATAAATATCCTGTTTTACAATGCGGCAAGCCTTTCGTGCATTGTCTGTCGTTTGCGGCGATGTAATTGGACGTGTTCCAGATACGCCCCTTCATCTGCCTCAATACCTGTGTCGCGTTCAAGGAAAAGTGGAAAATCTGATACGGGCGGTTTGGCGTTATGATACGCGTTCTTATAACTCCGCATGATGATTCGCTGTTCGCGGTTGAGCGTCTCTAACCATTCAGGTGAGGAGTGAAAACGGTCAGCAGGCGTGAGCCATGATGGGCAATAAGCGACAAAAATATTGTAACGCACCACGTCGCTCTCATTCGGTTCAACGCGATGCCAGATGCTCGAATGCATCACCGTCATTGTGCCTTTACGCGGGCAGACGACCATTTCTCCCGGAATACTTTTGTGCGTGTCGTAGCCGTCCATATACTGCTGACGGTGACTGCCCGGTAACACGACGAGATTCCCCATCTTCTCATGCGGCAGATCGGTCAACCAATATCCTATTTTGATTTGCAACGGCAGTTTGGGTGAAAAGACACCATAAGGGAGTGCCCGCGCACCGTCCGGGTGCCATTGGTTATATTGTTTGCCACCTGGAGGTCTGAGGAAAAACTGGCTTATGTGGAGTTTGAGGAGTTCCCCGAACAGGTCGTAGGCATAACCGACATGCCGCTCATTATCAATCAAGTTAGTGAACACAGGATCGCGTTCAACGATGTTCTGCATGCCGAGATAGCCGCCTGGCTTATATTTCGGATTGGCCGCAGCGACGCGGTCTATTGCGTCGATGTAGGTCTGGTTGTCTTCATCGGAGATAGCATTTTCAATGAAGATAATACCGTCTTCGTTAAAGGTTTTCCACTGTTCCGGTGTAAATCCGGGTGGTGCAACGCGATATTTTTGTTCGGTTTCCATAGAAGACTCCTTTCGTCTGATTTTGTAGCAAATTCCGTGCCAGCTTAGACAATACCGTCCCGTTCTATTCTTTGTAGAATGCCCAGAAACCACTGCACAAAATAGGGCAGATATTGTATCCAATAGCACAAAATGGGGCAAATCCGGTCAATAGTTATGGGTTCTGAAAAATAAAATGTTTAAGGTAAACTTCTATTGAAATTAAGAATATCTTAAGAATATCATATTTTACCAAAAGCGTCAAACGTTAATAGCAAAATGCCCCAAATCCAAAGTGTAAGCATTGGATTTGGGGCAGTGTCGTTTTAGTTCGGTAAACTTTTCTCCACAACCCTTCTGAATTATGAATTCACACAGGCTTCCTGAACTAACCAGACCGAAACGGATTGAACAATAATTTGATGCGCTCGTTCAACAATCGGATTTAACGAAGGTATAGGCTTGAACATTTCTTGTGCCTTGTGTATCAGATCTACCCGTGCTGGTAACTCAGGAATTTTTAATTCGCTGAGAAATTTTTCGACTTCTGCTTGACCGACGCGCGCACGTTTGCGAAGTTCTTCTAACTTTGGTGTCTGTGACCATGCGTTCAGAAGTGAGCTGCCTATTTGTTCAATCGAAAAACTTGTAGCCAGTTGTTGTGCAGCTTTTTCAACGACAGTGAAGGATAGTTTAGGTTTCCCCTTAACCACATGTGCTGGCGGTAAGCGAAGGTCCCAAACGATTCTAAAAATCGATAAAACTTTCAAGATATAATATGTGACATCAATTTGCCACCAACGAAAGCCTTGTGGCGTAGCACTTGGAAAGTGATGGTGATTGTTATGCCATCCTTCGCCTAACGTAATAATAGCCAGAAACAGGTTGTTGCGAGAACTATCACCGGTGACATACGACTGTTTGCCGAACACGTGTGAAAGCGAATTAATCGTAAATGTACCGTGAAAGAGAAGCACTGTACTCACAAAGAAACCTACGACAAGTCCTGACCAGCCTGCAACTGCCCATACAAGCACACCCAATAGGACTGGTGGTAGCCTTTCCCATTTCTCTAACCAAACGAGTTCTGGATATTTCTGGAAATCCTTAATTAAACTGTAATCTGTTGTTCGTACTTGTTTGGAGAAGACCCAAAGTACATGAGAATACCAGAATCCATGTTGAACGGGTGAGTGCACATCTTGCTCTGTGTCAGAGTGCTTATGATGATGACGGTGTGTCGATGCCCACCATAGCACACCTCGTTGTGCTGAGCTCTGTCCCAGAAATGCTAAAAAGAATTGGAACACACGACTTGTTTTAAAAGATCGGTGCGAAAAGTAACGATGAAACCCCGCCGTAATGCCGAACATGCGAATAACGTACAATGCGCCACATATAATCCAGTCGATAGGCTGAACATCTACCCAGAAAATTGCGAGACATACGAGGTGAACAGTTATAAACGGTAGAACACGAGGGTGGATAATGTCCGCCTTATCGGCTGGACTTGAAGAACATGGTTCTTTTGACAATTATATTCTCCTTGCTATGCATAGTAATTAGGTTGCCTAATTATGTTATTCCAAAAGCGCATCAATGGAACATCAAGACGCGCGCCAAGTTTGTTAATCAAATATTGGAATCGTATTAAGTATACTACATTTTGCGAGAGAAGTCAACGGTTCTATTTTCTCAGTCAGTTAAAAAATGCCCCAAACCCAAAAGATAAACATTGGATTTGAGGCAACAAGGTTGTGATTGCTTAGGCAGTAAACCCCTAAAGGTCACTTCAGTATAACCATTTTGCGCATAGGTGAAATTTCACCTGCTTGAAGTTGGTAGAAATAGACACCACTTGCAACATTTTCACCTAAACCGTTGCGGCCGTCCCAATATGCCGCACGACTTTTGCCCCTGTAATAACCTGCTGCCTGATATCCAAGCACTAAACTGCGAACCACGATGCCTTTCGTATCATAAATGGTAATTTGAACATCGCTGGCGTTTGACAATTGGTAGGGTATCCATGTTTCGGGGTTAAATGGATTCGGGTAATTTGGCAATAATACAGTCATTTCTGGCAAAACTACGCGTAGAAGGTTTTCCAATACATTGATAGCCCGACGAAAATCTGGACTCCCATCGTCAATTCGTTTTAGTTGTGTTAACCAACTCTGAATCTTTTCAGTCGTCAGATTGTGAATCGCAGGTGCAGCTGCCGATCTCTCTCCGATATCATTAGCGACTTGCACCAAATCCAAAATGTCAACAACACCATCGGCGTTGATGTCTGCGTTGAGTTCACCATCCGCGGCACCCGGACGTCCGATTGCGTTCGCAACCATCACTAAATCCTGAATGTTAACTGTCCCATCTTGATTGACATCGGAATCGGCATAGATAGGGACATCATTTACCTCAAATCGGACGGTTTCAGTGAAATCTGCTCGAAGTGTGTTACCTGCTTTATCAAATACAGTCATCTCAGCTAAACCCCAAGTGCCTGGTGCGCTGCCTACAGGTAAAACTATTGTTTGTTGGTACTCCTTAAAAACTGTGGGGTCGCCGATAAAATACATTCCTCCATATCCCTTTGGATAGTGATAAAAATGGTGAGTAACACCTTGAGGATCTCTTAAACGCATACTGCTTATTTCATATCCGCTGATATTATCTTTAATCCGAAAGGTGATGTCAACGATCGTTTCACCATTTGGTGCTTCTAGGATTGTGGGTTCGGCTTTAATAGTGATATTATTAACATCCAAAACCGGGGGCTCAATATCTGGAGTTTCTGTTTTTACTTCGATAATTCTGGGGGACTCGTCCGTACTATCATTTGTGAAATAAACACTTGAACTATTCAATGCAACATCTAACATTGAAATACGGTTGAGGCTATAAATACCACTTGGCATATATTCAGGTAACTTAAAGTTTACAACCACTCTATCTGATTCACTATCATAACTACCATATTCAAATTGTCTATATATTGAATGCGTCTCCCTCAAATCGTCATTTAAAGCCGCAGAGACATGTTTTATACCTGATTTTTCTATCACTTGCCAACTTGCAGTAACAATTTGATAAGGTTTACCATCAGATGTGGCAGCTTTCGACAATGAAAGTGACATTGAGTTTGGAACATATTCCGGTGGTTCGCAATCTGCAAGTGGATTATCAATATAGAGTTTCCATCCATAATCAGTTTGGGATTCGTGCCGTTCATTACCGTGTGCATCCCAGATTCGGATAGCGTCAGGTTGCCAATAACCGTTCGCTGCATAGCGTGAGAGTTTTGCATATCCACGCAAGATGTGTCCAGAGTCAACGCGCTTTCCATTCGCATCAACTGGGTACATCCATGCAAGATCAAAAAAAGTGCCTTTTTCACTAAATACTCTAATGTATGCTGATTGTGCAGCATCCAAGTGGCTCTCACCATGAATTTCAATATCTACCGTAATCAGTTTATCTTCTTCAGGTGCCCCTTCAACCTGTATGTCAATTCGTGTGATCCGTCCCGGATATACATAGTCAGGATAGAGGTTGTAGACTTCAAAGGTCAAGTCTTCTCGTATTTTTGAGATGTAGCGGGTGCCATGCATGATCCTATTTTGAATGAACTCATACTTGGCAGGTGATCGCGACCGCAGCTTGTCAGGGTTTACGATGTAGTAACTGATACTCTCTGCCATATCTTCATTTGGGTTCACACCGTGTGCATAAGCAGAAACAAATTCGGTCTGTTTGGTTGTTGACCAACCATCAACGTCGTCTGGATTTTCATACCAGCCGCCGAGTTCAATCCAATCCTGTTTGAGTTGTTCATCAAAGAGGGACGCCCACAAAAAATGTGCTTTTTCATGCAAAATCAAGCGGTGAATATAGTCAGGTCCTTGCCCCTTAAACGCAGATTCCATAAATTCGATGTAGCCTGCGCTTGTCCATGCGACAGCAGGCGCGCTTGGATAAAGTGGATGGGGAGTGCCATCTAAACGTCTGACGAGATATTTCAGTCCCGGTGTTTTGAGCATGCCTGATGGGAATTCTTCAAGCATAGAGACAAGCGCGATGAGTTCTTCGTTTTTGAATTCAGAAAAGCGTCCGGCGTGTTCACCGGTTGTGTGCCGTGTGAGTTCGGTATAATCTGGCACATTTATGCTGACCGCATAGCGTTCCCGTAGTATCCGTTCAAGCGCGTATCTGTCTACTCCGTCGTCAGTCACAAATCGAACCACAGCGTGATGGAGGCGTTTGGAAAAATATCTACCGCGTACACCTTCGATTTCTGCTAACAGTGGTTCCGCATGCACAAACGCTGCTTCGGCAATAGTGACAATTCGTTGTCCATCTCGGTATTCTACCGAAATGTCATCTTGAATATGACGGTCGCTTAATCTCCAAATAGAAGGGGCGACTCTAGGCGTATTCTCGTAAAGGTTGTTCGTTTCCTGAGGTATAGATTCAAATGTTTGGAGCAACCTATAGGCATATCCCGGATCCCATTCAGGCCCCAGATGCACAGAATACTTCCGCAGTAACGCTAAAGAGGCACTATGCGATGGGACTTGCACCTGTTCATCCAACAGGGTCACTTGTATAGGCTCAACAATTGTAGCGCTTTCACTGCCTTCTGGGGTTTCGTCTATTTCCCAGTGGTAATTAAAAGCATCACTATAAGAACTACCCGCCAATAAAAAAATAACTGAAGTGAGGATAAAAAATGAGGCAAATTTTTTCATGGATTGTTTGTTGGAGTTCAGTAAATCAATCAGCATACTGATAATCGTAAAATGCATATCCAGCATTCCCGAGAATAGTTTTAGGTTTAACAAATTTTCAAACGAAGCGTTGAAAGATTTAGGTCTTAAGATGCGGGTCTATCTAAAATAGGGTCTAATTTCCCTTCAGCAATCAATCGTTCCCGCTCTTTTCTCAAACGGCTTCGTTCCTCAACAATTGCTAATGTTGGTCCTTGTGTTGTCTGCCACTCTTGGCGTGATTTTTCGTGGTATTGTCTCACCCGTTGTAGGTAAGCGTCCATTTCCGCTTTGTTTACCTCATAGTAAAGGAGCGTTGCATAGATTTTCTCTAAGGGTAAGTTTTTGAAGCAGTCCAAGATATCTTCAGGTGCTTTCCCCTTTAAATGCTCTTCCAATACCTCATCAATATAAACGCGGTGCCCCTTAATGCGGATGCTGGTGTCATCAATAAAATCGAAATAGTCTCGCAAATCCATTGGAGTTGTACCCGAACTTCGGGGTCCATGTCTTCATCAAGAAGAAACCGTGGCCGCATCTGGACCCCTTGCCCCCGAAGGAGGTTCTTTTCCTTCGGTAATCCATTTTTCACGTGCTTTTAGAAGGCGTTCGCGCCGTTCAATATATTCTGGGTTTGATGCTACGGTTTGCAGCCATTCCTGATATCTTTCTTCTCTGCCTTTTTCCACACGAGCCATGTATGCCTCCACTTCCGCTTTATTCGCCAAGTAGTAGAGAATAGTAGCGTAGATTTTCTCCATTGACATCTGTGGATAGCGCTGCTGGAGTTCATCAGGTCCTTCACCGCAGAGA
Organism: uncultured bacterium; assembly: GCA_964593655.1. Classification (GTDB taxonomy): domain Bacteria; phylum Poribacteria; class WGA-4E; order WGA-4E; family WGA-3G; genus WGA-3G. Next base: position 24,421 of record CAZQIP010000349.1, on the reverse strand, counting down.
TAATTGCTCAACACGTTGTCTACATAAACACGGTGTCCGTGAATACGGATGTTTTCGTCATCTATAAAGTCAAAATAGTCTCGCAAATCCATATTTTGTCTCCTTTACAAATCGGGCATGTAGACAGTATACCCGCAACCACAAAAAACGTCAACTTACAGCCGCCAATAGCAGAGCCATTCAAAGGGTGTGAAATCCAGATGCTCACGGGTATAGACTCAGGTATTTATGAACTGCCTTCAGATTAAAATATAGGGCGAAGCTAGAAGCCGCGCCCTATAATGTTCGTTAATTCAGTTCTACTACTTTTCACGCAAACGTGCTTCTAAAGCATCCAATTCATCAGATAGTGCCTTCGGAAGTGTTTCACCGAAACGTTCGTAATGCTCACGAATCAATGCAATCTCGTTGAGCCACTCTTCGGTATCAACATGCAGGAGTTCTTCCATCTGCTCGTCGGTTACATCCAATCCACTGATATCGACGCCACCGGGTGCCGGCACATAACCGATCGGCGTTTCAACAGCCTCGCCTTTTCCAGAAACACGTTCCACGATCCACTTCAGAACACGACTATTTTCACCAAAGCCGGGCCAGAGCCATCCGCCATCGGCATCCTTACGGAACCAATTGACATAGAAAATTTTCGGGAGTTTGCTGGCATCCGTGCTTTCACCCATCTCCAACCAGTGTGTGAAGTAGTCCCCCATGTTATAGCCGCAGAAGGGAAGCATTGCCATCGGGTCGCGTCGGAGTTCACCGACTGTACCAGCAGCGGCTGCTGTGCGTTCAGAAGAAGCGATAGAACCGATAAAAGTCCCATGTTCCCAGTTGAAAGACTCAAACACGAGCGGTACTGTCGTGGCACGTCGTCCACCGAAGAGAATCGCTGAAATGGGTACGCCATTCGGGTTCTCCCAATTCGGGTCAATGATCGGGCATTGCGAAGCTGGGGTTGTATAGCGCGAATTTGGATGTGCAGCTGTCTTTTCATCACCCGGGTGCCACTCTTCGCCGAGCCAACTTGTGACCGTTTCAGGAACATCTTCGCTCATCTCTTCCCACCAAACATCATCATCTTCTGTGAGTCCGGCGTTCGTGAAGATTGAATTGGATGCAAGCGTGTGCATCGCGTTTGGGTTGGTGTCCATTGACGTGCCGGGTGCGACTCCGAAGAAACCTGCTTCCGGGTTAATCGCATATAGCCGTCCGTCTTCCCCGAATTTCATCCATGCAATGTCGTCTCCGATAGTTTCTGCTTTCCAACCGGGTATTGTGGGTGTGAGCATTGCGAGGTTCGTTTTACCACAGGCACTCGGAAAGGCAGCGGCAATATAGGTCTTCTCGCCCTCGGGACTTGTCAAGCCCAGAATAAGCATGTGTTCTGCCATCCATCCGTCGTTTTTCGCCATGATAGATGCGATGCGGAGGGCATAACATTTTTTACCGAGTAGCGCGTTGCCACCATAACCACTACCGTAAGACCAGATCGAACGTTCTTCTGGGAAATGTACGATGTATTTATTATCAGGATTGCAGGGCCATGAAACATCTTCCTGTCCGGATTCAAGTGGCATACCGACAGAGTGTAAGCACGGCACGAAATCACCATCTTCACCCAAGATGTCCAACACATCACTCCCCATGCGGGTCATAATCCGCATATTAACAACAACGTAAGGGGAATCGCTGATTTCAACGCCGATGTGTGAGATAGGTGAACCGAGGGGCCCCATGCTGAAAGGTACAACGTACATCGTCCTGCCTTTCATACAACCTTTGAAGAGACCTTTGAGAGTCTTCTTCATATCATCTGGGTCGTGCCAATTGTTCGTCGGGCCCGCTTCAAGGGGTGTTTTTGAACAGATAAACGTTCTGTCTTCAACGCGTGCGACATCGGCGGGATCCGAGCGAGCAACGTAGCTGCCCGGACGCTTTTCTGGGTCCAAGCGGAAGAAAGTCCCGCCCTGGACTAATTCCTCACACAACCGGTCGTTTTCTTCCTGGGAACCGTCACACCAATAGATAGAATCGGGTTGGCAAAGCGCAGCTGCTTCTTCGACCCAATTCTGTAACTTCTTGTTTTTGGTCATTTAAATCTCCTGTTGCTGAATACTCTTCCTCGAAAATTCATATTATTTCTCGTATATATTTTATAACAAATTTTCACACTTGGCAAATTAAATGCTGAAACTAAAACGCCGCGCCTAAGTTGACATGAATTTTGCCGCGTAATGGAGAATCCCCTGCAGCAAGTCCATAGTTGATCCGCAAAATGCCGCCCTTAGATTCTAACCGCGCACCGACACCGTAACCGACTCGGAGTCTATCAAAAACAGATGGGGTTTCAATCAAAGTTACCGCACCTAAATCGGTAAAGACAAAAATCTGCGAGTCGGGTCCGACAAGAAAACGGTACTCGAGGGTGGCATACACCCGCCGCGGTCCTGAAAACCAATCTTCATCGTAACCGCGCAAAGTAGTCGCACCGCCGAGATAAAAAAGTTCAGTTGGCGGGATAACTATGTCAGATCGGCTTGCAAGCTGCGCCGTAAAGCCCCATGCCGCAGCACCATGGAGTTCAACAGCGACCGTCTGTTTCCGCCAAGTCGGAAAGTATTGTTGTAAGGAGAGCCATACTTTCCGCAACTGAAAATCGCTCCGTGATACCTCAATCGCGACACTATCACGCCGTCCGCGCGTTGGGTTCAGAAAATAGTCGCGGGTGTCCCGTGTCAACCGAAACGCGACACTGTATTTTGTCCCACTGTACGGTGTTGGTTGTGTTGACGTAACAGCACTTGGATTGGAAAAGACTGGGGTTTGGACATCAAACGAAGAGGTTGGCGTTGAAGGTAACTCCGTGTTCGGTACGTTAATCCGCTTGTATCCCAAAGTCATGCTCCCTTCAAAAACGCTGCCAAAGTGAGTCGTAGCACTCACGTTGCCCGACTGTTCTTCGGAGAGTACTTCTGTGTCGTTATATGAAATACCTGACAGTTGGGTCCTATTTGGATTCTGCTGTTTGAATTGTCCATACTCTATACCGATAGTTACCGGTTTGCTGAATATCCACGGTTCCGCATAACCGAGCCGGAAAATCTTGAGCAGCCCGGATTTCCAATAGAAGTTCACCTGCCTACCCGTTCCGAGTAGATTGGTTTCACGGGCTTCCAGGATACCCGTGAGTTGTGGGGCTGCATCTGCTTCGGAATCAGGTGGTGCATATCCGATAACGCCGCTCAATCGTCCTGTTTTCGCTTCGGTTACGTGTGCGTGAAAATTAATTTTGTCTTCTGTTGCTCCAGCTTCTAATACATTTGGATTGATCTGATAGAAATACCCTAAATTTCGTAAACGACGATAACTGGCATCAATGTCACGCTGATCGAAACCTTGGTTCGGTTTTACTGGGATTTCCCGAAGAACTACATCCGTTTTCGTCTTCTTCAGTCCACTGACCTTGACTTCACCAATCTGAATCTGTGTGCCTTCCCGGATACTCAGATGAAAATCAACAGTGCCTGTTTCTGCCAAAAACCGGAAGTTCTCAGGGGCAATTTCAATTTTTGGATACCCATATTCGCTGTAAAGCGTCTGGATACGCTCTAATCCCTGTTCCAAGTTGACCGTTGTAAAGAGTTTCCCCTGCCGTAAATTGAGTTGATCTCGGATTTCAACTTCCGAGAAGTGTTCGTTGCCTGCGAGTGTAACCTCACCTATACGAACCCGTTTCCCTTCAACAACTTTTACAGTAATAGTTACATGTGTTTCGTTGTTGGTTTTTGTATTTTCCGACATCACTTCAATGTTAAGAGACGTTTCTGCAAACACGAAACCTGCTTCCCGATACGCAGCGAGGATCCGTTCAAACCCATCTATTATTTCCGAACGAGCATATACTTTTTCCTTGTCCCATCCAAATAGTTTTATCAATCTATTCTGGTTAAAATGCGCATTTCCATCAAAACGGAGTTGGTCGATACGGTAGTAGGGTTGCGTTTTATCCGTTGTATTCTTGTCAGGTAGCGAATTATGTGCTGTCGGGTCAGCACCGTGTCCTGTTTCGGAAATGCTCGTGAAACAGAATAGACAGAATAGTAAGTAACTACAAAAAAGCACCTGTGGAAGTCGGTATCTGGACATCTATCATCTCCATTCGCAATATGGAAAACCTATCAATCAAGTCATTTCATGGTAATATTTTAGCATGCGCTTTGCTTTAGAAGCAACGAAACACCATTAGTGGCGTTGATAGCCATATCTTAATTCTTGTGTGTAAACAACCTCCGATAAACGATACTAAAGCCGAATATGGGTAGATCAAGAAGAAAAAAAATTTGATAAAAAAGGAAAAATATGGTATCATATTAATTGGAGTTTTAATATTCATAATTTATTCAAAAAATTTTGGCAACACGGTTTGAAATGCACGCACTTTGTAAGGAGTTAGGGATATATTATGCCAAATGCACTATTTGTTTACCCGAAGTTTCCGCCCTCTTATTGGGGCTTTAAGTACGCCTTAGAATTTCTTGGAAAAAAGTCATCAATGCCCCCACTTGGACTCTTAACGATCGCCGGAATGTTCCCAGATAATTATGCGATGAAAGTCGTTGATATGAACATTGAGCCGCTCACGGATGCTCATCTCCAATGGGCAGATGTTGTTTTTACCTCAACAATGATTGTTCAGAAAGCATCGCTCTATGAAGTCGCTGAACGGTGTAATCGAGCGGGCGTACCGATTATCGCTGGCGGTCCTCACCCTACTTCTTACTACGATAATATCAAGGCAGAAACTGATGCCACGATTAACCATTTTCTCTTTGGTGAGGTTGAAGAAATTTTTGAAGATTTCTTAACCGATTTTGAGAGTGGTGCCGCGAAGGAGATCTACCGGGAAACTCGAAAACCAGATATTACGAAAACGCCGCCGCCGCGTTACGATCTTATTGACATTAACGCCTACGGCTCGATGGCACTCCAGTTTTCGCGTGGCTGTCCCTTTAACTGCGAATTTTGTGATATTACAAAATTGTTTGGACGTGTCCCGCGCACCAAAAGCAATGAACAGATGCTCGCCGAGTTTGAGATGCTTTATAAACTCGGTTGGGACGGGGCGATGTTTGTCGTTGATGACAATTTCATCGGTAACAAGCGCGACGCGATGCGCTTACTCCCGGCTGTCAAGGAATGGCAGGAAAAACGGCAATTCCCATTTTCACTTTTCACCGAAGCCAGCGTAAATCTCGTTGAAATCCCTGAGATGCTTGACGCAATGACTGAAGCAGGATTTAACATGGTGTTCCTCGGTATCGAAAGCCCGAATGATGAGGCACTCCTCGGCACCTCCAAAGGACAGAACACGAGCAAAGAAGAAGAGGCAGGCAGCTACCTCATGCGCGCCATAAGAAAAATACAGAGCAGAGGGATAGAAGTAACAGGCGGTTTTATCATTGGACTTGATGGTGATACTGAATTTGATTCACACATCAACTTTATCCAAGAAGCCGGCATCCCGATGGCAATGGCAGGTCTACTTACGGCTTTAAAGGAGACTGACCTCTGGCACCGATTGAAACAGGAAGACCGATTGCTTGTAGAATCGAGCGGAAATAATACTGACATGAGCCTCAATTTCGTCCCCGAAATGCCGCGTGCAGAACTCATCTCAGAGTATCGGCGGGTTATCTCAACGCTCTATGATCCGACCTTGAAGAACTATTTTGCTCGGTGTTTGAGGTTGCTTGAGCACATGCCTAAAACCCATAATAACGTAAGGCCGATTCGCAAAGAGGAAATAATAGCATTTGCCCGCTCCATTCAGCGGCAATTCTTTTCCAGACAAGGCTTGGAATACGCCCGCTATTTGGTGAAAGTCATCAAAAACTATCGTCAGATGTTTCCTGAAGCTGTCCGATTGGCTGTTATGGGATATCACCTCGAGAAAACAACTCGGTACACCCTCGCTGTTGAGGATTTCAGGAATTTCCTGGATCAAGAGATGGATACGTTTAAAGAGAAGGTTCCACAGTTTGTGGATGCTCAAGGCGGCCGGACAAGTGATATCCAAAACTATTCGCGCCAGCTTTTTGCCCGCATTAAGACAAAGTACAATGCAATCCATAAGGATTTTCAATACGCTGCACACAGCGCATTGACAGGTTTTCAGCAATCGATGTTCAAGGAGTACTTAGAGGCGGAATTAGCTGCTTTCAAAACCGCAGTCGGTACCTTCGCGAAAGCACAAACAGAGCGGCTCGGTGAACTCCAAGCATACGTCCATAGCCTCTTTGCTCGCGTCCATGCCCAGCACGCACAACTCCACAATGTTTTTAAGCATCACACCGACGACTTTAAGCAGAACGTCCAAGAAACTTTTGATGCTTTCCATGAGTCGGTCACGCGACATTTAGAGCAGCTCTTCGGTTCTGTCCCTGTCCAAATTGAAGGTCTGAGTTAGCGGGCCCATGGCATGTATTGCAATAGAAAATCTCCGCTTTACTTATCCGAGTCGAGAGATCCCGACACTTCAAGGCATCACGACTCGTGTTCCTCGTGGTGCATTTGTCTTATTGACAGGTCCAACGGGATGTGGTAAATCCACTTTGCTGCGGACGCTGAATGGCTTAATTCCGCACGCATCGGCGGGAACGCTTACGGGGACGGTACATCTCAACGGGAAAGATATTGCCACACAACGGCTTGCTACCACATGCCAACAGGTCTCCCTCCTCTTCCAAAACCCAGACGATCAACTCTTTTGCACCCTGGTTGAAGATGAAATTGCCTTTGGGCTCGAGAACCTCGGTTTCCCGCCCGAAGAGATTCAGGAACGAATCACTATCGCGTTGGAACAGGTAGGGTTATCCGGATTTGAATCTCGGCTGATTTCATCGCTTTCCGGCGGTGAAAAACAACGCGTTGCTCTTGCCGCTGTTTGTGCAATGCGACCTCAAGTCTTACTCCTTGACGAACCCACGAGTCATCTTGATCCTAAAGGAACGCGGGAAATCCTCAATATCGTCAACTCCCTAAATAACGAGATGGGTATAACAGTTGTTTTGGCAACGCATCGCACCAAAGAAGTTGCACCGTTGTGCAACCATGTCTGGTTGATGGCGGATGGACGCATCTGTCTGGATTTGCCGAAGGCAGATGCATTTCAAGATGTCACGCCATATCAACGTTTAGGCGTACAAGTGCCAGTAGACACCCCCCCGAACGCTCCAACATCACCTCTCAAACCTGCCTCCACTGTAGAACGACAAGAGGCTCTTCTGAACATCCAAAATCTCCATTTTCGTTATCCGAACACCGATAAAGACGCTGTTTGTGACATCTCTTGCGAGGTGCCGCGTGGAGAAGTACTTGCTATCATGGGAGCAAACGGGTCAGGAAAAACAACACTGATACATCTCATCGCGGGCTTGCTACGTCCGTCGGCTGGTGAGATGGTTATTGATGGAAAGTCGTGCGCGCGCGTGAAACTTCATCAATTAGCAGGCAAAGTGGGCATCGTTTTTCAGGATCCAGACCTATTATTACAGGCGGAGACTGTTCGTGATGAAGTAGCGTTCGGTCCCAAGAATCTTAAATTGCCTAAAAAAACCCTTGAAGAACGGGTTGACAGGACACTCACACGATTTGACTTACAAAATCTCGGCTCAGAAGCACCGTATGCGCTCTCGCGCGGGCAACGCCAGCGCATTGCTGTTGCAGCTACCTTTTCACTATATCCCGACCTTTTCCTACTTGATGAACCCACCACTGGTCAAGACGCGCAGCACCTCTATCAGTTAATGGATGAACTCTGCGATGAAATCCGACACGCGCACAAGACCCTCATTTTCGCAACGCATGACGCAGATCTCACCTTGAAATATGCTGACCGTATCCTCTTGCTCCACGATGGCGCAGTGATTTATGATGGCGATCCTGAGAGTGCTTTTGCGGACCGAGAACTCCTACGGCAGGTTTCGCTCTAATTACCGCTTTATCATGCAATGTAAACATAATCTCTTGGAGAAACGTTGTAATCAATTACTTTCCTTGAACTGAGTGCTAACCTATGGGTGTTCTCACAACCGTGTTATAGCGGATTTTTCCAGCGGAATTTCTCGGCCGCTTGATACTCCTGCAGATGCTACACTTCTCAGTGTCCGAACGAATGGACTTTCCGGTGGCGGCGGCATTTCAAAACGTCTGGAAACTAGCTTCGGTTGGGTCCTAAACCCGTTCTGTGGGGTATCCTATTCACGGTCTTGGACCCGTGTAAGTCGTACAGAAGCACCAGAAATAATACTCAATAGGGTTAGGTCTGGCTATGGAGGACGAGTAGGATTAGAGATTGAATTGTCACCAGCGATAAGCGTGAGAGGGACTTTCGGCGTCTCTTTTGAAGATTTTAATGGGAGTTTTAGCATCGGGTTGAATTTTCATTGAAGATGATGTCAAAAGTTAAGCGAGAGTTCCTACAGTCATTCGAGAACTAAACTTGATAGCCATAGCGAAATATGTTATACTTCAAATAAAAGGAAGGCTCGTATGGTTACCCGACAGGAAATTCAAAGTTCCGACTGTGATGAGGTGCGTCAAGCCGTTCGCACGCAGCTAAAACTCGCGATGCCTGTTGATTGACCTAAAGATGACCTCTTCATGTTGCCAGAGCCATTCAGTAAGGCAAAATAAAGTGAAAATATGTTCAACGTTTCATGTCTTGGTGCTTGTGATGACAGTACTGACTTTCAGCACACCTTTTGTTACCATCGCTCAACAGACTTTTGTGCAAGCCGAAGCTGCGACCGCTGCTGAAGCGGATGCGAATAAAGATGTCAACAAGTTATTATGCTTCAGTGCTGGTTGTGTGCTTTCTGCCCTCTTTTTTTTACCGAGTCCGTATGGTTATTTTTTTCCGCCAGCTGGCATCATTGGGTCATATTCTTATCGACCCTCACCGTCGCCTTCTCGGTTGATTGGAAAATCGCCTGAATATATAGCTGCTTACACATCAGCCTATGAATTAAAAAGAGGGAATATTCAGGCACAATGGACATCAGCAGGTTGTCTCAGTGGTTGCGTCATACTTGGGACTATAGCTGTGGGTATAGACATAGGTAGCGGGATCGGAGCAGAAGGTGCAATACAGTAAATTGGAAAATCAATGTAGTGGTAAGTGTCAGAAGCTTACCCTTAGATAACTCACAGAGAGAGATGCTTAAAAACTCCCTATTCTCCATCATACTATTGCTTATATTCCTTCTCGTTGATGTTCTCTACGCTGCACCGCTGAAGACGCTTTCGTTAGAATTTACGCGCGAGTTAACAGAAAACGGTAAAACGGAGCACATTGCTGGGACACTCCACTACGACGTAAAGGCTGCGCGGGTTGTTGTTGAGGTTACCAAACCCGTTAAGCAGATAATGGTCGTGAAGGATAATGTCCTTGAAATCTATTATCCTGTGGAGAAACAGGCGTTCCGTTTTATCTCCGAAGGACGTGTTCCGCTCCCGTTTGTCGAATCCATTATCCAAACTACACAGGCGGAATACGGGTTAACTGCAATCGGATATACTTTAGATAAGCACGATGTTGTGGAGGAAGTACTCTATACCTATTGGAAACCGCCTGAAAAAGCGAAGGATACACTCGGCAGTGTCATCTTAGGCATGCACAAGGATCGGCTCATCTCAGCGGAAGTCAAAAATCCGGAAGGCTATATTATCGGTAGATCGCGTTACGAGAACCACAGCAAAATCGGTATTAACTATATCCCTATGGCGGTTACCTCCAGTACGTACGATGCAAAATCTGAAGTTATCCAGCGCGAACAGATTGCCTATAGCAACCCAGAGGTGAACGCGAAAGTGCCAAATCCAATGCTAAATTTCACAATTCCTGAATCCGTGGAGGTTAAAGAGAGCAAATGGTAAATCATCCTATCTATCGTTCATTCGTCCGTTTCTGTGTGTTCTGCTTATCCGTTGTTATTTTCGTATCGCCTACGTTTGCGAGTGAAGCGACTGATCTGGCGTTCATCCGCAAAATCAACCCAATGACAATAGCGAAACCGCAGGAAGTTGTCCGTTTTAATCCGCAGGAAACCTCGGAGTTAAAACTCGCCGCGACAGGATTGATACGGTTGTATCAAAAATTCATCTCAAGCCAAGATGGTCCGTCATGCCAGTTCTTACCGAGTTGTTCACGTTTCGGCATGGCGTGTATACAGGAATACGACTTTGTTCAGGGTGTACTACTTGCGGCTGACAGACTCCTTCGATGCAACGGTTCACAATCAAACCATTATCATAGAGATGGCGTGACAGGTAAATATATTGATCCGGTTTCAGATTACGCGGAACTAAAATAAAGATTTTCAGACGTTAGGTGCGAGCTCCCGATTACACCTGCAATTAACTTTGACTTTTAACATACAAGTCGGTATAATATAAATACTGAGAGAGGGTGTCTATTGAAAAAACAGAGAGCTACACTTTTATCAACGACTCAAGCTTGGATAAGTTTGGAGATTATCCTCCTTTTCTTTTTCCAGATCGTCTACGCGATAATCTTCTGGCGATACGAAAGTGCAAAAGATCAAGCAACTATGGAGGCAGTCATTGCCACTGCCCGGAATGTTTCTGTGTGTATACTGCCAACGATTGTTAGTATCGTCGGTATGTTTGAGATTGGAGGTGAAATCATGATTCGCTTTACGCGTCTGATGCAAGAAGCAATAGCTGAAGGGATCGCCCAAGGGATCGCCCAAGGCAAAGCTGAAGGCAAGGTTGAAGGCAAAACTGCAGTTTACCGAGCCTGGCATGCGGATTGGGAGAGACGACGACAGGCAGCAGCGGAAAAAGGTATTCCTTTTGACGAACCACCACCCCCTAAACCTGAAGATATTACCGAGGATTGATGAACAATAGACAAAAACTAAAATTCGCGTTCATATTCTTTCTCAGTCCACTCTTCCTGTCTGTTGTGAGTGCCGGGACACCCCCCGATTACTATAGCCCCGAAAATGTCCGTAAGTTCGCTGACTTCCTATATGAACAGGGTGATTATCTCCGCGCTGTTGGTGAGTACCAACGCTATCTTTTTCACGAACCACAAGAGAGCGAGGCGATTAATTATAGGATTGCCATCTGTTATCGCTTCGGCGGTAAGACGGATCAAGCTATCCAAAGTTTTGAAACACTTTTGCGGACGTACCCCGACAGTGAATATATAAGCCGAATCTACTACCAGATTGGCGCGACTTATTTTGTAATGGATCAGTTTGATCAGGCTAAACGATTTCTTCATGAAGCACTGCCGCGCATAACAGATACACGGCAACACGCCGAAGCAGAGCAGCTGATTGGTCTCTCTTATCTGAAGCAAAAACGATGGTCTAAGGCAAGCGAGGTATTCCAGACGTTGCAAGCATCAGATGTGATGTCAATTAGAGAAAAAGCGGTGGTGTATCACAATTATGCTGAGCAAGGGGCACATCTATCCACTCGCAGTCCATTTTTAGCGGGAACGCTCTCTACGATTGTCCCGGGGGCAGGAAGGCTCTATACGGGTCGCCTCGGTGATGCGTTGACCTCTCTGTTCACCGTAGGATTCACAGGTTGGCAAGCATACGACGGTTTCCGCAGAGATGGGATTTCATCGGTGAAAGGCTGGACACTCGGCACGCTCTGCGGTATCTTCTACGTGGGGAATATCTACGGATCCGTAATTTCAGCCCGCGTTTACAATCGTCACGTGACGGACGAATTCTTGGCAACGTTGACCGTAGAATTGCCGTATTAACATAGTTTTCAGTACTCAGTTAAGAGATGCTTTTGAGAAGTGCAAACTAAAAGTGTACACGACACACCTCGTCTGACAAACACTGATTTTCTTCAATCTTTACCGGTCTTCAGGAATATCTCTCCGTCAAAGTCCAGAATTTCATGGCGCGAATAACGTTTACGACTGCTAACTGCTATGACGGGTTCATCAAAAGTAATCGTTCTCGCGGCATCGCTACGATTGTATACTGCCCACCCGTTTTCAAATTCTCGGATAAAAAGTCCAGTTACGTCTCGATATTGAACTGCTCTGTCTTGGGTCGGTTGTCCGAGGTCAGCATCCCAGAAATCATACCAATTGTGTAGATGATCGGGAACCGGTATAGCGTTGTCATCACCAAACAGCACATAACCGTCAGAATGCGTTAAACTAAGCGTGGTAATCATGCGCATCCATCGCCGATTTTCATTGCTATTTCGTTCTGCCACCCGTGTGTCTAAATCTCCCAGATAATCTGTTACCACGCGCCAACCCTCTAAGCAGTTAATTTTCGGTTCTCTCAGATATTGCTCTGCCCACAACAGCGTTTTTTCTATCTGCAGAATCTGATTAAGACTGTATCCTTTGCTATATTCCTCTTTATAACATTCCATGAAGATACCGTTTACGTACGGTGCGGATTTTGGGATTTGACGTGTATTCGCGTTGACAAGGATTAAGAAGTCATCGTCTACCTGTGCTCGTATTTTGCGCAAAATAGACAACCGCGCTTCTAATTCAGCCGCCCGTGTGAGAATAGTATCTGACCAGTCATCAACACCAATTGAACTCGTCGCATCATCCTCGTTCCACCAATCCAGCATGATCCCATCAAAGAGACCAGGTGCGTTCAATGCCACTGCTTGATCGACTATCAGATTCTGAACTTCTGGATTCGTGAAGTCTATGAGGTAGCTGAGAACCGTATCGTTTTCGTCAATTTTTCCATCACCGTTGGTATCCTCACCCCAACCGATAATAGGTTCACCGTCCTTGCCCCGGAGCCAGTAGGATGAGTCCGGCGGGTAGAAGCCAATATCCCACCAGTTTTCCACTTGCGCTTCGTTTTCCCGCGAGAGATATTTCCCATCTCTACATCGGATTTCAACAAGTAGTAGAAGATGAGGATTTAAGGAGAGGAGTTTCTCTTTTCTTTCACGGGCAACATTGAGTTGGTTTGGATTCAAGTCTGTTGCTATACCTTGATAAGGCTGCTGCTCTGATATATTCCAAGAAATTCTTAACAATGAGTAAGGGTCGTGAAAAATGAGATCGTGTCGAGCAATCCGATAAAGTTCGCCTTCATGGGGTCTATTTTCGATGTCGTTCCATGCTTGAAAGATTGAAGGATAATTTCTCATATACCTTTTCGCTTGAGGATTCCTTTGTGCGTCCCCGGCATTTGCCGCTATTGTCCCAAGAACGAAGAAAAGCATTAGACATTTGGCATTAAAGATTTTCATCGCTATTGTGGAAGATTTGACTTCAATTTTCCCCATGTTGTTGCCAACTTATCCTGTGATTTTACCGCCAACACACCTTAAATGCCTTTGTTCATCAGTTCCAGAATTTCTTGCTCAGAGCGTGCAACGTTGGAGATTCGGACTTCGTCCATCCGTCCTTGTAGAAATGGACCAGCACCGCGCCCGAGCCACAAAACATCGTCATTCGGCGTGATATTACCGCCGATCTTACCCTCACCGTCTAAGACACCGTCGATGTAAATTTTGGCATCGCCGGACTTGGCATCGTAAGTTCCAGCGATATGCGTCCATTTCTTCAGTGGCATATCCGTTTTACCGGCAGCAACAGCAGCTCCCCAAGCATGCTTATCCGTGGTCATCCGGATGAGTACCTTCTTATCGCTCCGAGGTCCCACCTTGTAGGTTGTCTCCTTCGTGGCACCTGTGCCGCCAGCGGTTGACCATGCCTCAAGATAGAGCCACATTTCCACTGTAAACCCTTCAATCAGGTCTAAACTCTCACTATCAGGAATTTCCACAAAATCTCTGGGAGCATTTCCTCCAAAGGTGAGTCCACCACCGGGGTTGCCTTCACCCCATTTCGGTCCCATGAGTTCCCCATGGTTCTTGTTGCCTGAGAGGTCTTTGACGGTTTTCCCGGCACCTGACTCAAAAGTGTAGAGGAGGACGGTATGTTCATCTTGCGCAAAACCGGATAAACTTCCTCCAGATATTAACAGGAGAATCATTATTAGCCAACGCGTAACACTTATAACACTGGACATGACAAAATCTGCTCCTTTCGCGTGTATTATCGTTAGTTTGACATTTTATCACAGAAGTACCCAATGTGCAATTTAAAAATTCCAACGCTGAATTAACACAATTGTTCTTGCGTTATTTTTTTCAAGTGTTATACTGAAGCCATACTTTGAAACTCAACGAAATTGAGACTTTACATGCAGTATACATCCCAGCAAAATGATTGGTTGATTCATCCCTTTTGCCACCCTGCTTTAGTAGAAGAAAGGGACAATCAGCTGATTCTTGATAATGGCATCATTCAGCGGATATTCGTCACTTCACCTAATTTCGCAACGGTTGATTATACCAATCAAATGACCGGTAGTAGTCTTCTTCGTGGTATTAAACCAGAGGTGGTGCTCACAATTGACGGACACCCATTTGAGGTGGGCGGCTTGAACGGGCAACCTGACTATGCCTATCTTGATTCGGATTGGATTGCGGACTTGACGCGTGACGAGAATGCATTTCAATTTCGCGAATACCGAGTCGGTGAACCAGAAACCCACTACCCGTGGGTAGATAGGCGTTCTACAACATCATCAATCTATCCCCCAGAGGGTGTGACACTGACGGTTGCGTTCTCACCACCGTCATCCGTTGACTCCGTTCAGGTTTTTGTGCATTATGAACTATACCGAGGCATTCCGGTCCTGTCGAAGTGGGTCACGATTCACAATGAGAGTCAAAAACCGATTCAATTGGATGCTTTAAGCTGTGAAATCCTTGCGGTCAACGAACAGGAGCAACATCGGCTACATGTTGAGAGCGATTACGCCTTCAGCGGCATGGAAACGACAGAGTGGGGCCCTGATGCGGATTACAAGACGCAAGTCGATTATCGCTATCAGATGCCACTGTTGATGACAAGTCGTTATCCACTCGGTCCGGGAGTGCTTCTTCAACCGGGAGAGACTTTCAGAAGTTTTCGCACCTTCGAGATTCTGCATGATAGTGATGATCGCGAGCGAAAGGGACTCGCACGCCGGAAGATGTATCGTACGGTCGCGCCACAGGTCACGGAGAATCCAATTCTAATGCACGTTCGGAGTGCCGATCCGGACGCGGTCCGTTTGGCGATTGATCAGTGTGCCGAAGTCGGATTTGAGATGGTGATTATGACCTTTGGGAGTGGATTCAATATTGAAAGCGAGGCCCCGGAATACATCTCCACAATGAAAGGGTTAGCAGACTATGCACATAGTAAAAGTATTCAACTCGGTGGTTATACGCTGATGTGTGCTTCGCGAGGAGTGGGTGAAGAGTTTAACTGTATTGACCCAGACACTGGAGAACCCGGGAGTAGTTTCGGACAGAGTGCTTGTCTTGCAAGCAGATGGGCGGATGGCTATTTCCAACGCGTCCTGAATTTCATGGATAAAACCGGAATGGATATCATAGAGACAGACGGTCCTTATCACGGTGATGTCTGTGCTGCAACGACGCACGCCCACCATAACAGTTTAGCGGATTCGCAGTTGCGTCAGTGGGAAGCGTGCGTTAATTTTTACCACGAATGCCGAGCACGCGGCATCTATATCAATTCGCCAGATCAGTATTATCTCAACGGTTCAAACAAATGCGGTATGGGTTATCGCGAAACGAATTTCAGCTTGCCCCGCGAGCGGCAAATTTTAATTGCCCGGCAGAATATCTACGACGGAACTTTTGAAAAGACACCGAGTATGGGCTGGATGTTCGTTCCGTTGGTAGAATATCACGGTGGTGGGCAAGCTGCGACATTTGAGCCATTGTGCGAGCACCTCGATGACTACGAATCACATCTATCACAGAACTTCGGTAGCGGTGTAATTGCGTGCTATCGCGGTCCCAGGTTATATGATACAGAACAGACGAAAGCAGTTGTTAAGAAATGGGTTGACTTCTTCAAAAAGTATCGTCCAATATTGGAGTCTGACCTGATTCACGTGCGCCGTCCAGATGGGCGCTCCATTGATTGTATGCTCCACGCGAACGCACACCTCAATCCGTGTGGACTCGCGATGCTCTATAATCCTACGCGGACGGTGCAACAGATGACTTTGAAATTACCGCTCTATTATACTGGATTGTCCGACGTTGCCAAGATCCGTGAAGGCGAAGGGGAGCCGAGACGTTACGAAATCGACCGGAATTACAACGTTGAGCTTCCAGTTAAAATGGAACCGAAGAGCGTTAGCTACCTCGTGATTGAACCTGAAATTTGAGTTCTCTGCGAAAGAAACCCGCTAAATCCGCTTATCCGGGACTTTGAGAAGCGACCTTAAGCACGATTTTTCTACCTTCAACGCAATAGTCTGTGAAAAAAAATAGCATAATCGACGATGGCATTAGCGTAACTAAGCGTGCATGTACAAACGGAGGTCAAAATGAGAATCATTCGATTTAAAAAATCAATTTGGGTATACGGAACGCTGATCTGCATCATGAGTTTGATGAGTCCAGATATAGGTTCCGCCAAACTCGATCCGGAAGCAGTTTTGGGAATATGGTTCTTTGATGAAGGTCAAGGTGGTACGGCAAAAGATTCTTCCCAAAATGGCAATGACGGCGAGATTGTTGATGCGCAATGGGTCGATGGCGAGTTCGGCAAAGCCCTAAAGTTTGAGGGTGGTGGTCATGTTGCTGTTGGCGATTTTTCCGATTATGAGGACAAAGTATCGATCGTCGCTTTGATTAAAACGCCTGCAGCCCCCGCATGGTCTGACATCATTGTGGGACCCTGCGGCGATGTTATCTTGACATTAAGGGACCATAAGTTAAATTTCGCTGGTCAGTGTGCCCAGCCGATTCCGCATAATACGTGGTCTAAAACCTTGTTGAACGATGATAAGTGGCATCAAATTGCCGGGACTTACGACGGCAAAAAAGTGAATGTCTATGTCGATGGTGTGTTAGAAGCATCTAACGCTGCGGCGGGACCGTTTATAGCGGGAGCCAAATATATTGGCTCCAGAGACGACAAACAGGAAGCTTTCACAGGTCTCATTGATGAGATCGCATTTTTCAATGTTGCACTCTCAGAAGCTGATGTGAAGACGATTGCCGACAGTGGATTATCTGTTGCACTCGGTTTTGCAGCGGTTTCTCCTCAAGCAAAACTCGCCACGGCTTGGGCGAAGTTAAAATCGGAACGCTAAATGACCGGATGGCATTCAGCCGAGTTATCCGAGTGAAACCCAACGCTTCATCGCCCTCTTGCTGGTGAAAGTGTTGGGTTTTATTTTATATGTCTCATACGACAGTCTACTGAAAACAGCCCTTTGATTCGTGAATAAATTATGATATTTCATGATATCCGCCTGTATAGCAGCAAAACTGCGTAGCGAAACACACGTTTTTTTGAACAAATTCAGCCGTTATTTGCCTAATCTAATAGAGGAAGATATATCAAAAACTCCTAACAATTAGTGAGGAAATCCATGAAACGGAAAAACTTTATCGTAGCACTTTTTGCTTGCATGCTAATATTTTCAACGATAGTCGTCCTAAATACTTGGCCCCAGAGTAAACTGTCCGTAGACGAAAAACGATTTGATTTTGATGGAAATAGCGAACTTAGCGACGCTGAAAAGCAACTCATGTTTAGAGTGATGCGGCTTGAAGCTGCGAGAGGAAACAAGTTCAGCGAGAACGAAATCCGTCAGATGCTAAGTGGGCAGCAAGACAGGTCCCGGCGAAGAGGTGGGGGCGGCAGGGGGCGTGGTTCCAGAGAGCCTTCGGGACCACGTTTGAATCCAGAGCAGGTTGCATTCAAAGATGGCGCAGCCACAATTCCGGATCGAGAGACATTTAAGAAATTGTCTTATCAAGGCACAGAAGTACGTATTGATACCCAGTTGATCGGCATAGAATTTGTAAAATTTCAGATTGAAAACACGCATACACAGAACCCACAACTTTACTTCATGAATACGGAGACCCATCGTTCCCACGGGAGTTTTATGGGTGCTGCTGGTTTGGGACGCGGGCAAGGGCAGATGCGGGGTGTGCTGAGTTATCGCCCGCTCTTTACGGCTCCAAATGGTGAACCTGGGGTTTATACCTTTGAGTTTAATCCGAACGATGCTTTCCCTTTTGAAGAAATTAAGCTTGCACACGATCTGCTTGTGTCAAAGATGCCCATACTGAAAAATCGGCTTGGTTATTGTCCGTTATGGGGGGCAATCGGCATTTATAATCGCGAAAAGGCACGCTACGATGTGGCGGAATTCCCTGTCTATTTTGAAGATGATCTTTATGCCAATATCGGATACCTACCACTGAATCAAGCAGCATCATTTGGTCGTCTGCGTGTCCTGGAAACGAATGAACGTCCTGCGGTACGGGATATTGTTATCTGCAAAACCTTGCCGAACGAGATGCCGCGAGTTGCCGGCGTTATCACTGGTGTTCGGCAAACGCCGCTTTCGCACGTCAACCTTCGGGCTATTCAGGACAAAGTCCCCAACGCCTTCATCGCTGAAGCGTGGAAAAGCGAAAGGATTGCACCGCTCATCGGCAAGTACGTCTACTATGAGGTGAACGCAGACGGCTTTGAAATTCGGGAAGCGACACTTAAAGAGGTGGAGCCCCATTTTGCCGATGTGCGTCCGTCGAAGACGCAGAAACCTGAACGCGACCTTTCTGTTACGAAGATTCTGTCACTTGACAACATTGGGTTTGCAGACTCGTCAGGCTTCGGTGTAAAGACGGCGAATGTGGCAACGCTGCGTACCTTCGAGTTTCCTGATGGCACTGTTCCAAACGGATTTGGAGTCCCGTTTCACTTTTACGACGCATTCATGAAACACAACGGCTTCTACGACAAAGTTGAGGCGATGCTCAAAGATCCGGAATTTCTCAATGCTCAGGATACGAAGGTGGCTGAGTTGAAAAAGTTTAGGGCAGAGATACAGAAGGGTGAAATGCCAGTATGGATGATGGACGCTCTTTCGGAATTACAGGGTGCATTTCCAGAAGGTACATCTCTCCGGTGTCGCTCCAGCACGAATAATGAGGATCTGCGCGGTTTCAGCGGCGCAGGCTTATACGATTCGTATACACATCACCCGAACGAAGGACATCTATCAAAGTCGATTCAGCAGGTATTTGCGAGCCTCTGGAATTTCCGAGCCTTTGAGGCCCGGGACTTCTATCGCATTAACCATTTTGTTGCTGCTATGGGGGTGCTTGTCCATCCGAATTTTGAAAATGAACTGGCGAACGGTGTGGCTGTCACTGATGATGTTGTCTATCAGACGACAGGAAATTATTACCTTAACATCCAAGTTGGCGAGGACCTCGTCACGAATCCTGAAGCGCAATCTATTCCAGAAGAAATCTTGTTGGATTGGTGGGATACTAACAACTACAGAGTGGTGAGGACTTCCAATCGTACAACGGATGGCGGACGGATCCTGACGGATGCTTATTTGCGTGAGCTCAACGGTTATCTCGGTATGATACACAACAAGTTCAGTCAACTCTACGGTCCCGTTGGACGAACGAAGGATTTCGCTATGGAGATTGAATTTAAGATTAAAAGCGATGGTAAAATTTCAATCAAACAGGCAAGACCGTGGGGGCAATGACATAGTATAGGAATCGCGAGCGCAGCTCGCTCCTACAGTGGAATAGCCCTTAGTCGTCAGTTGTCAGTAATATCGCGAGCGCAGCTCGCTCCTACAAAAGGAAACAGTGCGGCTTATGGATCGCCAGCAGAGCGTGCTTCTACAAAAGAGGAGTGTCAAAATTGACATGCGCGCTTTAGAGCGCGCATGTCTCGGTTTTCGCGGTTGATTCGGCAACATATACTAATCGGTTTTGAGTTTTCCCCATGTTACCGCGAGTTTATCAGCTGGATCTACAGCGAGGATTGCGTTGAAGCCGGAATTCATAAATTCCTGAATTTCCTTTTGAGACTTTACCTCGTTAGAAACCCAGAGTTCATCCATACCGCCAGCGAAATGAGATGAACCAGAAGTCCGTCGATATCCGATATCAAGACTGGGTTCTCCTGAAACATCAATGACCCCACCCCCGGCGATTGGACCGCCATCGTCTTCTTCACCATTGATATAGATAATCGCCTCTTTGCCGTTCCATGTTGCGGCGACATGGCTCCATTCACCTTCAGCAATTGTCGTTTGCCCGATAAAATCTTTGACATGATATGTAGTCCAGACGAGTTTCTTTGAGCCGTGGAATCCGAATTTCCAACCTGCTCCGCCGTCCATCTCTACAATATTCTGCCAACCGGTAATGCTGTCAGGATTTACCCAAGCACCTACACTCATCGGGTCGGTGAGTTCTTTCAAAGGTCCGGCGTTTTCGACGGTAATAAACGTTCCTCCATCAAACTCAAACCCTTTGTCAAACTCGCCATCAATCCAAGATGCCTTTCCTTCAACAGTACCGTTGTTTCCGTGGGCTGAGAGATCCGTGAGTGTGTCTCCATTTCCGTCGTCAAATGTAGCAAGGAACACAATATCTTCCGGAAGTTCCGCGTATACGTTTCCGATCAATATTGTTAAGATTAGGAGTGAATAAACTAAGGTTCGCATTTTCGTCTCCTTATTGGTGAATTCGTCAGTAAAAGGTCTACTGACTGAAACGTAATAGTGATGTGAACATTAACAATATACTACCGTTTCTGAAGGCCACAAACTCGGTATACCCTTTGAATCACGCTGCATCATATTTCAAAGGGTATTAAGGGTGGCAAATTTGACAAAAATTGTCAATCAAAATCCGATCATCGAGCTTCAGAACCTCGTCATGGGTGCCAAGTGTGCATAGTCATGCTACTTCGTTTTCTTAATGTCCCCCCAGATTGTAAGAAATTTATCCAGGGCTGCTACGCTTAGACTCGGTGCGAATGCCTCAAAGGTTGGGAGAATCGCGGGCCCCAAGCCTTCAGCAACGCCACCAACAGCATAGACTTTATCGTTCACAGTACCAACGCCTAAGAAAACTCTCGCCGTTGGCATTTCTGGACTCTCCATCCATGTATCGGTGGCGGGTTCATATACTTCGACAGTTGCTAACCCGGGCCCTTGCACAACAGATGTACCGCCGATCGCGTAAATTTTTGAATCTACAACACCGACAGCCAAAGCAGTTCGAGGTGTCGGCATATCTGTTTTCTGCGTCCATGTATCTGAACTCGGATCGTATTCTTCAACTGTTTCAAGAACAGGTCCTTGCACGGCAGGTGTTCCGCCAATGAGGTATATTTTTCCCTTAACGGTTGTAGCTGCGGTTCCTGAACGTGGTGTTGGCATATCCGCTTTTTGGGACCATGTGTCAGTTGCCGGATCATATTCTTCAACAGCCGCCAACACAGGACCGACATTCTGGGCGACCCCGCCAATGGTGTATATTTTATCAGATACAACAGCCGCCGCAAAAAACGAGCGGGGTGTTGGCATCTCTGCTTTCTGGGTCCATGTGTCAGTTGCGGGGTTATATTCTTCGACCGTTCCGAGTGCGGGGGATTGTCCGTTCCATCCGCCGATCGCGTAAATTTTTCCGCCGACGACACATGTTACAACCCCCGCGCGGGCTTCTGGTAGACTTGCCTTCTGGGTCCACTCGTCTTTATCCGGGTCGTAAGCGTCAACAAAGTCAACAGGTTCAGCGAGCATTCCACCGATAGTGTAAAGCTGACCATCAACGGTAGTTGTAGAAAAAAAGAGCCTTGGAATCGGCATGTCTGCTCGTTGGGCCCAGTCTTCGGCACTGGCACCGGAGATTAAGATGAAGGTGAATAGCCAACCGGCATAAAAAAATAAAGGTTTGTTTGATTTTGTCATAAATTCTTTTTTCATTAAAATCCTCAAAAGTTACGAATTCCTGAATGGAATTCCTTTAGTATAGTTCATTAGGTGCGATGTCCGCTAAGCACATCATAGTATAAAAGTGAAAGCCCAAGGATAGCCTTTACGGATTCCACCAGTATGTCATTTTTCCGACAACCGTCCAACCGAGAAGTTTGATGCCGCCCTCACGGGTGTCGTAATTTTGGTCAAAGACGAGGTAGAAATCGCTGCCCGGACGATAGATGTAATTCACCAAAAAGTTAGCGGAAAGCACATCCCTATCGGTGCTCCACTGCGTGAACAACTTCGTGAAAAGTATTGTTGAGAAGGAATAGCTGATACGTCCACCAAAGGCATTGGCATCAAATTCTGCGTCAGGTAGGGTAATGCGGTTAAATTCAATAGATGGCTCTATACTAAGCCGGGCACTCGGTCTGGCGGTGGCACTTACTGAGAAGCCTCGCCTCGTACCACTATAAAACTCTCCGAATTCCAGTTGCATTCGAGCACTAATCATTCGACTGCTGCTCGTTCGCGTTGATATCTGAAACGATGTAAAATTGTAATCATTGGCTGGAATTTCCTCCCCTTGAAGGTCAAACCCTACATCCAAATGCTCGGTCGTATTCTTGACTTCAAACCCGATGTCTTCACCCGTCTCAAATTCAAATTGTGTGTCAAAAGTTATCTCTTGAGTTTCCAATTCGTTGTCATGTGACAGAACGAGATCAATCTCTGGGCCAATCTGAATCTCACGAATGCCAAATTTGCCGGGCCAAGGTGTATAATTTCCACCGCCGCGGAGGCGACGGATGCCTGTACGTTGAACGAATCCGACTTCTGGATTGAAATCCTCGCCGATGTCTGTGTATGAAGCATCGAGTCGAAACAGATTCGAGCGCCAATCGCCACCAAAAAAGAAGGCGTTATTGTTTCCAAGAATATCTGCTTCAAAGGTCCGCGACCACAACCCTTGGATGTTAATTTCCCGCGTCGGGCGGTAGGAAAAGTCAAGTCCTGCTGTACGATTATAAGCATCTGCGTCTTGCTTATTGATAAAGATACCCCCAACCGTTGAACCCTCTAAGATGTCCCGGTTCATCCGTATCACCGAGTAATTTGTCCGTGGTTCATCGACAGGGGGTTGACCTATCTGAAATTCATCATCCTTAAACTTGTTAGTCAATACATTCAGAACCCCTATACCGTAAGGTCCGATTTTCCCGGTCATTTTGCCGCCGCCGAGAATTGGAATTGCGTGTTCTTTTGCGAGTCCAATACGACGGCTGTAAAAGAGTAGTAAAGGTGGCGGTCTACGGAAACTTGGACGTGGAATCCCGACGTCAAAGATACTGGCACCTTCCAAGAAAAACGGACGCTGCTCAGGGAAGAAGAGGCTAAAACGGGTGAGGTTTACCTGTTCCTGATCTGCTTCCACTTGGGCGAAATCGGTGTTAATAGTCAAATCAGCAGTCAGGTTCGGCGTTACGCCGTATTTAAGGTCCAGGCCCCCCTTAAGAAACGCAAAAGCGTTACCACGACGGATCTGGACTTCGCCGTACTTAACATCCAGGTCCAAACCCCCTTCGCTTCCGTCAATTCCCGGTGTATAACTTGCTCCGGGCAGTAGATATGGTAGCAATTCCAGATGCCTTGATGGCGAAATGCCCTCTAACCCTTCAAGCGTGCCGAAGTAGGCAGTGCGATACTTTGCCAGTCCACCATAGGTTTTGGGCGCCTCATTCCATGCCGCGATTTCTCGTTTCCGTGCGATTTCGCGCCCGAAATTTAATCCCCAGTTCATTACGTCACTTTGTTCAAAACGGAGTTGACTGAACGGTATCGCGATTTCCACTGTCCAATTGTCTTCATTGATTCTACAACGGCACTCCCAAACAATATCCCAACTTGTATTGAGGCTACCACCGCTGTCGGATACTGCGGTGTCTTCCATTCCACCGACCGGGGTGAATCGAAAGAAAACGGCGTTCCGCCGGTCATTGTAGGTGTCGAGCAGCAAAAAACCGTAATCGTTGGACCGCAAACCTCTGGAGTCCCGTCGCATATCGTTAGCGACGACCTTATCCATCTCTGAATCGAAAAAGATAAACCCAAAGTACAACTTCTTATCATCATAAAGAATGCGGACTTCGGATTGTTCCGTCGCCGGTTCACCTTGGTCGGGTTGGATTTGGTATAACTGACGGATCGGTTCCACGTTTCGCCAGATAGGTTCATCAAGCACTCCATCAATTTTGATTTCCTCAGAGGTACGGTGCGCTGACATACGTGGCAACTCTCGTTCTGTCTGTGCATCGATCCTGATAGGAATGGACAACATGCTCACCGACAGTAGCGTTAAAATCGCCACCTTTCTCCAACATTGTTGAAACTCAAAATCACTGGTAAAGTGTGACATCATAGATAAGTGCCTCCTTTTTAGCAGCTGCTGTGAGGCGGGGTTATAAACGCCGCCATCAATTCCTTCCTTGGACATCAGCGACGATAGATGCTGACTTCCATCC
>CAZQIP010000348.1:0-1896 GCA_964593655.1 uncultured bacterium | reverse complement strand
TGCTCAGGCTTGGGGAGTTTTCGACCATAAAACCAACTCCAACCAAACATAACAGCAACCATGAGCACAAGGGCTAAGACATAACGTTTCTCCATTTAACAAATCTCCTCGTGGCGATTTTTTGACGATCGAATTTTACTGCAGGGGATGGTAACCACCAGGGTGATAAGGATGACACTTAGATAATCGTTTAAGCGCAAGCCACCCTCCTTTTATAGCTCCATACTTTGTAACTGCCTCAAGGGCATATTGAGAACACGTGGGATAAAACCGGCAGGTTGGCGGAAAGAGAGGCGAAATCAGTTTACGATAGCAGTGTATGGCGTAGATGAGTAGAATCTTCATGGTATTGGCAAGGTTTGCAGAGCCGATCAGGTTTGCAGACGCATTGAACTACTTGGATCGACAAACCTTGGCTCGTTGTAGCAGCTGCAAGAATGACGCTTGAACTTGCTGACATTTGACACCGACCGCCGCCGACCTGCCAACAGCGACAATATCATATCCTTGACATATTTGCTGTTGTGATAGTCTAAACGACTCCCGGATCAGGCGTTTGAGACGGTTCCGTTTAACACTGTTTCCAATCTTTTTACTGACGGTGACACCTAAACGGGTAGAGTATAAAGACTGTCTGAAAACATAAATAACAAGATGGCGATTCCAGTACTTTTTCCCCTTTTTATATCCCCGTTGAAATTCCCAACGCTGTGTCAGTCTGTCCGGATGAACTTTGCGCGCCATATTAAAATCTCTGGAGTCGAAGTCGCTGCTCCCACTGCTGCCCATTAATTTTCCCTTGCAAATACGCAGTATAATTTACAACTTGAGCCTCCAAACTCATCTGCGGTGTACCATTTTCGTCCTCTGCCACTACCCGTATGACATCAATCGTATCCGCCTGTGTTTGCACCGCATGCACAAGCGCGAAAATCATCAGGAACTCTTCCTTGATTGCGCGTTCAGAGAATGCCTGCGGAATAAAATTAAGAAGCACAACATTCTGATCGTTCCTCAGACGACCATTTCTTAGCCGCCAATGAACAACCCGAATTTGTTTCTCATTAAAGAGTTGCCGCAATACTTCACCCCGTAACGAAATTGGTACATTAGGGGTCGCGATAGTATGATCTACTTCCGGTAAATCTGGAATATCATACGGAATAAAACCGAGCAACGCTGTGGGCGGTTCACCAACTTCAAATGCAATCACAAGTGGTTCCCTGTTTTCCGGATGGCGTATGACTTCATGAAGTTGTCGTCCAGTTTTCTGTCGATTCGTTTTACCCCAACCTTCCATCAGGGCAAATTCATAGTAATAATCTTCTGGAGCGTGTAGCATACAACCCAGCAGTAGAAATGGAAGACTCAATATCAACGCATTAGAAATACACACACGAGCACACGAATGTGTGAGCAGAGGGACAGACAAGCGTTCGCGACTTTTTGCGATTTTTGTTAATAGATACAATTGGGTCTCCGCTGAGATAGCACCCGCCGTTTTCAGCTCACTTTGTCACTTTCCATCAAGACAGAACTTTAGTTGATGTACAGGTACTTTTTCCAAGATTCGTCATAAGACCGACCATTGCGGCTCAAGTGCAGATAGGAAATAATTGAAGGCGCTTTGGGCGAACGCTTGGGAAACATACGCGCTTCATGGGGTGTGCGATCGCCCTTTTTGGCATTACATCTTTTGCACGCGGTCGCTACATTTTCCCACACGGTCGTTCCGCCTCTCGAACGAGGTTTGACGTGATCAATCGTTAGCGTTGATGGTGGAAAATGTTCTTCGCAATATTGACATGTGTACTGATCTCGAACCAACACATTCTTACGTGAAAACTTCACAACACAATGAGGGATATGGACATAGTTCACCAAACGGATTACTAG
>CAZQIP010000347.1:0-14487 GCA_964593655.1 uncultured bacterium | reverse complement strand
GAAACCGTTGGTCTCCTGTGCTTCCTATTTTCCCAATCCGCGAAATCCGTGAAAGCCGCGAAAATCCGTGATGTGCGGCGTACTCGCCCAAATGCGACCGGCATTCAGACCACATTCAACAAAATATTTACACACCCGTTAATTAGCGGAATCGTTCAACCCTTCCAAGGACTTCTATTTTCTCCCAAATGCTTTTGGTTGATGGCTATAGTAAACCCGAAAATAAGTTGACACGCCACGATAGTATCGCATGCTCGTAGGGGAAACCGGGTTACCCAGTTCCTACGGTCCGCGACGTATTCAAATAATTATGGGCTTTACTATAATTGCTGATTACTGACAACTGAAAACTGTAAAAAAATGCAACAACAATACATAAGCAATACATAAGCAATACTTTGAGGCATTTTCTATTTGATTGCCCAAAAAATACGTCGTATAATTAACACGTGATTTAGAATGCAACGCCCAATACGGCTTATGTGAGGTTCGATACGCTTTAGAGGGGCGGGCGGCTCCCTGACGCAGCGACCACACGGAACCCAACTTTTACACCGCATAACTGTCGCTCGAAATCTCGAAATATGAGTCCGTGGGCAGTCTCTTTAGACTCGCTGTACCAAACAGAGAACGAGAAATCAGAGAAAAAATGCCTACAAACCCTTATGGAGACTGGATTGACGGCACAAATCAGAAAATTATCAAAAAAAAACGCGAAATTACGTCACATTCCTACGGCACACGTAGCTTCTGCACGTCACATGTGACGTTTCAAACGTCACATTAACGTCACATCTTATAGTAGATTCTGTAATTACTTACACACTCAGCATCGGTGCGGTTAGAAATGCAGATCGCATTTGGGTGAGTACACCGCAAAACCGCATGCCAAGGTTTCCACACTTTCTTTGGCTTACTATGTGTGTTGACGAGGGGTCTGTCGGGGTAAAAATCGTCTCTATAAGGGAACACTGCCAAAATATTTACACACCCGCCGTAACATTTTTCTTGACACTTCTGTTTAACTGTGTTATGCTGAATTCAATGATGGAGAATCAACTTGAAACCGTAAATTAGGAGGGACAAGAAATGAAAAGACTACTTTGTTTCGTATCAATTCTCGTGCTAATTTGCACGAGCTACACATTTGGACAGGATGTCGCCGTCTTTTATGACGCAGCAGTTGAAAACGGTGGAGGCTTAGCTGTCCCAAATCCGCTGCAGTTAGCGGAAATGATAGTGGACGAACTTGATAAGAAAAAGTTAACTGCTGAAATTGTGGATAGCGACGAGTTAGCGGAGTATATGAAGGCGAACCCACAAGGGATCTATATCATCACGCAAGGGAACACCCCAGGCACAATATTTAAGAAGGAAGGCAAGAAGGATCTTGTCTATACATGGTTAAGGGGAGGCGGCATCGGCGGATTCATTGGCGATTACGCGTTCTACTATTATTGGGATAAAGGGGCGCGTGTGACCGCTGCTGGTGCTGGACAACAAAGCGTGTTCGGTGCCACGGTTACAAACGGCACGGTCTCGCAAGTCAGCCCAACGGATCTCGGCAAGGAATATATCCCTTCACTCAAAAAGTGGAGTTCAAATCGGGCATCAGGTCTCGCTGTTTTGAAGGCGAACGATTTTGAGTACGAAAGTTATGCCGACGACGGCGTAAACGCGGACCCTATCGCTTACCGCACAAAAGACATGAAGGGATGGTTTATCAATTTCCATACCTCATGTTGTGGGACAGCTATACCACCAAACGATCAGATCGCTACGGAATACGCAGAACTGATTTCAAACCGTTTTGCGACCGCCAAAGCAGTAGATCCAACCGGTAAGGTAAGCGTTGTCTGGGGACGACTCAAAAAATCAATGCAGTAGTGCTTCGTTATTGAAGCTATTGTTAACCTGTAGCCTCAATCTCTATATTGGGGCTACACTCAATTTGTGCCAACAGAAACTATGATGACGGAATACTGACCCCTAACAGTTTACCATGACAGTTTAGACGATACACGGTGCCGCGCAAATTATGTTCCACCGACCATTAACTCACTTTAGTATGAAAGCAGCAGCGAAACATTGTGCTATCTTATTTTTTGCTATTGGCTTGAGCATTAGCCTGATTGCATGCAGCGGTGATGAGACACCAGAGAATCTTATGGATTCGCAAACATCTCTGGAGGGTTCCAACACCTCGATTGACGTTGAAGAGATGGTCTTGATTCCAGCAGGAGAGGTTAGGCTCGGCACGGATAGCAAGACCGACATGACATTTGGGACAGAAGCCGACACGCGGACGGTTTTTGTTGAGGCCTTCTACATTGATAAATATGAGGTTACAAACAGACAGTACGCGAAATTCCTCTCGGAGACCGAACATCGGATACCGAAGTTCTGGGAGGATCCGAGGTTGAACGCGCCGGATCAACCCGTTGTTGGTGTCAATTGGGAAGACGCGGAGGCCTATGCTGCATGGGCTGGTAAGCGGTTACCTACGGCAAGTGAGTGGGAGAAGGCAGCACGCGGCACAGAGGGGCGGCTCTATCCGTGGGGCAATGATTACGACGCAGCGCGCGGCAATTTCGACGACGGCGGCAGCATGGACGGCAGCACCGACGGCTATGCGATGATACCAGCACCTGTCGGGAAGTTTACAAGTGGTATCAGTCCTTACGGATTGCACGATATGGCAGGGAATGTTTGGGAATGGGTAGCGGAACAACATTCAGAACACTCGGAGACAACAGATGAAACACCCTATGCGATTCGTGGCGGTTCATGGACGAACGGCGCAGGAGACACGCGGACAACTGTCGCTTATATCTATCCGGCACAGTGTAGCGATCACAGCAGTTCCGTTGGATTCCGATGTGCAAAGAATCCTTAACGCAACTATGTTAAACATACTGAAATATGCCATCTGTTATCTGATGTTGTTAATGGTGAGCCTCATTGGTTGTGGTAGCGATGAGCAGATGGTGGTTGAAGAAGACGAAAAAAATATTCAAATTGACGAAGCACCAGCGGTAGAAATCATACCAGAACCGACACCAGTGGCGGTGCAAGTCCCTGAAGGTATGGTCTACGTTCCCGCCGGTGAGTTTATCATGGGCAGCGATCCGGATGTTGATCCGATGACGGATGCACTTGATGAACTCCCACAGCATAAGGTGTTTTTGGATGCCTATTTCATTGATAAACACGAAGTTTCCAACGCCGATTACACCAAATTTGTAGAAGCTACGGGACACAGAAACTCAATCTTCTGGGATAACCCAAAGTTTAATCACCCTGACCAACCGGTTGTAGGTGTGACGTGGGGAGATGCAGCCGCCTATGCGGAATGGGTCGGAAAACGTTTACCTACCGAAGCGGAATGGGAAAAGGCAGCACGCGGCCCCGACGGACGTATCTGGCCCTGGGGCAATGAATTCGATCCGACAAAATGTAACTTTGATGACGAACGGAAGTTCGATGGACACCTTGACGGTTTCGCGATGGCAGCACCTGTGGATAGTTTTGAGCAAGGCGCGAGTCCGTACGGCGCGCTCAACATGGTGGGAAATGTAGCAGAGTGGGTTGCCGATTGGTTTGATGCGGAATACTACCTCGTCAGTCCTGTGGAAAACCCGAAAGGTCCTCCAACGAGCGGCATGGGAAAAAAATCCTGGCGCGGTGCAAGTTGGTTCGCCGGTTCAGAGCAGATGCGGTGCGCGTTTCGGGAATATGATGACATCGTGGCGAGTGGGCAGATACTCGGATTCCGATGCGCAATGGATGCACCAAAAGTGGAGTAAAACCGTGCGTTTTCTAACCCTCTGCATAATTTCCTGTTTCACGTTATTTCTCTACGGGTGCGGTGAAGAAAAAGCACCAGAAATGTCAGCGGTACCTGAGCAAGTGGATGATATATTCACAGATCGAGAGTGGAGTGTAATTCAACGTCTATCGCCACTGCCTGAGGCGCCTCCGCCTAACCCCACAAATCGAGTCGCCGATAACGCCGATGCTGCTCGGTTAGGACAAATGTTTTTCTTCGACACACGATTTTCAAAAGATGGAACGGTCGCTTGTGCAACGTGCCATTCACCCTTTCACGGTTTTGCCGATGTTGAAGCAACATCATTAGGCGCAGGAAGGGGCACAAGAAATGCACCTACGCTGCTCAATGCTGCCTATAACAAATGGCAGTTTTGGGATGGTCGGGCAGATACACTGTGGTCGCAAGCGTTAAGTGCACTTGAAGGTGAAGCAGAGCAGGCAGGAACGCGACTCCAATATGCACATCTCATCCATCGGCACTACGCAGCAGATTATGAAACAGTATTTGGGGCACTTCCCAAACTTGAAGATACAACACGCTTCCCGACTGACGGCAAACCCGGCGACTCCACCTTCGATAATATGTCTGAAGTTGACCAGCATGCCGTTAATACCGTTTTCGCAAATATCGGTAAGGCGGTTGAGGCTTATGAACGACTCTTGATTAGCCGGAATGCACCATTTGACAGGTTCGTTGCAGGCGAGACGGAGGCGATACCCCTCGCGGCGAAACGTGGATTAAAAACGTTCATCGGTAAAGGGGTTTGCGTCCTCTGCCACGATACGCCAACTTTTACAGATGATGAGTTCCATAACTTGGGCGTACCACAGGGGACATTGCCGGAAGACACTGGACGTTATAACGGGATTTCGTTGATCTTAGCGGATCCGTTTAACGGTGGCGGTATCTATAGCGACGATACCGCTGTAGCAATACGAATTTTAAATTTTTTAGAACCGATACAGCAACATCAAGGCGAATTCAAAACGCCGACGCTCCGCAACGTAGCACTAACGGCACCGTACTTTCATACCGGCGAATTTCCGACACTTGAATCCGTAATTGAATTTAATAACGTCGGCGGCACGAGCGGCAATTTCGCAGGTCAACGCGAAGGGACGTTGGAACCGCTCGGACTCAGTGAACAGGAAAAGATGGACTTGGTCGAATTTTTAGAGACGTTGACAGGCGAATTACCGCCTGCACATCTGCTAACCAAGCCTAACCTGCCATAAATCCTGCAAACCCTGATTCTGACAAAATATTTACCCGCTGAAAAAAAAAAAATAGTTGAAAGAAATAAAAGTAACTTGACAAAAACACAAAAATCAAGTATAATAAATCTTGTTACTATCGTCACCATTGTAAACGTTTCTTAGTTTTACAGATTACAGAAGAATTACTGGTGTGAATGCTCCAACAATAATAGACCAGAGCAGCACCTTAACTATCAACAACAAAAGGAGATTACATGCGTAAACTGATAATCTTAGCTGCCGCTATCATTGCATATTTTGCTGCGATAGTCGCATTGCCGAGCGTTGGTGTTTCCGCTCCCATGGGGGAAGTCGCGATATTCACTGAACAATCCGGATGGATTGCGCAAGGTACGGCAGCAGCAGAAGGCGAGGAACTAAAAGACCTTCTCAAGACACCAGCAGGTGTAGTGATATTAACGGATAAAGAAATTGGCGACTGGGCAGAAGATCATACCGATAACGGCGTTTCTGATATTATCGTAACCTTCGGTTGGTTCCCGACAACGCTCTATGCCCCTGGTAACCAAGATCCTGATGACTCTGTCGCTGAACTGTTTCTTGAAGGTGGAAACGTTTTCCTAAATACCGCGGATTACATCTTCTACGTCACACAAGGTGGTGGTGCCAACGGTGAACAAGGTTTGAAGAATATGATGGATATCAACGCCGATATGTGGTCGGGCGGTACATCTATCAAACCGACTGCTGACGGTAAGAAGTATACCCCCAGCCTTGACAAGTTCACTTCGGAAAGGACTTTCAAGGAAGCCCAGATTGTCGACCCTTGGGAAGTCGAAGTTGTCTTCGGGGATAATGGTGCAGGATTCTTGGATCCCGCGTTTGTTCACGATACCGAAACCGGTGGCCGCATCGGCATCGCTTTTCAAGAACCGAATAATGGTGGGCTTCCTCGTGGTGAAGTAATGGCTGAAATGATTGATAACTTTCTGTTTGAAGTGCTCGGGCCCCAATCGGTTGACCCGAATCAAAAAGTTACTACGACGTGGGGACATCTTAAGTCAAAATTCTAACCCAAACGTCGTTGAAACTTAACTTAGTTAGGACTTACGCATGCTGCTCTTTTGTAGCACAAACTTCCCAGTTTGTGGCAGGAGACCGGTGTGTTTTCCGAAAATTCTCATCTAACAGAACGGGCTGCAGTCAAAATTGCGTAAGTCCTGTTAGTAACACTTATTGTCCCGGTAATATGATTATTCGGTATCACCGGGACAAACATAAAAAGAGAGGAAAAATTAATGATACGCAATGCATTAGCACTGTTTGTCGTTTTATTCGTAGTTACATGCCCCGTTTCGAGTTGGGCAGAGTTAGGCGATGTCGCTATTTTCAGTGAAGCCACCGGCTGGATTTCAAAGGATAACGCAGATATCCAACGCGCGATCGTCTTTGATAACCTCAGAGCCGCTGTCCCAGACGTTGATGAGGTTGTTTACAAAACCGATGCAGAAATCGGTCCTTGGTCAGAAGAACGCATCGATGATGGCAAGGCAGATATCCTTATTATCTTCGGTTGGTTCCCAACGACCCTTTACACTCCCGGAAACTCACAGGTGGATGATTCTATCGCAGAACGTTTTCTCTATGGCGGAAACATCATCCTTAACTGTGCAGATTACGCCTTCTACGTTACCGAAGGTGGGGGTGCAAATGGTGAAAACGGGCTGAAGACCATCATCAATATCAACGCAGATATGTGGGGCGGCGGCACAGCAATTACGCCAACAGCCGATGGCGAAAAGTATACGCCAACCCTTGAAGCCTTCACTTCCGAAAGACCCTTCAAAAGTGAACAGATCGTGGATCCGTGGAGCGTTGAAGCCATTTTTGGTGATAACGGTGCCACTTTTTTTGATCCCGGTATTATCAAATTGAACGATAGTAGCGGACGTGTCGGTATTTGTATGCAAGAACCTAGCAATGGTGATCTACCGCGCGGACAGGTGCTTATCGAAATGATCGATTTCATTTCGCAACAGCCAGATGTAGCTCCTGCAACAACACCTGTTGAAGCAAAAGGAAAAATAGCTGTCACTTGGGGCGACTTCAAAGCCTTGCAGTAGTAGAGCACAAAATCAAAACCTTCCGCTCTTATACCCTCGCCACTGCGTTAGGGGTATAAGAGCGGTTTTTATTTCTGGGCAATACCTATTAAAATCACTTCCAGATTGTCGTTTGGGTTGTAAGTATAGCAAAACCCAACAATCTGAACGTTATCTAATTATTTGACACCTAAATATAAACTATGCTATACTCTTTCCTGGAAATGGTTGTAGTATGTGCTGGAAACCTTGTAAGCCTCATTTACGCGTGACGCTCTTGATTAACGTTCCATAGTTGTACAATAGATACGCAGAAATAACACCTTGAAGCAGATTATCACGCACACAAATCCAGACTTAGACGCTATTGTCAGCGCGTGGCTCGCCCAAGACTTTCTTTTCCAAGAGCACGCGTCCGAGGTTTTGTTTGTGAGTCGCAAAGTTCCCGAAAAACTGATGCTGCATGCCGACTGTTTGGTGGACGTTGGCAACACATACTGCCCCGAAAACTACCGGTTCGATCACAAACCACCCGCATTTCCGGACAGGAATTGCACGTGTGCAACGCAACTTATCTGGGAGTATCTGTTGGGGATCGGCATGGCTGTCGTTCATCTTAAACCTCTGGTAGAGATAACATATCAAGGGGATACACACCGCAATTCGGAAGCACTCAAACAGAGTCGAATCGACGGACCGCATGCAGAATTAACCAAATTGAAAACCCAATACAGAGACACGACAGAGGTCTATCAACGGATGGTCCTCTGGCTGAGGAGTTATACAAAAAATCTATGAAGCAACTTACATATCTATTCTTGTTCCTATTTGCCGTGGTGGTGATACAGGCGCAATTCGTGGGTGCCGATGAATGGTCCCAATGGCGCGGCGAAAATCGCGAAGGTGTTTGGAACGAAACCGGCATCATTGAAAAATTCGAGGGACCAGAAATCCCGATCCGCTGGCGTGTGCCTATTGGAAGCGGCTATAGCGGTCCCAGCGTCGCTGATGGACGTGTCTATATCACCGATCGTCTCGATAAACCGAAACAGGTCGAACGCGTTCACTGCTTCGATTGGGAAACTGGGGATCAACTCTGGTCTTACACCTACGATGCCGTATACAAAATCGACTATACAGCAGGCCCCCGTGCGAATGTCACTGTCCATGATGGACTCGCTTACGCCTTAGGTGCGATGGGACATCTGCACTGCTTCGATGCTGTTACCGGGGAGGTCGTATGGAAAAGAGATCTCAATGCCGAATATAACATTAATATGCCGATCTGGGGGATCGCTTGCGCGCCCATTGTTGAGGCAGAAAATCTTATCGTTCAAATCGGCGGTAAACCTGATGCCTGTATCGTTGCATTTGACCGGAAAACCGGTGAGGAAAAATGGAAAGCGTTGGACGATAACGCCTCGTATTCCGCGCCTATTGTCATTACACAGGCAGGCAGACGCGTCTTAATCTGCTGGACGGGTGCTAACATCGCCGCCCTTGATCCACAAACGGGAGCCGTACACTGGCGCTATCCGTTCCCCCCGGAAAGCTTTGAGATCGCTATTGCTACCCCTATTGTCAATCAGAATGAATTGTTCGTTACCGAGTTCCGACAAGGCTCTCTGCTCCTGAAATTGTCACCGGATGAATTGAAAGCAGAACGTATTTGGCATCGGAAGGGAAAAAACGAACAAAACACCGATGCACTTCAGACGACAATGGCGACACCTGTCCGCTTGGGGGATTACATTTACGGCGTGGACAGTTATGGGGAACTCCGGTGTCTCGATGCCCGAAACGGCGATCGGATTTGGGAAGACCTTTCTGCTGTCCGGAAAGCGCGCTGGAGCAACATCCATTTCGTCACGCATCCTGTTGCAGCAGAGAACAGGGTCTGGATGTTCAATGAGCACGGCGAACTCCTCATCACGGACCTCTCTCCTGAAGGGCTTAATATTATCAGTCGTGCCAAATTAATCGAACCCACGCGCGACCAATTGAACCGCAGAGGCGGCGTTACATGGTCACACCCAGCATTTGCCTATAAACACGTCTTTGCGAGAAATGACGAAGAACTCGTTTGTGCGAACTTAGCAAAGAACAAAAAATAAAAGAAACCCACGGAGGCTAAAATATTGGAAACGATCCGGATGCCGGCGGTAGATTTACGTCCCGGCGAACAACTCCACGGCTTTGAGGTCAAAGCCGTCACACCTATTGACGAATTACGCGCAGTGACGATCGAATTGGCGCACCAACATAGTGGTGCCCGTCTGCTACACCTCTATACAGAGGATACCGAAAATCTCTTCTCCATTAATTTTCCAACCCCGCCATCAGATGATACCGGCGTACCGCATATCCTTGAGCACGCGGTCTTAGCAGGTTCACATAAATTTCCGGTGAAAGAGCCATTCTTTGAGATGATTAAAATGAGCATGGCGACGTTTATCAACGCCATGACAAGTGCCGATTTTACATGCTACCCCGTTTCAAGCAACGTCAAAAAAGACCTTTTCAACTTAGCGGAAGTCTACTTCGACGCGGTCTTCCATCCACTACTGACGGAAAATACCTTCAGACGCGAGGGGCACCATCTCGCCCCCGTTGATCCAGAAGACCCTACTGGCGATTTAAAAATAACGGGCATTGTCTATAACGAGATGAAAGGCGCGTTCTCAGATCCAGAAGCTCGGTTGTACCGCTCCATGTCGTGCCGCCTCCTCCCTGATACACTTTACGCCTGCGAATCCGGCGGCGATCCGGTTGCCATACCGGACTTAACTTACGCGCAGCTCAAAGGGTTTCACGACACCTACTACCATCCGAGCAACGGCTATTTCATTCTCTATGGTGATATTCCAACGCGCGATTATCTCGCCTTCCTCGCTGATCGGTTGGATAAAATCCCAAAAAACGCGAAGAATGCTGCGCTGCGTCCATTGCGACCAGAGGTCACACACCAACCGAAGTGGGATGCACCACGGCTTGTAACGGATACTTATCCTGTTGGTGCAGATGAACCGCTCACAGAAAAGACGTATCTCATGCTCAGTTGGCTTATCGGAGACGCGACCCACCCAGAAGAAGTTGTGTTGGGTCAAATTCTGAGCCTTGTTCTGATGGGTAATGAAGCAGCACCGCTCCGTAAGGCGATTATTGATTCCAAACTCGGTACCGACATTGCCTTCTCCAGTGCCAGTTCTATTGGACCCGCAGCCACTTTTTACATTGCTCTCAAAGGGAGTGAAGCCGATCGCATCGAAGCGTTTACGCAACTGGTCACCGACACCCTAAGACAAGTTGCGGATTCAGAGGTTGAAAGCGAAAGAGTAGAAGCAGCCTTTCAACAATTGACCTATCACTATCAAGAAGTCGCTTCATCGTTCCCGCTTCGTATGCTCTATCGCGTCATCAACGGTTGGATCTATGAAAAAGATGCGGACACTTTCCTGAAGATGGGAAAAACTTTCACTGATGTGCGTCAGCAATGGCTGGAAACCCCATCAATTTTCAATGATTTCATCCGCGAAAGATTCATCGAGAATCCGCATCGCCTGACCAACATTCTATCCCCTGATCGGGATATGCAGGCGAAAATAGATGCTCAACTCGCTGAACGCATGAAGGAAACCCGCGCACAGTTGACTGATGAAGAAGTGCAGCGAATTGCCGCCGATGCCGCTGAACTGGAACGTCTCAACGGTGTCCCCAATTCACCGGACGCACTCGCAAAACTGCCACAACTCCAAGTCAGTGATCTCCCTGAAAAACCGAAACATATTCCCACAACGGTTGAGAAGGTCGGCGAACAGGTTCTGCTCCGCAACGATGTCTTTGCCAACGGTATTAACTACCTTGTACTGAACTTCAACTTGCAAGGGTTACCCCAGCATCTCTGGCACTATATACCCAGATACACCGATGCGATCAGCAAACTCGGTGCCGCTGATATGAGTTATGAAGATATGGCGCAACGGACATCGGCCGTCACCGGTGGGATTGGATGCTCACCGTGGTTTTCTACGCACGCGCTTGATCCCAAGCGTTCCATGCAGAGCTTATCGTTTCACCTGAAAGCACTTGATGGGAAAATAGATGCCGCACTGGATGTCCTGCATGATCTGCTTTTTGCTGTGAACCCGCGCGACACGGAACGTCTACGAGACGTGCTGGTTCAAGCCGTTGCAGAATATCAGACAGAGATGATTCATGACGGTTCAAGCACAGCGGTTCACCACGCTTCACGTGGACTCTCGTCGAACACACATCTCGCTGAGATAATCTATGGATTGCCACAACTCCGTACCAGTGAAACGCTCCTCAACAGTTTTGGCGAACTTAACACCGATCTTATGGGTCATATAGAAGGGGTTCGCGATTTCCTGCTAACACGTGGACGTGTCACCGCGAGTTTCACCGGTTCGGATACCGCTTTTGAAACGACGCGAACTAAACTTAGTGAGTGGCTTGACGCGATGCGGGACGAACCTGTCATTTCAGAATCGATTGCGTTTGAGGAGTTTGACACACCACCGAGAGAGGGTTTGGCGGGTCCCATTCAAATTGCGCACTGCGCACACGTAATGCCGGCACCGCACTATTCGCATCCGGATTCAACACTGCTGACGATTGGCGCGCATCTCATTCGACTCGATTACATACTCAGTGAAATCCGTTTTAAAGGGAATGCTTACGGCGCGAGGTTCAGTTATAGTCCTTATGATGCTGTGTTGTGTCAATCCTCGTATCGCGATCCACACGTCGCTCGCACGATCAACGTTTTCGAGCAGACGGTTGACTATGTTAAACAGATGGAATGGTCACAGGTAGACATAGACCGTGCCATTATCGCGACGGCAAAAGATGGTGAGAAACCGATCCGTCCAAGCCAAGCCGCGAGCGGCGCACTCAGTCAACA
Organism: uncultured bacterium; assembly: GCA_964593655.1. Classification (GTDB taxonomy): domain Bacteria; phylum Poribacteria; class WGA-4E; order WGA-4E; family WGA-3G; genus WGA-3G. The sequence continues at coordinate 2,412 of CAZQIP010000347.1, read as the reverse complement.
CCTCGTCGGACAGACGCGCGAGATGCGGGAGGAACGCTACGCACAGCTCCGTCGCGCAACCCCTGCTGAGGTAAAACGCGCACTCCTTCAACTTTTGGAGGAAAACAGCGATAAAGCCGCGGTTTGTGCCGTTTCCAGTCGCGAAAAACTGGAAGCCGCAAACGCAGAATTAGCACAACCCTTGGTCATTGAGGACATTTTAAGTTAAACCTGTTTGGACACACTCTTCCGCGGTAGGGGGTTAAAACGCCCTACCCTTAAAATAAAATATGAAAGGAACTAAAGATGAAAAGTATCGCAATTTTGACAATCTGTATCTTTGCTTTAGCAGCTGTAGCCACAATTGCATCACAACCAGAGGGTTTTGAGAAAAACTGGCATCACTGGCGCGGGCCACACGCAACAGGGGCTGCGATTGACGCGAATCCACCTACGACCTGGAGTGAAACTGAAAACATCCGCTGGAAAGTGGCTATCCCCGGGACAGGACACGCCGCGCCGATTATCTGGGAAGATAAGATTTTCATACAGACCGCCATCAAAGGCGAAGTCCCCAAAGAAGAACAGGAAGGAGATGATGGCAATCCTTTCAGTGGCTTCTTTCAAGAAAGACGCGGAGGCGGTGGCCCAGCAGAAATCTATAAGTTCGACCTCATCGCGCTCAACCGCAGCAATGGAGAAATCCTCTGGCAGAAAACACTCAAAGAGATTTCCCCACACGAAGGCACGCACCAAGATGCTACTTTCGCCTCTAATTCGCCGGTTACCGATGGTGAATTCGTCTACGCCTATTTCGGTTCACGCGGACTCTACTGCGTTGATATGATGGGCAATGTGAAGTGGGAAAAATACATCGGAGAGATGTTCAAGAGAAATACATTCGGGGAAGGGAGTTCCCCTGCCCTCTATGGTGATACGCTCGTTATTGTGCAGGACCACGAAGGTGATTCCTTCATCACTGCTCTCGATAAGCGGACAGGTGATGTGCTCTGGAAAACCGACCGCGATGAAAGAACAACTTGGTCTTCGCCTATTGTTGTTGAGCACAACGGAAAAGCACAGGTGATTACTACAGGTACAAACCGCGTCCGTAGCTACGATTTGGCAACCGGTGAACTTGTATGGGACGGTGACGGCTTGACAGCTAACAGTATCCCTTCACCCGTTGCTGCTGGTGAGTACGTTTATCTCATGAGTGGATTCCGAGGCAGCGACTTACAGGCGATTTACCTCGCACAAGCAACAGGCGATATTACCGATTCTGAAGCCATTGTCTGGCGATTCAACCGCGACACGCCTTACGTGCCATCGCCACTTCTCTATAAGGATACAATTTATTTCTTGAAAGACAATAAGGGTGTTCTTTCCGCCTTCAATACCAAAACCGGGCAATCTCTCTATGGACCTGAACGGTTGCAAGGAGTGTCGGGTGTGTATGCTTCGATTGTTGGTGCGGGAGATCGCGTCTACATTGCTGGAAGGGGTGGCACAGTCAACGTTATCCAACACGGATCCGAATTTAAAGTCTTGGCAAAGAACAAACTTGACGATAGTTTCAACGCATCGCCTGCAATCGTCGGTTCAGAGTTGTACCTCCGTGGCATGCATCATCTCTACTGCATCGCGGAGTAAGTAGGTATCAGTTGATAGTTTGTAGGGGCTGGGTTACCCAGCCCCTACAAACTATTACTAATACGTCGCTCTTCCACCGCTCACATCATAGCATTGCCCCGTCACAAAACTTGCTTCATCTGACGCTAAGAAATTCACAACGGCTGCAACTTCCTCCGGTTTTCCAACGCGCCCTAACGGAATCTTACCGACCATATAGTCAATTGTAGACTGCGCCATACCCTCCAAAATTGGTGTTTGAATCACCGCAGGCGATACGGCGTTCACGCGGATGTTATAATCCGTTACCTCTTTTGCAAGTGCTTTTGTCAAACAGATAACCCCTGCCTTAGATACAGAATACGGGATGAGCGTCGGATTCCCTTCTTTGCCAGCGATAGAGGCAATATTCACAATCCTGCCGTAATCCTGCGCGATCATCGCCGCAATCACGGCTTTACAACACAGAAAAACACCCGTCAGGTTTACACCAATTACGGCATCCCAATCGGCATCTTCAAGATCGGTTAAGGGCAAGGTCCGCCCCGCAATTCCGGCATTGTTGACGAGAATATCAACGCGACCGAAGGTTGAAATCACCTTTTCCACAGCAGCATTGACATCCGCGGATTGTGAAACATCTGCTTGAACAGGCAATCCTTTGCGGCCGATACCTTCAATCTCCTGTGCCACCGCTTCAGCCGCCGCTATGTTTAAATCCATGATAGCCACATTCGCGCCTGCATTCGCAAGTCTCAGAGCAATGGCTTTACCGATACCTTGGCCCGCCCCTGTCACAAT
>CAZQIP010000346.1:0-9546 GCA_964593655.1 uncultured bacterium | reverse complement strand
ACGCAAGTCGCTATCTGTTTATAGACATAGTACTCCTAATGAAGATTAAGAATTTAATCGGGTAATTTTTAGGGAAGTCTGGTTCGGTTAGAATGCAGATCGCATTTGGGCGTGGACGCCGCAAAACCGAACCTACCGGGTCTGGTGGCGCGGCGGTTATTCCTGTCTAAAATTGACACTTATAAGGTAAAAATTATGAGAACTTATTGTGCAAGTACCCTTCCATTTTCCACTTTTCCTTTAACGGCGTTTGTGAGCGAGTTATCTGAAGGCGGTGTGTCCGCCATCGAACTCGCGCAACCCCATTTTTCGGATGTGGAAGCCGAAACTATTGACACACTTCGAGAAGAGACTGGACTCAATTTCAAATCCATGCTGAGCACAGTACGGGTTGATGCACCAGATGGACTTGAAGCGTTAATCTCGATTCTTGACACTGCCCAAAGGCTTTCCGTTCCAATCGTCAGCATCGCGAGTGGTGGCAATGAAACCGCCACCGCTCGCGAGATTGACACGATTATTGATCATCTCAAGACAGTCACAGCAGAAGCAGAGGCTCGGAATCTAACCCTTGTGCTCTATGCACATGAAGGGAGTCTCGCCTACAACCTTGAACGCACGCAGCAGATCCTTAATGCGATCCCGTCCGAAAACTTCGGCTTTTACTACAGTCCGTTTCATTTTCATCGCGCCGGAGACGATCCAGTTATTGCCTTACGTACATTGTCAGAACGGCTGGTTAGTGTCTATTTCAACTGTGGTGTCGATTCAGAGACAGGCAGCGAACCGTTCTGGGCACCGGAAATGGATTTTCCTGCTATTTGTCAGGAGATAGACCGTGTCGGCTACACTGAGGAAATCATGCTGATCTACTTAGGGTTGAACGCGGAGACACCACAACCGATTGTTGAAGGTGTCTTGAATGCTCGCGCGAAGTTAGAAACCTACTTCTAATTGAAGACGCTTCACGTTGTGCATCATGTATGATCATACTTGTGGTTTCTCAAAACCCAATGCCAACGTGCTGTTTGTTTTCTCCAAATTTCTTTAGTATATTCCTATAATTACTCCCGTCTCTCAAAAAAATCCTTTCAATAGTGTCCAAACGTCTTTCAGGGACACCTATTGTGTGTTTTCCCTCCGTCATCGGGGTTTATCCTGCGTTCAGAACCCGATACTCGCAGAACAACTTCTAAAAATCCTGATTTTTTTATTATTTTTTTGAAATGATGTGAGTTTCCCGTCCAAAGTTTCGTCTTTAATAATAGAAGGTATGAACCGTATCGCCCTACGTAGTTTTACAAGATTCGGCATCTGATTAAGCCTTTCGGCGGATACGGACACGCCCCAACTGTTTATTGGAAGGACACCTCGTGGAAAAAGAAAATGATGTTCAACTGATTCAAAGAATATTATCAGGCGATGAAGCAGCGTTTGATGTCTTGGTCCAAAGGCACCAGAAGAGCGTGCACGCCCTTGCGTGGCGGAAGATCGGCGATTTCCATGATGCTGAGGAGATTACACAGGACACATTCCTTCAAGTATACAAAAAACTCCCGACACTCAAGGACCCCTATAAATTTGCTGGGTGGCTGTATGTCATCACAAATCGGCTTTGTATTGATCGGATGCGGGAGAAAAACCTTACGATACAATCGTTGGAGGACACACCTGTGGAAGAAATTGAGAAATCCTCTTATACCCATCATGTATCGGAGCAGTCGGAAATAGCGATCTCCGAACACCGCCGTGAGATCGTCAAAAAACTTCTGGCAAAACTCCCAGAGAGTGAACGGACAGTCATGATCCTCCATTATCTCGGCGAAATGACGGTGAAAGAAATTAGCAAGTTCCTGGGGGTCTCTGCAAACGCAATTCATAACCGGCTGTATCGGGCACGAAAGCGGTTACAAGAGGAAGAAGCCCTCCTTGTTCAAGAAGTTCTCAGCGGCGTGCAGATACCAACGAGTGTGGGTCAAAACATTATGCAGCGGGTCGCTGACATAAAACTCACGCCGCAAACAACGCCAAAACCCGTTATTCCGTGGATCGCTTTCGGCACCGCTTTCCTTCTGCTCGCATTACTCTTTGGCGCGAGCAATCAATACCTCAGCCGTTTTCAGAAACCCTATAGTTTCGAGGCATCGTCTGAACCGACCATTGCCATCATTGACGCACCCGTCGTTCTTGAGACAGACGCGAAACCCGCACTGCGAAGTCAAGTTGGACAGGATACTGCCTTAAATCAAAAAACTGGTGCAGGCTTACATGGATCTGAAACTGGCTCAACAACCGAGTTACCGATGCAGCCAGAAAATATTGAGGCATGGATGCCAGATGAAAATCTACGTCGGGCTATCAAATCTGAACTCAAACTTGGCGATATTCCGCTCGAGATAGAACATCTCCAGCAACTTGAGCGGTTACTCAGTATTGATGGCGGCATAGAAAGTATTGTGGGTTTAGAACACGCTGTCAATCTTAAATTTCTACATCTTGCGCCCAACAAAATCTCGGATCTCACACCACTTGCAAACCTACACAACCTTCGGATACTGAAACTCTATCTCAACAGACTCGTAGACGTTTCACCCCTTGCGGGATTAGTAGGTTTAGAGATTTTGCATCTATCAAATAACAGGATCGTTGACATCTCACCCCTTGAGAAACTTGTAAACTTAAGAGATTTACAACTCGGCTACAATCGCATCGAATATTTTTCACCGCTCGCCGGATTAACAAAACTTCAGATCCTTAGGATTAACGACAATTGGGGCATCGATATTTCATCTGTCCCGACATCCAATTTGACAGAATTTCTGTATGATCCAACCTTTAATATCCCAGAGATTCCGAACCGTGACCGGATCATGGCTCGCCAGTATCCATCCGTTTTCGCAGCTTGGCATAACATCATCAATCTACCGACGCTCTCATGGGACGAAAGATTAGTCTATCACGACCTGTATTTCTCTAACCCTATGTTCGGGCTTCATTGGCGGTGGACTCCTACAAAAATGAAAATCTCTGGGAATTTTCGGACAGCAAAGCAACAGCGAGATACGATGCTCAAAGAGAATCCAAATATGATTTTTCTCGTCGGAATTTATCACTATGGCACACAAGATACATTCGTTCAGCAGGCTATTGAAGTTGCCAAATGTGGTATCTATGATGGTATCTTTTTAAATTGGTGGCAAGGCGATAGGGTTGATGCGAAAGTTGCTATACTGCAGAAAATTCGTGAAGTGGTTAAAGATGATTTTCTCATTATCGTCAACGGACTTCGCTCTAAAATTCCACACTTAGCACCCTATGTCAATGGCACATTCATGGAAACGAGACGACACCATCCACAGGGTTACACCCATACCGAACTTCAAGAGATTGAAGGTGCTTTGCTATGGTCAGAGAAAAATCTTCGATCTCCACAGATTAATTCCTTAGAGGGTTGCGGACTCGCTGAGGAACCCTTAGATTCACCGCGTAACCAGCAATGGATGCGGGTCTTTACAACCTTGAGTTTAACGCATTCTGACGGCTATGTTTCGTATGTAACGGGTATTTCATCACTAAACCACACACATCACTATCCCATTTGGGAAGGGCATTCAGATGAACACGCACAAGGAAAACTACACGATCATACGCATCAGCACTACTGGTACGATTTCTGGGACACCGATCTCGGCCAGCCAGTAGGTGGAAAAGGGCAGCTCTACCGCGGTCGCGAGGGTTTATTCATCCGCGAGTTTGCCAACGGCTGGGCGGTCTACAATCGCAGCGGGAAAGCACAGCAGATCCAGTTGCCGATGCAAGCCACCGGTGTCGCGAGTGGTATCACCAGCACATCACACGCTGTCCCTGATTTAGATGGTGAGATTTACTTGAAGTAGGAGCGAGCTGTGCTCGCGATTTGTAATATCTCAGAAAACCTCTTGATGTAGGAGCGAGCTCTGCTCGCGATTTGTAACTCACTTTTTCAAATAACACTTTTATGTAAATGACATAGCGAAACCCAACAAACAAACTGAACAAACGCTTCGTAAAAACCGTGGTAAATGCGGATGTGAACAGCGACGGCATTGTTAACGTTGTAGCGAATGCGTTTTGAAAAGGAGATTATATCTTACTATAGTTTGGACAGTTTCTGTCAGATTCATGACCGGTTCCCAAAGTATTGCTGATTTTTCTCAATGTTTTTCACACAAATCCAACTTACAGAAAAATGAACTCGACTGCACCAATCGCCAGTCCTGTAGAGTTTATTGCTTGGGGTTTTTGCTAGGGTGTTTCTGCGGATTTCTTCAAAATTGCTTCGCAGTGAGAATAGAAACGGCATACCTACCAAGTCCTAAGCCCCGTAGGGGGTTTTTGCTGGGTGTTTCTTCAACATGTGTATCGTCTTAAAATTGTCCAAACTATAGTATGAACAGATAGGTAAACCGGAAGGCCAATCACTTTTGCATGAATAAACAGAATCCGCCTCGAAACATTCATAGTGTCAATCGGCATCTGAGGCATTTCCAATGAAAGGAGAAAACCGAGTATGAAATTCTTGAATTGTTTACTAATCGTAAGTCTACTTTCTGTTTGTGGGAACGGATATACCCAAAACAACACAGCGCAAAACGCATATCTCATTTTTGAAAAGTACTGTGTCGGCTGTCATAGTGAAGGTGGCTCCTTCGCGGAGTCACTCATTATAGACTGGTCATTGTTGCTTGAAAATGGCACAGTTGTTCCTGGAAAACCAGAGGAATCAGAGTTATACCGGCGTTTACTCGGTCCTACCGAGCGAGGGTTGCAAATGCCTTTTGGACAACCACCGCTTTCAGATGAAGCAATCGCCACAATTCGGAGTTGGATACTTGCGGGTGCACCAGATTGGAATGTTCTGCCAGAAACAGATAGGCGTTTTATCACAGACGAGGTAATACTTGACAACATCCACACCCATTTACAATCCCTTACGCCGTTTGATCGCGCCTCCGCGCGCTATTTCACACTCACACATCTCTATAATGCGGGTGATATATCTGAAGACCTGCAATCATACAGCGTTGCGCTTTCCAAACTTGTGAACAGTCTATCTTGGGGATTCACGGTTGTCCGACCGAAACCGATTAATCCGGAACAGACAATTTTTTACATAGATTTGCGAAACTATGAATGGGATAGAAACGATGCATGGACAAAGATAGAACAGCGATATTCTTACAGAAATGATTTTGAAGGCGCAGGTCAGACCGGTTTACGTAATAAACTCAGCCTATTGCAGGATGAGATGGAATGTGAAGTGCCAGTGGTACATATTGATTGGTTCCTCGCAACTGCTTCACAACCACCGCTTTACAATGAGGTGCTGGGTCTCCCTGAAACAGACCGAGAATTAGAAACACGCCTTGGTGTGAATGTTGCGCAAAACATCAAAAATGACCCTGGCGTTCGCGTCTGGCGCGCAGGATTCACAGAGTCAGGGGTTTCTACGAACAACCGAGTCGTGGAACGGCACGCCTCGCAATATGGCGCGTATTGGAAAAGTTATGATTTTGCTGGAAGTGTCGGCAAACAAAACATCTTCGTGCATCCGCTCTCTTTTAATCACGACGGTGGTGAAGTCGTATTCAACCTACCCAATGGCTTGCAAGCATATTATCTGTCTGATGCGCGGGGAAACAGACTCGACGAAGCACCGGTAGAGATTGTTTCTAATCCTGCGGCAAGCGATCCGACCGTTAGGAACGGCATCTCTTGTATCGGTTGTCATACCGAAGGCATGAAAACGTTTGAGGATGAAGTGCGCCAAGCTATTGAACAAGCACCGAGTCCGCTTTATGATAGAACACACGCATTGCGGCTTTATGTCGAACAAGATGTAATGAATAGACTTGTAGCCTTTGACAAACAACGTTATGAAATGTCACTTGTAGCCGCAACGGGTGAAACGGTTAGTGAAATTGAACCAATTTCTCGGTTCTATGAGATATTCAACGGTTCTCTCGATGCAGCACACGCCGCGGCGACACTCGGATTACAGACCGAGAGTTTCCTGCAAAAAATACAGGAGAATACCAATTTACAGAGTTTGGGGCTTCAAGTATTAGAAAGCGGCGAGATTAAACGCGATACTTGGACATCAAATTTCAAAGCTGTTGTTTTCGCGCTTAATACACCCACAATTGCGGAGGAACCTGACCCAGTAATACCAATAGCACCTCCACCGCGGGACACCCCAAGCGATCCTGATAATGTTGTCTACATACCAGATCCGAACCTACGCACAGTAATTGCAAAAAGACTTTTTAAAGCGATGGATGTGCCTATTACGGTGGAAGAAATGGAATCACTTGCTGATTTAAATGTAAATAAGGCAGAATTTCCCAATTTAGAAAGTATTAAGGATCTAACCGGATTGGAATATGCAATAAATCTGCGGGAATTATCGCTCGCCGGTCACGAGGTCTCCGATCTTTCACCAATTGCAGGACTGAGAAAAATAAGGCTTTTAGTGCTGGTGCATAATCCGATTTCAGATCTCTCGCCACTCGCCGGGTTATCGGAATTAGAAGACATAAAGTTAGACCATACGCTTGTGACCGATATTTCGGTGTTAGCAGGGAAAGCGAAATTGAAATCCATTCGTATGTGGGGGCCCCCGATCAGTGATATGTCACCACTGGCAGATCTTCCTAATATTGAACGTATAGATCTGTGTGGTAACGAAATCTCAGAAATACCATCTTTAGAAAACGCCCCTAACTTGAAGATCTTATATGTTTTTGGAAACCAGGTCTCTGATGTTTCTGTTTTACGAAATCTGACAAATTTGGAACGTTTGAACCTCAAAGACAATGATATTAGAGATATATCCCCGTTAGCAGGATTAACAAATCTGAAATGGTTGGACCTTAGAAGAAATCCTTTTACTGATTGGGCTCCTTTAGAAGCTCTTGCCGAAAACACAAAAATAGAAACTAACGGATTTATTTTCGGTGCGAATACGAATCAGGTCGGCATAGGTGCCCCATTCACGTTTGAAATCAAAGCACATTTCATACGCAATTTGGTGGGTTGGCAATGTAATATAGCTTTTGATGCGAACCTCCTTGAAGCGGTTGAAGTAACTGAAGGGGATTTCCTGTCGCAAGATGGGGCAACTACACTTTTTCAGGAAGGCACTATCGACAATGAAATCGGTCTCATCAGTGGATACAATGTTCTGCGATTGGATGGAACCGGTGTAGATGGAGGTGGTACTTTGCTATCTATCAAGTTTAGAGCGAAAAAAATAGGGACAGCCGTCTTCACCCCGGGTAATTGTTTTCTCGGTGATAGTGATGGCGAGGAGATCCCTTCGGAAACCCCAAGATTTGAGATAGAGATTAAACCAGAAGACGAAGTTTGGACGGGTGCCAAAGAGGATATCAACAGAGATGGTGTTATCAATATTTTGGATATGATACTTGTCTCGAAAAATATCGGTAAACCTATAAATGAGGCACCACGCGCAGATATCAACGGGGATAGTGTCATCAATATTCTTGATCTTGTCGCTGTCGCAGGAAATTTGGATGGATAATATGGGAAATACAGTTACCCCGAATGTTATTCTCATCTTCGCAGATGATCTCGGACGCGGGACGCTCAGCTGCTATGGGCAGCAACATTTCGAGACACCGAATATTGACCGCCTCGCAAACGAAGAGATGAGGTTCAACCACGCCTACGGCTGTGCGTTCTGTGCACCATCCCGTGCCAGCATGCTGACAGGAATCCACGACTGTCATGAGGGGACATGGACGTATACACAGGACGGAATCTATCACAGATTGAGTACTGGTGAACTAACACTGGATCAAATTACGGAGTTGATTCATACAACCAGTCTTCAGGCGGATCCCGACGATGTGTTTTTAGCACAGATCGCCGAGGCAGCAGGGGACGTCACAGGACAGATCGGGAAACTTGAACGGGGTTTCGCCACAACTGGCGCGCGTATCCGTCGTCACGGCTGGCAGTACCACTACAGTTATTACGACCATCAGCGTTGCCACGGCTTTTACCCGCCGTTCCTCTTTGAAAACGGGCAACCCACGCTTATCCGAGGCAATACACACGCCGACTGCGGCGTACATCCAAACTCGGAATCCGAGGAAAACATGGCACGCCGCAGAAACCAAGAGGGCAAAACCGAAAATTGTCCAAGCTTTAGTATATCTTATGACAATGAAAGAAATATACCGTCCATCATTATGGTTTCAATTGATCCTCGCGTCGGTTGTGGGCATACTCGTCTGTAATGCTTCCGTTTATGCAGAAGATGCCGAGGAATGGATGCCGGATCCGACCCTCCGCCACGCCATCTCCGAGAAGTTGGGTATTGAAACATTGACGATTACGGATATGCAACGTCTCTATCACTTTGTGGCTGATGGTAAATTCAAGGTTGATCTTAGAGAAATTCAGAGTCTTAAAGGATTGGAACACGCCATCAATCTTAAATTCTTAGCCATCAATTTTACGAAAGTCTCGGACTTAACACCGCTTGCGGGACTCGAAAATTTACGAGGCTTAGGGTTGGGTTATAATAGGATAACGGATATAACATCCCTCGCAGGTTTGATACATCTGGAAGAGTTGAATTTGCAAAATAACCAGATTTCAGATATTTCGCCGCTTAAAGGGTTGGTAAACCTCAAAACGTTGGACCTGTCAGGAAATCAGATTCTTGACTTTACATCAATTTATGGGCTTACCGGCATAGAAACATTACGGCTGGGGCTGGCAGGATCAAGGATACCTTTAGACTCAGAAGTCCTTCAGAGACTGAATCCGGTAGACGGGCCAGTTGTTTGTGAAATCGCACGAGCACCTCTATATTCTCGTCTTGAAAATATAACGTACCCTGCAATTATTCAGGCCTGTGGAGATATAATTAATCTGCCAGAACTTTCGCGGGTGGAGGGAATCGCCTATCACGATCTGTTTGGTTGCCGTGAAACATTCGGGTGGGTTTGGACCCCAACACCAGATGGCAAGAAACTCATAGGCGACCCTGAGGAGTCCCCGATAGTAACAGATCGGATACGCGCGCTGAATCCGAACATTCTTCTCCTTTCAAGTATAGACTACTATGTTGCGGGCTTCGGTGAGTTTCCAGACGATTGGCCGTATTTTCTCAGAGATGCCGAAGGCAAGAGAATTGAATTTAAAGGGTGGGATCAATATGTCATCGACTTCACACATCCTGCTGTGCAAGAGATGATTATCCAACAGGCTGCTGAAATAGCGAGATGCGGGGTTTTTGACGGAATAGGAATAGATCATTGGGGTACGGGTGGCATAGGACCTATAACCTATGAGGAAGCGGCGGATGCAAAGGATCGTATCATACAAGGTATTCGTGATGCTGTCGGTGATAATTTTTTGATAATAGTAACGACTACCAACGACACCATTCCTCCGAGGTATGCGGAATATATCAATGGACTTTTTATGGAAACTATTGCAGGTTACGAGGGTGGTTATACCTACGCAGGACTC
>CAZQIP010000345.1:0-6620 GCA_964593655.1 uncultured bacterium | reverse complement strand
GTTCATTTATTTTCGGATTTTACTATATCGGCGGTTTATCCTTATCTCACGCGCCTGCCCAAAACCGCGGGCTCAGTTTCTGACAGACATTTTCCAGATACCTAAGAGCGCGAGGAGCGATAGATTTGGAAAGAGAAGGGGCGCGAACAGAGGCGCACCATAGAGGAATTTATCTATCTGTGTGATACCTGGAGCTTGCAGATCTATCGTCAAATGGAAGAAGAACCCCGCAATACCAACGATAAAGTTGATGCCTAAAATAATCACACAGAACCTAAGAAAAGTGGGTCGGTGAGGAGCAAAAAATAGCGTTGCCAGACATCCCACAGCGATAGCACTCGTAAACACGGGCAACCATTCAGTTGGATTGAAAAACCCGTTTTGCGCGTGGTCGAAAACCGAGAGAATAAAATTACCGCACCACCCGAAGCCCGCCATAAACACCACCCATTGTGCCCATTCTAAATCCGTATCGCGGATCATACCGTTCATGATTAAAAGCAGCCCTACCCCTGTAAAAGCCAGCGGTGCCACAAACGGAGCTGTGTAGACAAGGTTCTTGAGCGTTAAGTCAGAGAAGAATTCGCTACCGAGATGAAAAAACATGCCAGAGATGCCGATACAGATAGCACCCCACCCAACACTAAACCGACACCACGCTCTCCACCGCCTTTTTTTTCCAAAAAGTATGAGCGCGAGCAGGACGGACGCACCTAACGAAAAGTAGAAGGGGATCCATTCCGCGGGATGTGCAAATGCGTTGACCGAGTGCGCTAAAAACACATCAAGTGCCAAAAACGCAAGGTTCGCAATAATAAAAAAGTCGAGTAGTCTGGCAGCCAATCCTTTACGGTTTCGCAGCGTTTTCTCTGAGTTCTCGCGCAATTCTTTTCAACTCCGTCATCTTCAACAAAAGCTCATAATTTCCGTGCCACTGAACAAAATCCGCACCCCCCATGAACGCGCCGTGTTTTGCTGTCCGACCGTAATAGTGCCACAGATCAAAGTAAACAAATTCGATGGGTTCATCAAAAGGCGTTTCTGTCAGCAAACCATCTTCACGAAGCGATTTCATCAATGCCACTGCTTCCGAAATTTTACGGTTGGTATCAGCCACAACACCTTCAGCCTCCTGATAGTAAACCTCTACCTGTGAACTCGCGTGGCATTTTAAGCACGTCTCTTTCATTGCGTCTTGACCTTGTTGGTAGGTCGGACGCTTCTCAGAAACCGCCGCAAATAACCAATACGAGAGTCGTTCAGTTGTATCGTGCGTCACATTCAAGCCATCCAAGCCGCTCAAATGGCACGTCACACATGTCGGCACTGTCATATCTGCTGTCGTGAGTGCTTTCGGCGGTGCTTTGAGATTCATCTCCGATTTTTGCGCATTGTAAAGCACGCCGTGCTTGGATTCATGGTAGATTTCGATCTGTGAATGGTCGGGGCCCATGTGGCACTGTCCACAGGTTTCTGGCTCCCGCGCCAGCGCAACCGAACTTGAATGCCGCGCATGGCAGGCTGTGCACGTCCCAATAGAGCCGTCCGGATTCGGTTGACCTATATCGTGGCACCCCAAGCATCCAACGTCAATAGCACTCTCACCCTCTGCCATCGCTAAAGGATTGGCAGGACGTTCCACCGCACCCTTGTGATACCTTTCAGCGAAGGCGATCTGTTCCGCTGTAAAATCTTTCGCACCCCATACCGCTGCCCAAGCCGGTGCAGCGTGTCGGCTTCGGAGAAACTGTGTATACTCGGTGGTATGGCACTGGCTACAATTTTGCGCCGTGAGATGCTTCGCAATTGTAAAACTCCGGTGGGCTTGTGTTTCCTGATTTTCCACAGCTTTATGGCAGTCCAAGCAACTCACGCCGTGCTTTGCATGCTCGCTCCGCTCATATTGATGGACAATCGCAGACGTTTCCCGGCGATGGCACTCCGCGCACTTTCCCGTTGCCCGCACAAAATCAGCACTCGGCTGATCTACTTCCATTGCAGGGCGTCTCGCATTCAGAATTAGCACAACCGTAATCAGGGCTGCCCCAAGAAATACTGAAATGAAGATAGATTTAAATGATGTCATATTAAGTGTATAGATTCCAATTATATATCTACGTCCTAATGAGAGATTTTACCGCCAATCACAATAACGTCTTTAACTATTTTATCACAGCATTCCGTTCTTTTCAACCTAATCAGCGATGTTTGTCAGAGCCATTCAAACACTCCACCCTGCTACCATCTCAGCCAGACAGCACGCAACAAAATAAGGCAAATATCATGATAGATTACGATTGCACCTACCTCTTTTTTAGAATCCTTCTCCGAATTGTGCTCGAAGTTGTGCCAGTATTTTTTCCTTAATATCACCCATCATCTCTTCTAATGCTTGTTCGAGTATATCTGCGCTCATTTGTGTGTCAGGAATATTTTTCCCCAGTTGTGCTTGAAGTTCGGCGTGAATCTTTTTCTCTATGGTGAGGCTTAATTCTTCAGCCACTTGCTTAAGTTCCTGTCTACCTTCTTGTGTCATGGGAAATGCTTCTCCTTGTAAACGTTTTCGTGCCCGATGGAGCCGACTATGAACCGTCTTCACGGGCACATTTAAGAGTTTGCCGATCTCTTTGGTCGTCATTTCATTGAGATAGTAGAGCGTCACGACGGTGCGTTCCTGCTCCGGAAGTTTTTCCAAAAAATTTTTTATGATTTCATCATGATACTCAGTCGCTTCTGTTTCGCGCTGTTCCGATATATAACGTGTATAAGAGAGTCTCTCCACTATATCCGTCCGTGTGTCCTCCAGCGATGGCATGGCTGGTTTTTGCTTTCGCAGCCAACCGATGCAAAGTCGGTCAGCGATGACATAGAGCCATCTGGCAAACTGACTCGGATTTCTAAGCGTCGAGAGTTTTTTGTAGACTTGGAGGAAGGTGTCTTGTGTGATTTCTTCCGCGTGATGAAAATCGCCGATCTTCCGCCATGCAAGGGCGTGGACGCTTCTATAGTATTTTTCAACTAAGGTGGTGAATGCTGTATCGTCGCCTGATAAAATACGGCGAATGAGTTGTACATCATCTTTTTCCATCAGGATACTCCGTGATTCATCAGAGGTTTGTAATAAATCTTAAAATTATCGAAACACAATGCCCAAGTGATATGAGTAACCTCGCCACTTCCAGAACGTTCTCCCTTCAAATATCCGATCTGAAAAATTTCAGGAACGCCACACTTGTAAACCCGCCTGTGAAGAAACAGAGCAACAGCAAATCCAGAGCAGCATGCTGGAGCATCTCTTCCAAAGTCAACTCCGCCAGCGGCGGCGGAGCCGGCGGGGACGGAATTTCTGCTGTTTCAATGAGTGCTGCGTCTGACATTTTGCTGAACATTTCCGCATCCAGCACCTCATAATAGCGAGTGCCCGTTTGAAAGTAGGTATCTCTTTTCGCCTGACCGGTTTGTGTGGCATCCGTTGCCAGAAAAATGAAGGAGGATGTCGGCGTGATTCGGGAAAAGTTTATGCCGATTTTATCTTGCCGTTTTCTTTCTTGCGCATAACGCCTGTCGAGTTGTGTTGCGAGGTCTCGGTATTTTAACCGCGCTGTCTCCTCAAGAGGGCGCATCTTCTCATTCATTTTGGCGACGAACGCTTCATCTAATCTAAAGAAGCCGGTCGTCGCCTCTCCCTGCTTAGATTCCTGTATCATTTTACCCATAATTTTGTTTCTTTCCGCTTCAAGAGTAGCATGCAATTCTGCTCGCCTCGCCGTCTTTTCCCTATAGACGCTTTCCGCTGTTGAAGTCGGCGCGACGGTTTGTGCCGCGAGAAACCCGACACGCGGTAAAATCAGGACAGCGAACACCCAGACGGTAAAGGCGACGATGAGTGCTGTCTTGGAACTGTCGAAATAAATTGAGACCACCGCCCCGATCGCAAAAAAGACAGCAATGTAGAGCAGCGAGATGCCGATGAGACAGAGGACACGCAGAAAAATATCCGATTCAGATAGTGGAAAGCCTTGCCAGACGAGCACAAGTAAACCGGTGATTAACGAGACTAAGAACGGAACGATGAATACGAGATAGCCGCCGATGAGTTTGCTCCACAAAAGGATATCCCGGGGCAGTGCATTCGCAAGGGTTATCCGAAGTGTCCCTGCTTCTTTTTCTCCTGTAACGGCATCAAAGGTAAACAAGAGTGCGAGCAGGCTAAAGACAGTACTGACAACGAATACAAAGTCGAGATGCCCCAAAAGAAAGGCGATCGGCGCGGTAGACAGTGCCGCTTCCCCGCGCTGTATGCCGTTACGCGTCATACCGAGATAACTCGGTAGGGCAGATTCTAAGCCCGTCCCAAACACGCTTAAAGGTGTCGGCTTAAGAATCAATTTGGAAACTTCAAGATTCGGATCTGTTCGCTGTTTTTGTAACCAGGGTTGCTCCGCCAGGTCCTTATTGTTTTCATCTTTGACAGTTTCTTGATAATCAACTTGGCGTTGGAGATAACGATGGTAATTGATATGGAAGTTCAGCGGGATGAGCAGCACGCACATCAGAAGTAATGCCATAAACCGAGCACTCAGAATATGATGCATCATCTCTTTCCGAATTAGAGTAATTAACATTATAGCACCTCCAGCTTGTAGAACGCATTATAAAATCCAATAAATATCCATCCTATTCAACGATCTGATGATTTCGATTTTTCGCGCAAGTTTTTCTCTGTAGGAGCGATCTCCGAATCGCGACTGCTTCGACAAAAAAGGCGGGAAACCGAAAACTAAATGGCTTTGTATCCAACAAGAATACCGATGATCGTTAAAGACGCGTTTTTAAGCCGGATGCTTGCATAATACGAAAAAAATTTAATTTTTACAGATAATCAGGATTGAAGATAACACTGCTCGCAAGTGTTTAGAAATGGAGAAGAACCCTCTAAATCGCCCTTATTAGGGGATTCTCAATACATCTGATGAGCATTTGGGGTTGCCTCTTAACCGGCATTCAGGCTGGCAGCTACTGCTGTTTGTGAGGTTATTCTATGTGTTACGCATTCTCTGCCGGAGTTGGAAGCCATACAATTTCGCGTTATGAAACTGGAATCGAAGCCGAATTGAGTCTCCACTTAAACTGGCTAAACTTTGACGCGTGTCCCATTCCACTTGCGCATCTGTTACAGAGGTCCGAATCGGTTTGCTAACAGCATATTGGCTACCTGCTTTATCCAAAATTTCCACACGTACTGAACCACCAGCCCATATATCCGCGGTGATGCCAACAGATGGTTCATCGAAGGTTAAAGGTTGGGTTGTTATGAAAGCCGAGGTATCCGCAGAGATTGATTCGTAACCTGCCCATCCGTCTGGTCGAAGTGTCGCAAGTGCCAGGTAACCGTTGCGCCAGTTGAAAAAGTAACCGTCTCCAGCACCATAATAGATGCGAATCTCATCGTCCAAGAAAATCGGAGCAGCGGCGAAGATCGTCCCCCAGTCGTATGGCAACGCTCCATAACGTTCTGTTTCCGCAGGCGTATGCCCCATAAATGGCGTGCCTTCTGCTATGCGATGCCAATGAACAGTATCAGCACTCCAAGCCAACTCAACATGCTGTTTAACATTGATGTTAGAGTCCGCTGGATAAACCATTATACCGAGCAAGCCAATGTAGATCCCACACGTCGGGAAAACGATCATATCATGTGTTTGTAGACGTGGACTTGTACCTACAAGGATAGTTTCATCGGGGGTCCACTGCACAAAATTAGAGGATTCTGTCCTTGTTACGAGGCGAACAGAACCCTCATGCTGACGGGTAAAACCGACGTATTTATCTAACGATTCCGCCCAAAAGGCATTCGGATGTGTGCCGTGCGCATCAATCTCTCGGATTGGAATAGGTTCATTCCAATGTAATCCATCCGGCGAAAATGCTACTGTCATTTTCGGTTCTCCACAGAAAAACAGCTTATAGCGTTTTGTTGGATCGGTTTCATGTTCATCCTTGAAAACGCCAGCACCATTTACACGGCGCATAACAATGTTGTTCCATTTGTTACCATTGAATTCAACAAGTCCAAGTTCCGGTTTCTCCCAATGGATACCGTCTGTCGAAAAAGCGTAGCAGAGTCCCATCTCTCGACCACTTGGCTTCACGTCCATGTAATTGACCCAATCGGGATGCCGTTTTTCTGGTGGCGTATGCGTTACCCGTTCGTCTACAATAAATGGGTTATACCAACATTTGTAAAGCCTATCGCCCGGATCATAGATCACATTGGCGTAAACATTGTCAAAACGCGGCTCCCACGGCTTATCCTCCCCAAAAAGGGGGTTCCGCGGATGTTTCGTAACCTCGCCAAGCGTCAGTTTCGCAGCGATGACCTCATCAATGATGCGATCATCCAGAACAAGATAGCGGGCTTCTTGAAGTCGGGTGGGAATAGTGTAATGTAAAGACATTTCTATTGCTTCAGTGGTTGATACCGGAAAGTGTTAAGTGTGCAATTAGGAAATGGTATCTATTACAGTTAGATGTGGCGAGGCTGAAATGCCTCGCCAGCGAGAGAAATGAGGTGTACGTGCGATCTTATCAATAGCCACGTTTTACTTTTGCCCAAGTCG
>CAZQIP010000344.1:0-13352 GCA_964593655.1 uncultured bacterium | reverse complement strand
GTGTATACCCGGTGCGGTTGCAAACCGCACCTACCGAGCTTGGGGATTGACGACTGACAACAAATACAAGTAAATCCATGATTGAAGTTAATAACCTCAGCAAAACCTTCAAAGTCTATCACCACCGGAAAGGGTTTTTTGGGAGTTTCGTGAACCTTTTCTCTCGCAAACATCGCCTTGTTCAAGCGGTGGACAGCGTTTCATTCTCCGTAGCACGCGGGGAAATCGTGGGGTATTTAGGCCCGAACGGTGCTGGAAAGTCAACAACTATTAAGATGTTGACCGGTATTTTGGTGCCAACATCCGGTAGTGTGACAGTGAACGGTTATATCCCACATCGTCAGCGCAAGGAGAACGCCAAACGTATTGGGGTTGTGTTTGGGCAGCGTTCGCATCTGTGGTTCGATCTACCGGTGCAAGAATCGTTTGAGTTGCTGCAGCGTATCTACCGAATTCCACAGGCACAATACCGCCATAATGTGGCGGTCTTCGACGAATTGCTAAGTCTTAGCGATTTTTTTCAGACCCCTGTCCGCCAATTGAGTCTCGGTCAACGGATGCGTGCAGATATTGCGGCTGCGCTTCTCCACAATCCGGATGTGTTGTTCCTTGATGAACCGACGATCGGATTGGATGTGGTTGCGAAGGCACGTATCCGCGAGTTCATTCAGCAAATTAACGCCGAGCGACAGGTCACGGTGGTTTTAACAACACACGACTTAGACGATGTTGAAAAACTCTGCAAACGCGTCATTCTCATTGACAATGCGCGTCTCTGCTTTGATGGCGAACTCGCTGCGCTCCGGCGGTTGCTTTCGACGGAACGGATTTTGAGCGTCGATTATGCCGAAATCTACTCAGACATCAGTATTCCTAACGCTCAGGTTATTTACCAAGAAGAGACGCGCGTGCAGTATCGGTTTTCGCCAGAGGCAATTAGCACGGCGGACCTCATCGGTGCGATACTCCAAAGATTCAAAATCGTAGACATATCGGTTCAGGAGCCCGATATTGAAGAATTAATCAAAACCGTCTATGAAGATAACCTTATGCTTGAACAGAAACTTGCCGCAGCGGATGCAATTGACTTGACAAACCGAAAACACATAAGTTAAAATGTATAAACAGGTTTTAGCGAACCACAGTATAAGAGATGTGTCTAAGGAAAAATAGGCGCGCTTACAGACAGAATCTAATTTCCATAATCAAAAGGAGCTATCCAAATGGGAAGAAATATGTTTTTGGCAACACGCTATCTGAAGTACACACTCGTTGCAATTGCTGTCATCGCACTTAGTTTTGCGGTGGTACCTACAAGCGATGCGAATCTTGATGAGGATACAATTGCGGGGATGTGGACATTTGAAGAAGGGAAAGGTAAAGTTGTAAAAGACCTCTCCGGTAACGGAACCGATGGCGAATTTGTTGGCGACCTGAAGTGGGCGAAAGGCAAATTCGGAGGCGGGTTAGAGTTTAACGGTCAAGATACTTGGGTTAAACTCGGCACTAAGGGCGAAGAGAAAACTTTAGCCGCCTTGGATTTCAAAGACTCTGAAGGCTTCTCAGTCCACGCTTGGGTCTATCCTGCGGCAGATCCTACCGGCAAATGTGTCGTCTGGAAAGGACTTGGATGCTCGACCTGGTCCCAGTATCTACTCGGCACTGGGGCACACGAAAACGGTGAGAATACCACAAACGCATCATTTCACATCCGAGCTGCAAACGGCGGTGCGAAACTTGAAGTCCTCGGCGATGAACTTTCGGCTAAAGAATGGGTTCATCTCGTCGGTACTTGGGATGGAAATAAAAATCGGGTTTACATCAATGGTAAACTACAAGGAACTGAAGATGCAGGAGGCCCCCCGTGGGCATGTCCGGAAGAGGTTTACATCGGTGCGGACCCAGGATGTGGCATGCGATGTCAGTGGGAAGGCATCATTGACGAGGTCGTCATCTTCAACGTGACGCTCACTGATGATGAAGTAACCAAACTCGGTGACGGGATTGAAGGGGCATTAGCCGTTAATGCCGCTGGAAAAGTGGCGACGACTTGGGGTCAACTCAAATCCACCCGATAGACACTCCTTGAAACACGCGCTGTCTATATGAATCACGCGGCGCATTAAAAATAAGATGTCCGCCAAAATTAGGCGGGCATCTTCGCTTAAGGTCAAGTCTTATGAAACCGATTCAAAAAGCAGTTATCCCTATTGCCGGGTATGGGACCCGTCTTTTCCCGGCAACGAAAGCCGTGCCGAAAGCCCTTTTTCCGATCATAGCGCAAGATGGCATCGCAAAACCGGTCATTCAGCTGATTATCGAAGAGGCTTTATCGGCGGGTGTGGAAGAGGTGTGTATTATTGCTCAACCGCAACAGGTCGATCCAATCACCGACTATTTCTCTGGCACTGTTGCCGATGCGATTCTCGAAAAGCCGGAATTGGCAGCGCAGGCGGACCGATTGGCGGAGATAGGACAGCGGTTGCATTTCGCTATTCAGGAGAAACCTGAAGGCTTTGGACACGCCATCTACTGCGCGAAAGATTTTGCCGCGGGTGAGCCGGTTATGATTCTGCTCGGTGACCATCTCTATATTTCAGAATCAGAGACCTCATGCGCCAAACAACTCGTGGATGTCTATTCACAGGTTGGGCAGTCTGTGACGAGTTTGGATCTCTGTCATGAAAGCGAACTCTCGCTCAACGGTATTGTTCACGGCAGCCCTTGCGTTGAATCCCCACGCCTCTATACACTCCAACAAATCTCCGAAAAACCGACAGTCGAATTTGCACAAAAACACCTTCGCGTTGAAGGTGTCCCGGTGCAGCAGTATCTCTGTAACTTCGGCATAGACCTCCTCACACCGCTCCTCTTTGATATACTGGACTACAATTACAGGCGCCGAATTGTGACGCACGGCGAGATTCAATTACGGGATGCGATGGCAGAAATGATCGAGCAGGAAGGGATGTTGGGGTATCGCGTCGCGGGGCAGCGTTACGATACAGGGAACCCCCAGGAATTACTCAGGACTGTGAACGCCTTTGGATTACAAGGACCTTATCGGGATGCTGTGCTTCGGTGATTTCACAAATACATTTGACATGAGTTGCCAAATGTGGTATCCTAATCCTATCCTAAATTTTTCGGAGTTGTCCCATGAACCACGGTCCTACTTTCACTGTAAGGGATGAAGACCTTAGTCGGCTTAACCCAACTGAAGCAGTGCTTTTCTTTAGAGACCTGTTGTGGGCAGAAGCACGCCGGATCGGCATAGACATCAGTAAGATTAATGTGTCAAGTCGAGTTAATGTCCCTGATGGTGGCGTTGATGCTACCGTTGACGATGTTCACATTGTAACAGGAAGCGGCATAATTAAACTAGGCAAAACCAGTTATCAAATTAAATCGGGAGCATCGTTTAAACCGTGGCAAAAATCAGAGACAAAAAAGGAATTTTTTGGGGAGAAAACACCTGATCGGCAAAACCTTGGCGAAAGTATTCGAGCCTGCCTTGATGCCGATGGGACTTACGTTTTGGTTTGCACCGGGATAGACTTGGTTGATTCCGAACGCAGAGATGCTCTCGAACACATTGAGAATTTTCTGAAGCAATGTGGTTATCTGCATCCGAAAGTTGAAGTTTGGAGCCAGAACACTTTGATCGGTTTTCTTCAAGTGTTTCCATCTTTGACCTTGTCAGTGAATGGACGCGGTGGATTGAACTTTCAAACACATCAAAGTTGGGCACTGGATGCTAACATGGACCTTCCTTTCGTTTCTGGAGAGGTGCAGGACGAATTAATTGAAAAAATCCGAAACGAACTGCGTCAAGATTATGACACTATTCACGTGCGAGTGTTAGGTGAACCTGGTATCGGTAAAACAAGACTTGTTCTGGAAACTACAAGGACAGACGATTTAGCTCCACTTGTTATTTACTGTAAGGCTTCTCAATTTCGTGGCAGCGATTTAATGCGTGAAATCCTCCGAGAAGATAGTCAATTCTCCGCTATTGTCGTAATTGATGAATGTGACCCATCTAGCAGCTCAGATTTCTGGGATAAATTGAGACATCGAGGCCCTCGAATTAAGTTGATTAGCATCTATAATGAGCACGAGGTTAGGGCCGGAGGCATTACCTACCATGACACTCTCCCTCTGAATGACGAGCAGATTCGCAGCATCATTCAGAAACATATAACTACTATTTCCAATGCTGAAGCTGACCGATGGGGTGAACTCTGTGGCGGTTCACCAAGAGTTGCACACGTTATCGGTGAGAACTTGGTAAATCATCCCGAGGACTTACTTAAACCTCCAAGCACGGTTGAGGTCTGGGAGCGTTATGTTGCTGCAGGTGATGATCGTGAGAAGACTGAACACCGCCGATTAGTGCTTCAACACCTCGCGCTTTTTAAGCGGTTTGGCTATGAGCGATCCGTTGCCAAAGAGGCAGAGGCCATCGCCGAAAAAATTAAGTCCGCCAACGCTAACATCACATCCCACGAGTTTGAAAATATCATCTATGAACTCCGAGAGCGTAGGATCCTTCAAGGCGAGTCTACACTCTATATCACGCCAAAGGCACTCCAGATTTGGTTATGGGTACAGTGGTGGGAAAGACATTACAGACTATTTGATCTTGAAGATTTCACCGAAGGGTTAACGCCGAAATTGGTTGAATGGTTTTATGAGATGTTTGTCTACGCTGCCGAGTCGGATGCGGCCTCAAGAATTGTTGAAGACCTTCTCGGTCCAAACGGTCCGTTTCGGGATGATGAATATCTGAAGACAAGGTTGGGTAGCCGTTTTTTTCTCGCATTGACTGAAGCGGATCCCAAATCAGCCTTAAGATGTCTGATGCGTACGATGGGAACCTGGGATAGGGATACCCTTTTCCAATTCACAAACGGGCGGAGGGATGTGGTATGGGCACTTGAAAAGATCGCTATGAAGCGAGATTTGTTTGTTGACGCAGCGCGTTTGCTCCTCGCTCTCGGTGAAGCGGAAAATGAAGGTTGGTCAAACAATGCAAGCGGTGTATTTGCTGGGCTTTTTTCACCCGGACGTGGGAGAGTCGCACCAACTGAAGCGTCTCCAGCAGAGCGTTTGCCTGTTTTGAAAGAGGCATTTGAATCCGGCTCGAAAGAACGACGACTGCTTGCACTGAAAGCATGCAATGAAGGTCTAGAGTTCGATCATTTCTCACGGATGTCTGGGGCAGAATATCGGGGGTTACGTAACGATATTGACTTTTGGGAGCCCAAAACATACGGAGAACTCTTTGATGCTTACTGCGAGATATGGCATCTCCTATCTGAACAATTAGCGCATTTGCCTAAAGATGAACGTGAAGAAGCTATAGGGATTCTGCTACAACGTGCCTCTCGTCTTGCAAAGGGACCGAATCTCAGTGACATGGTCCTTGATACACTCCAGATGCTGTCAGACAAAATCTATGTTGATAACAGACTGCTTATTAAAACTGTTGTTGAGTTCCTCCATCATAACGGAAAGGAATTACCCGACGACATAAGACAACGCTGGGAACACCTCAAGGATGAATTAATTGGTTCCGACTTTCATTCCCTGATGCAACGGTATGTTGGGACGAATTTACTTATAGATGCTTTCGATGAAAACGAAAATTACTTTGAGGAAGGCCATCCGCAAATTCATACACTAGCCCAGCAAGCTGTTGAGAATCCACCTCTTTTACAATCAGAACTACAGTGGCTCGTTACGGCTGAAGCACATAATGGATACGCGTTTGGGTATCAACTCGGGAAGAGAGACAATGGCTTTGTCATGCTTCCGGTGCTTCTTGATGCCCAGCGGAAGGCAGTTGAAAATGCAAGCGCGTTCTTCATAGGGGGTTATTTCCGCGCACTCTTTGACAGCAACGTAACAAAATGGGAAAAGCAGCTTGATGCCCTGGTTGAGGATACCAGATTAAATGTACTAATTCCGGAACTCACGTACCTTTCAGGGCTGACGGATCGAGCAGGTTTACGACTACTCAAACTTGCCAAATCCGAGGTCATGGATATCAAATACTTTGCATCTTTCTTCGGCAAGCGTTTGACAGACAGCCTATCCGAGAAAGTCTTCATTGAATGGATTGCATTTTTGCTGGATTGTTCGGACAATTTGGGTGTGTCTATCGCGCTTAAACTGTACTATTTTTACTATATCCATGATAAACAAGAACCAACGCCCCCGCGTGACCTAACGTTCCAACTCCTTACTCGTCCGACCCTATTTGAAAACTTGCCTGTATTATATCAGAGTCTCCAACTGGGGCACTCAATGACAGATGACTATTGGACAGAAATTGCAAATGTCTTCATAGATCTTTATCCCGAAAAGGGTTTAGAGTTTGTAGAACAAGTCGTTCCCCATTTTGGGAAGAAAGGCACCATTTTTGGTGAATTTGACACAGAAACAAGTTCTGTCCTGACTGAGTTGACAAAACGGCATCCAGAGCAAGTTTGGAAACACGTTAGCAAACGCCTAGAGGAATATGACTTTTTCTTAGAAAATTGGCTTAAAGAGGGGGATTCCAGAAAACCTTTCTCAACAACCGATGAAAGCGGCGCGTTGACCTTAATTCCACGTGAAAAAATCTGGGAGTGGATTGATGGGAATGTAGAAGATAGGGCATGGTATTTCGCCTACAAACTCGTTCCCAAAACCCTTTTAGCAGAGGAGTGGCCGAATTCTTTAGTACGTGCATTCCTCATGCGTTACGGGGACCGAGAAGATGTCCGAAGAAATCTAAACGCAAATTACGGAACAGATATGTGGAAGGGGCTCCGTAGTTTACACTTTGAAGCGAAAAGAGACAAGCTGCTTCGTATCAACGAGGGGGAAGATAACAGGAACGTCAAACGATGGCTTGATGCGTATATACATAAACTGGAAGGGGACATTGAACACGCAAGAATTGACGAGGAAAGAGAATTCTAACACTGGTAGTTAGGACTCATAGATAAGGTCAGGAGATAAGGGTGAAAGAATTACTTTTAGACGATGCCCATCGATTGTACGCGTCGCCATCTGAATATGAAGCAACCCGCAGCAAGATAGATGCCGCGGCGTATCAGACCTTCACGCTTAGTGAGGCGGACTTTAACAATCTTGTTTTTATGGAAGCGAACGATAACGTCTGGGCAGAGAACCAAAAATTGGTAGACACCTTAACACCTGCAGGGAAGTCGCGCACGCTTAAAGACGTGATAGACAGGATTATGGAGGCGTATCCATATCAGAGTCCTATTGAAATCTTTAAACATCTTTCTGATGCTGAACCGCGGTTTGAGGGTTGCTTTATTATCAGTGCAAGGTTTGATCTGCACTTATTCGGTGAATTGCTGATTAGACCGCTGGCTGCCTATGAGAAACCCGCGCATTCTCCGAAAATCAAGTTTTACCTTCAAGATTGGAGTCACATCTATCCATGGGCGCTTAACTTCATGATTAAGATTTAAGCTAACGTTTCCCCGACTTCTAACGTGATAATTTCCACATCTTGAGAAGCAGTCAGCTCACGGAGTGCTTCCGGTGTTCCTGTTAGGAGTGGGAAGGTGCCGTAATGGATGGGTAGGATTGCTGGGACGTTGAGTAGTTGTGCGGCGTAGGCGGCTTCACGGGGCCCCATTGTGAAGTGGTCTCCGATAGGGAGGAGTGCCAGGTCGGGTTGGTAGATTTCACCGATAATCCGCATATCCCCGAAGACGTTTGTATCCCCGGCGTGGTAGATTTTGTAGCCGTTCGCGAATTCAATCACGTAGCCTGCGGGTTCACCCAAATAAACCGTTGTGCCATCTTCCTCTGTGAAGCTGCTGCTATGGTTTGCTGAAACCATCGTCGCCTTTGTACCACCGATTGTGACAGTCCCGCCCTTGTTCATTCCAATCGTGTTATCAACCCCTTGTTTACCGAGCCATCCAGCAATTTCGACGATAGATACGACTGTCGGTGTATGTTTTTTGGCGAGTGGCACCGCATCGCTAATGTGGTCTGCGTGTCCGTGTGTTATGAGTATTACGTCAAGTGCGTTGAAGGCTTTGAGGGCATCAGGGCAGACGGGGTTGTTTGTCACCCACGGGTCAATGAGGAGCGTCTGTCCGTCTCCTTCGATTTTGAAGGTGGAGTGTCCGAGCCATGTCAGGCGAATCCCGTTATTCAGTTTCATTTTTTTAACTTTCCTTGCGGTTCGATCAAGTGGGTATGAGGTGTAAACTGCCATTCCGTATACCCGCCCTCCATTTCATTACGGGCTACCGTTCTTTATAGTTTGCGCGGGCTTAAAACGATCTCCTTTAGTCTTTGCGCGATGATTTCTACTTCTTCGGGCATCAGGGTCTGTCCATTGATAAGCACACCGTTCGCGCCTGCTCCTGCGATGTCAATAGAGGGTTCACCAGTTTGTAGTTGGTGTAGGATCTCGTTTCGTGTGATGCCGAGGTGTTCCTCGTCAAATCGGATTTCGGTGCGCGGCATCGGTTGTCCGGCTTCGGATGGGAAACTACGATGGACTGTTACGCCTTGCGTGTCCGCGAACACTTCGTCATAGTAGGTAACCTGATCCTCGTAAGATTGCTGCAATTCTTCGTGGTTATGGTTCAGATACCATTCCACTGCGGCAAGTAGCCCGACCATTTCCTCTTTACCTACCTTCATCCCTCTACCGATAAACGGGTGTGGGGGTCCGTTGAAGGCAATCGCTTCAATCAGCGATTTTTTTCCGACGATTAATCCACTGCTCTGGGGTCCGCACAACCCTTTTCCGCCGCTGAAGAGTGCTAAGTCCGCTCCCATTTGCGTAAAACGCCACAAGTTCTCTGGTGGTGGCAACTGCGCGGCAGCATCAACGATAAGTGGAACATCGTGCCTTTTGGCAATTACGATGGCATCTTCATAAGACACCCAGAGGTGTTCTCTACCGGGGTTGGCGAAGTAGAAGATGGCGGCGGTTTTTTCGGTGATAGCGTTTTCCAATTCGGTGGGCGTTGTTCCATTCTCGTCGCCTATCTGGACGAATGTGACACCGACTTGGCGTACGGCAAAGTCGTATCCGACGCGACCGTGGCGATGGACAATGATTTCGTTTTTCATTGAGGCATCAAGGTGGGGCAATTTCTCACGCTTGGCAGCATCAAGTCCGGTGATACACGCGGCGGTGCTGAGCGTCAATGCAGCGGCGGCACCACAAGAAACATAGGCTGCTTCGTTGTGTGTGAGTTTCGCGATTTCTTCGCCGACCCGTTTTTGGAGTTCGATGATGTCTACGAAGTGCTTAGAAGCATCAGCCATAGCGGCGACGACTTCAGGTGGCATAATGGAGCCGCCGAGTCGAGTGAGCGTTGCGTTGCCGTTAATTACTGTGCGGATGCCTAAGCGTTTGTAGATAGTCATTTTTTATAGTTGTCAGTTGTCAGTACGATTTTTCTGCGAAAAATCTTTCAGTGCTCAGTTAAGAGACAATGTGTAGTGGATGTTTTTCTCATAACTGCCACAAGCATATCATTGACAACTGAGTCCCGAAAACTGTTAACCTACTTCCTCGCCGTCTAATTTACCGACGTGGAGGTCAATCTCATCGCGGGACTCAATTTTTTCTACTTTGCCGTCCGCCATGTGGAAGATGCGGTCGGAGACATCTAACATTTTGTGGTCGTGTGTCGCTGTGATGATGGTCACACCGCTTTCATCGTTGAGGCGACGGAGTAGGTCAATGATTTCTAACCCAGTTTTGGTATCAAGGTTTCCGGTTGGTTCATCGGCGAGGACAATCGCGGGATCGTTTGCGAGGGAGCGTGCGATAGCGACGCGCTGCTGCTGTCCACCGGAGAGTTCTAACGGTTTGTGCTGCACGCGGTCACCGAGTCCAACAAGTGAGAGGAGGTCAACGCCTTTCTCTCTACTTTCATCAGCACTCATACCGGCGAAAATCATCGGGAGCGAGACATTTTCGAGTGCTGTCATAACCGGGATGAGGTTAAACGACTGAAAAATGTAGCCGATTTTTCGGCAGCGGAGCCATGCGAGTTCGTAGGCATCGAGTTGTGCGATGTCCACCTCATCAATGTAGACTCTGCCTTCAGTGGGTTTGTCGAGTCCGCCAATCATATTGAAGAGCGTTGATTTCCCGGAGCCGGAGGGTCCCATGATTGAGATGTATTCACCGCGCTGGATTTGGAAATTGACACCCCGGAGTGCATCAACGGTCTGGGTCCCCATCTCATAACGTTTGATGAGGTTTCGGACGCGGACTGTGTTTTCCTTGGGAATGAGACGCTCGAAACGTTCTGGAGTTTCGGCGAAAGCTGCGCCAACATCACCTATTTGTTCATTCATTTTCTTTTCCTTATGGGTTTTAACCATCAACTCATGCCTTAAATCAAATATCGGAGTCGGGTTGATGGTTAAAGTTTTCAGTTAAGAAGTATTTTACCGTCTCTGTAGGAATCCAAGCAGTCCCGGTTTTGCTGGTTCGGGTTCGAGGGTTGCTGCGGGTGCATTCTGTTGCGGGATAGCGAACTGTATGAAGTTCCGTTTGCCGAGCTGCTGCATAAACGTAAAGAGCGAGGTTTCTGCCTCTTTGCGTGTCAATTGGTACTGCTTTTGGACGCCATTGATAATCTGCGAAATGGTATGCTTGCCGTCACACATCCGCCAGACGTAAGTTCCAATAGAATCAAGGACAATCACTCTTTTTCCGGGGAGCATGAAGAGTTTACTGACGAGTCGGATCCAGAGTGTTTCTTTCTGCGGAATGACGAGCGCGGCTTCGCCTTTGTCGTCTATCTCCCAAGTGATCAGCTGATTCCGTACCGGAAACGCTTTCATGACCCGTGTCCGGTCCATGTCGGGACGTTTTTTGAGTTTGAGGGTATAAAGAAGTCTGTTTAGCATATTGGCTTTTGGCTTTCGGCTATCAGCCGTCAGAAGAATAGTTGTCGGTTATCAATGTTAGCAAGTGTGCTAAAGTGTTCTAAAGTTGTGAATGTCTCGCAGTGAGAACAACTTTACAGAGTTCTCAACTTTAGCTACACTTTACTCGACTTTACGAATTTCTTTAACTGAAAACTGATAACCGATAACTGAAAATTATTAGTGGCATTCAATACTTTCAGCGACTTTTTGGACAGTCGGGTGGGCATTGTTGCTCCCGATGGACTGGATGACATAGATACGATTGGAATGATTGCATCGCCAGAGATGAAACACAAGTGCTGTCCGTTTGGAAAGTTTATCGAGTACCAACACCGGACTGAACGGTACACCGTCGTAGAGTCGTGTCTGTTCTCCAATCAGTGTCAGGTGTTCATCTTCTGAATTCGTATGAGATGTCACCTCAAACCCGTAGCCGCGAATCGCTTTTGCGTATTTTGTGCGAAACCATGCTTCAAGTGGGTTTGGATCATTTTCATAGTCGCCGAGCATTATCTCAGCTGGGCCGTATCGTTCGACGCTCAGCCGTCCTCTGTCGGGTGGCGAAAAATCTATGTTTCCGACAGGCCCGTTAGTTTTTCGTAGGCGGTTCGCCACCAATTTCGCAATCTTTATAGGCATCTGAAAACGTGCGGGTTTTGCGCCAAACGCAAAGAGTAGATAGCCGCTGAGCAGCTTCTGGCGTTCCAATTTGTATTCTTTCGGGACCCCCAACTTGAGTCCGTAAGCACTCCACAATGTTTGTGATGCTTCACTACGGTCTACAATTGATTGGAAAACCCGGAGTACCGTGGGTCGCCAGTTCTCTTTGAGCCGTCCCATCACCTGTACGATTGTGACCCGTTTTCCGCCGTGGAAAATCAAGCCGTTGGCCCGAATCTCTCCCTTCCAACTGAAACCGAGGACTGTGCGTCCCTCAAAGAATCCTTCTTCTTTAACAAGGTCAACGTTCCGGCGGAAAGAGAGCTCGGTGCCTCTTCTTTTGTAAGTCTTGCGAATCAACTTGAAGTAGTCGTCAAGTGTCGCATGAAGATCTGGCTTTTTACGTCGCGTATGCGCCCATTTGAGTTCGAGGCGAGGCATATCACCGTCATCAAGCCGGAGATACCCAGTCTTCTGATCTCCGCTGAGTCCGCTAAGTTCCCATGTCGTGGGTACTTCGAGTTCTATACCTGCCCAACCAAAAACAGTCCAGTCCATGTTTATATAGTTATCAGTTGTCAGTTGTCAGTTGTCAGTTCGGTTTTTTCTTTGAGAAAAAACCTTTCAGTTGTCAGTAACAAAAGGTGTTGAGATTGCCTAAAACTGTTGGGTAAATCTAAAACCTCTTAACTGATGACTGATAACTGACGACCGACAACTATTAAAACGGTTTGACGATAACGGCTTTGGAGACGAGGGCAATCGCCACGGTGCCCATGCCGATGAGGCCGACCCCACATGCAAATCCAGCTGCGAGCACTGGGTTGAACATATACCAACGTCTCATGCCGAATCGTTTGATCATGTAGAATCGCCCGATGACTGCCCCGAGTAGCCGTGCGATCATGCTGCCCGGATCAGCCCCGATACCACCGACAATGCCGTAGAACCACATTGAGGGTAGTTTGAAGACCCACAACATGCCGTAGATGGCAAGACTTCCGGTAAACCCAGCAGCGACATAATCGCCTCGAATTGCTTGGAGCATCTCGCTATTTCCATCCCGCAGCGATGTCTTCCAGAGACATTCGTTTGTCGCATTAATCGGCCACATCATCTGTGCATAGGGGTACTGCGCACTCGGGATAGGGGCTATCTTCCAGATAAAGTGCATCACCACAATCCCGCTGACAATCAGGATCGGCATAATCAGTAGTGTGCCGGCAAGATTTGAAGTGAAGGTTGTACCTGTGAGTTCAAGTACTCGCCAACTCTGTGTGCCGCGTCCGTAATCTTCGTCTGGGAGTGGTGCGAACCAGATATCTACTTCCTCATATCGGCTTAAAATAAAGGTAATTTCGTGTAGATACGGTATATCAAATAGGTCGCGTCCCAACACTCCGAAGGTCCGTGCAGTAATATACGAGTTGAGTGGTGTATACAGGAATGCAAAGCCTAACAGGAAACTCAGTGGGAAATTCGGGACCATCCAATGGATGAGCCAAACAAATCCACCCATACCGACGAACCACAACAATCCCATCAACCATATCGGGAAATCACCGCGGTTTGGCGGCGGAGCGAAGACCCCGCGTTCGCCGGCGGTTTTCTTGGATCTCCTCATTTTAAAGAGCATCGGCACCGAAGCCGCCATACCGACAACTGCGTAACTAAAAGATTTCCCCATGCCACAACTCATCCAGAAATCCAGGCCATTAAACAAACCGACCCTCCGGACATCCAGGCCG
>CAZQIP010000343.1:0-25158 GCA_964593655.1 uncultured bacterium | reverse complement strand
CGAGAAAGGCTAACGTCTGCATACCGCCAAGGGTCAACATCAGGTTACCGAATGTTGTCGGTGGTATCCCCATTTCCTTCGTGAGCTTCGGCGCAAGGCGACGCAACACACCGAGCAGGAACCACGAAGTAAAATTCGCACACCGCGCAAGGTTAAGATAGGTCGTTCGCACAGGTTGGAGTGGATAAAGCGTTTCGGAAGGTTCCGAAGCGATTTCAGCGGAAGCATCGGTTTGTGGCACATCGGATGTTCGCAAACTGTTCGCGACAAGTGTCCCTAAGGTAAGTAAACTGAAGACCGCTGCGAGATAGAACGATCTGAACGGGTTCGTATCGCCATAGAGGTAACTTGAAACCGCTGGACCTAAAGTGACACCAACGCTCCAAAAAAGATTAAAGAGCATAACCCGTTGGATCAGTTGACCTTCACCTTCGCGTTCAGCAAGCCACGCCTCATAAGCTGGCCAGAAAAGTGCCATACTGATGCCGATGCCCGGAAAAATAAGCATCAGGTGCAAGCTGTTTCGGCATAGCGGTAGCGCGATACTGACAGCACCGAGCACCAGACACGCCGCGTAAAGCACATAGCGCCGCTCTATTCGATCCGA
Organism: uncultured bacterium; assembly: GCA_964593655.1. GTDB lineage: Bacteria > Poribacteria > WGA-4E > WGA-4E > WGA-3G > WGA-3G. Next base: position 24,551 of record CAZQIP010000343.1, on the reverse strand, counting down.
TAACCGTCCGAATGGGATCGCAAGTACCACGAAGAAGGCAGTCATGACTGCCTTCAGCACGCCTAAGAAGGTTGAGGAGAGTCCTAAGTAACTGGTATAAAAGGAGGTGTTGGTGATGATACCGCTAAAAGCGAGATCGATGAGCAGGACAGGGAGATAAACTGTAAACAGTTGGCACATTTTGGCGACGATCGCCAGCCAAAACTTGCCCGACCAAAGTTGGCGCATATTATGTCGTTCCGCACCGAAGGTTAGGGTTCTACAATCTTCGCATCAATCATGTGATAGGGCGTAGCACCAACGGGCTCCACCTCAATACCGATTTCATCTTGTATAAGACCGCTATTTGCTGTAGCTCTCGCATAGATTTCGACAGGATCCTCTTGTGCCGGGACGTGCCAATCCCATTTCCAGAGCACCCATGAGAGGGGCGTATCCTGCGCCCAAATTTCTGCTGTTTCCCATGTCTGCCCGTAGTCAACGCTGACTTCTACTTTCTTGATACCGTCATGGTTGCCCGCATCGAACGCCGCGCCGCTCACTGTATAAACCTTACCACCAGTAATTTCTTCACCATCACTCGGTGTACCAATCATTGTAGCAAGTTTCACATGCGCAATCGGGTCCCAACCCCGTTCCTCCCAATAACTTTCATGTGCTGCTGCTAAGTGGATATTCACGATCCATTTCGGGTTCTTTGTGCCGTAGTGCCCCGGGTTCAGCAGTCGGATAGGAAAACCGTGCTCCGTTGGAAGTGGTACGCCATTCATCTCGTAAGCGAGGAGTGTATCTTCATGCATCGCGTCTTCCAACGGTATCGCCGTATGATAGCCATCAGCACAACGGAAAACAACCACTTTCGCTTCCGGTTTGGGTTCAACTTTCTCAAGCAGGTCGCGAAGCCGAACACCTTTCCAATTCGCATTGCTCATCTGTTCCGTGCCAATCGGGTCTCCGATACATTTTAAGGTTCGCATCGCCTTAACGGATTCCATCGCTGTGATATCCGCAAACCGCAAGGTCATCTGTTTCTCGATTAAGCCGGTGATTACCATCCGCCACGTTTTAGCATCAAGATCAACCGGATTCCCAATCTGCAGGATATAGAAGTCAGCGTTGGGTGTAATCAGCGTACTCGGTTTAAGAAGCCGTTTCGCTGCTGCGTATCCCTCCAGTTGAACGGGTAAGACCATCCCCGCGGCACTAATCGCGCTCAGTTTTATGAACGTTCGTCTTTTCATTATTTTAATTTTCCTTGCGGTTCGGTCAGCTGGGTTTGAGACCTTCGTGTTGCTCTCCGTATATCCGCTTTCCACTTCGTTTCAAGCTACGTGTGCTTCTGAAAAAGCAGATTATAATATATCGCCTGCCTCTTTGCTGACTGTTATTTCTCCTTGCGCTTTTTTCTCCCATGCATCCGCATCGTAATTTTTACGACACCTCTCACCATGATCGCTGTGCCAAGAAACAGCGTTAAAGGCAACCCCCATTTCCATTGAAAGAAAAAGTAGGCGATGAAACTGATACACATCAAAACAATGAAGGTGTTCAGAAGTTTTTTGTTTTCATACCATTTCTGCATCTGCTTATATTTTTTCAAAGCGTATTTCTAAAATTATTGGGTGGGTAGGTGCAATTAATTTGGGCGTTGCACCTACCCTGCACTGACAATCGAGGTTATGTAAATTAAATTATAGCACATAAATTCATTAATGTGTAAATATTTTTACCCGCACAGTAATTTTTAATTGATTTTCTTTGCAAAATCTCGTATAAAGTCAGAATTGAGGTATTCGGTAATCGGTCATCGCGACATCGACTACTTGTTGATTGCTGATGACTGATCGCTCACTTGAAAGATGGGTTGCATTCTATACGAAAAAGTGCTATGCTATCCGTATATTTCAGACACAAACCAAGACGCATTTTCTCTGAAAGGACAGGAACACCTCATGGCAAAACAGCCCAATATCCTTTATCTTATGACCGATCAGCAGCGTTTTGATACCATCGGTGCACTCGGCAATCCTATTATCCAGACACCGGCGTTAGACCGAATTGTCCGAGACGGTACGAGTTTCACTTCAGCCTACTGTCCATCACCGGTATGTGTGGCATCGCGCTGTAGTTTCCTACTCGGACAATGGCCGCATCAGACGGAGTGCACGAGCAATTCTGCAATGCCCCAAGATCGCGTCTCTGTGATGGAGCTGCTCAATGCGGCAGGCTATCAGACGCACGGGATCGGCAAGATGCACTTCACACCACAAGGACGCAAAATGTGGGGGTTTGAGACGCGAGACTATTCCGAAGAGGGACCCGGGCCTGACGATTTCACGGAATTTCTGAGTGAAAATAACTATGACCATGTTGTAGCGCCGCACGGTGAGCGGAGTGAATACTATTATATCCCGCAACCCTCACAACTCCCAGCGCGTCTACACCATACGCAGTGGGTAGGCGATAAAACGCTTGAATTCTTCTCACAGCGGGATACCGACCGCCCGTTTTTGTGTTGGAGTAGTTTTATTAAGCCACATCCCCCGTTTGAATCACCCGTACCGTGGAACAGGCTCTACCGCACCCCGGAGATGCCGTTACCGTTCCTACCGCCAGATTACGAACATCTGTATACCTACTGGAATCGACACCAAAATCGCTACAAATACCGGGACCAAGGACGAGATATGAATCTCCTTCGGACGATGCGCGCGGCTTACTACGCAGCTATCTCCTTTATTGATTATCAGGTCGGGCGTATCCTGGATTACCTCGAATCGGAAGGCGAGTTGGACAACACGTTAATTCTTTACACCTCCGACCACGGCGAATTGCTCGGCGATTATGACTGCTACGGCAAACGCTCGTTCCTTGATGCCGCTGCTCGCATACCACTGCTTGTCCGATACCCTGAACGTTTTGAGGCAGGTGCAGCATGCGATACGCCGACGAGTCTTGTGGATGTGCTACCGACCAGTCTCGGCGCAGCGGGGTTACCAGCTCAGACGGATCGAAGCGGTATGGACCTCGCGGACCTTGCCACCGGAAATGCACAACGGGATGCCATCATCGGTCAGTTGGGACAGGAAGGCACAGGGGTCTATATGCTCCTGACAAATGAATACAAATACATCTACTCCGCCGCGGACCGACAAGAATGGCTTTTCAGACGTATGCACGGCAGACTTGACGAGCGAAGCCTTGCTGGTAATCCGGGGTATGGTAGAATTTTGAGTGCTTATCGAAAACGTTTGATTGAATGGTTCCGCGAGGACGGTTACGAACGCCCACTTGATGGTAATAGATGGCGAGACTTCCCCGCCCCCGTTGAACCTGAGAACCCAGATGCGGGGCAACTCTTCCAAGATGGACGTTCTGTCAGTGATCAGTTTCCACCCGGGTATTTGCCGAATGTGGACACACTCAGAAATTGAGCGTGAAGGCAATCGATTCCTATGTTTTAGGCGGATGACGATGAAATATTCTTAGCGTTTTAGATGTTGCAATACAAATATGTCTTTTTTAGGAATGTTGGCATGAAATTTGCCCAGTACTTAGATAATTGTCATATTGAAGCATATTAAAATTAATAATTTAAGTATTATTTGAAACTATTTTTATGATTTTTCGTTTTCTTTAAAAAAAACAAGATCGGACATGTTACCTATACATATAATCTTGAATTATGCCTATTCACCACGCTATCAAAACGTTAATTTCAAAAGCAGGATGGTACGCCTATAACACTTATCGTAAAGGTGTGCACTACCACTTTAAACTCTCACGAGCAGCTGACCTGTTAGATGCCCCACTCGAAATTATTGAAGCATTTCAGGCAAAACGTTTAGAAAAACTCCTCCAGCACGCCTACCAGACAACACCTTATTACCGTGAATTATTCAAGACGGAGACACCTGATATATCGCAAATTCCACCACTTGAGAAGCAAGATATCCGCGAACAATTGGGGAGACTCTGCTCCACAGCCTTCACAGCGGAGCAGCGGATTGAGAACGCCACTGGCGGCTCAACTGGTACGCCGCTGACGTTCTATCAGGATAGGAACTATTGGAATCAACGCAACTTGAGCGTTTACTATTTCGACCGATGGGCAGGCTGGAATTTTGGTGAGCCGCAACTCATTATCTGGGGGGCTCCCGCAGATGTGGACGACGATGGACACTGGAAATACCGGCTCGGCAACTTTTGGCGGAATCAATATTGGCTCAACGGGTTTCACCTTACAGACGCAGCGATGCTGGCAATGTTTGAACAGATGAATCAGGACCTCCCACAGACCATCCTCGCTTACCCGTCATCGCTTTATCAGTTTGCTACATTTCTCTCCGATAACGGCTTGTTCCCGAAATGGAAATTGAAGGGCATTATATCTTCCGCTGAGATGTTACATCCACATTACCGCGCCTTAGCTGAGATTATTTTCAAAGCGAAAGTCCATAATCGTTATGGCGGACGCGAAGTCGGGTTAATCGCGATGGAATGTGCGGGGGGCAGGATGCATATCAACGCTCGCGATCTTTACCTTGAAATAGATAGTCCTGACCCCTACACTGAACCCGGAGAGATTCTGATCACACAATTGAATAATTATGCTATGCCGTTTATTCGGTATCGGATTGGAGATGTCGGTATGCTCTCAGCAGAGCCGTGCCCCTGCGGTAATGAGTTACCTGTTTTGGCTGAACTGTTTGGACGCAGCACTGCGACTTTCCGCACGAGAACTGGAACATTGATACACGCGGGCTATTTCACACGCCTGTTCTACAGTGTCAAAGGTGTGGAGCAGTTCCAGATAATCCAAGAGACTCTTAAGCATTGTGTTTTGAAAGTGATTGTTAACAGGCAGTGGACAGAGGCAACGCGTCGTTCTCTCGTTCAGTGTATCCAGAAGGCACTCGGCGGTGATGTCGTTGTCACTGTGGAATTTGTAGACTATATTCCGGTTCCCGCGTCAGGCAAGCGAGAATACACGATTTCAAAAGTATAGGTACGCGGACTTTAGTTTTCCGTCGTCCATTCTCGACAAATATCCAACAAAGGCGCGTCCCGTCTTGTGCCTGCTGGAACATAACCCAAAATCATCCCATCAATCGGTAGATTTCGATCTGCAATAACACCTGTACTCCGTTCAGCAGTTAAGCCTTTAGAGAGTAGAAGATAGAAAGTATCCTTCCGCCATCCCGGTGTGGTATAGAAATTCCCTTGTCCTTTTGAAATAACCAGATCTGCTGCTGACAGCGCGTTGATGAATTCCGGTGTCGCCTGATAGAGATTGGTCCCGATCGTTATCGCACCTGATGATAACAATTGGAGCGTACCGTCCCGAATAGCTGCCTGAAGTTCTTGAAATTGTGGATAGTTGACAATTGCGTGCAGGTCTGCCACGGTTGCGTCGTTGCTGGCGTTGTCTGCTTTGCCAACAAGGGAGATATGGTGTCCGGACGCGACGAGTTCCTGGATGAAGGCGATGTCAAATATCACCTCTCCGTCGTTATCAGCGAGCCAGAGAATCTGCTGCGGTGTCCCTTCAATCACCTTTTCGATGAACACTTCGTAACAGTTGATAGCGAAAGGCGTTTTGACCGCTGCACGTAGTGCTTCAGAGAAATAGTCGGAATTCGCTTTCAATTTCTTTACAACCCGCTCGCTGCTGTAGTCGATGATATTCCCAGCGGCAACCAATTTCAGACGCGTCAGCCAATTATTATCCCAAAACTCTGGCAGTAGGTCGAGTGCCGTCTGCCGCGCTTTCAGTTTATCGTGATGATATGGGTTTGGATTGCCGGTATGAAGCACTACTAACTCAAAGATGCTTCCCCATAGTTCTTCTGGTGTGAGTGATTCAATGAGGTAGTTGTCATTGGCACGTCGCAGATCCAAGAGGGTCTTGACCGCGTCGCAGGTTGTCTGCTGTAACTGCGAATCGTGCGTCGCACGCGGGATGAGTTCTGCAGCACTATGCGATTGCACGTGTCGTCGGAGGTTCTCCCAATCCGGTAATTCTCGCTTTTCCCCAAAGGTGAAAACACCCGGGCTATAATCCGAAGGTACAATCTGATCAAATAACGACTTCGGTACAGCTGGCGGAACTTCTGCTGGCGGGACACCGAGTGTCCGATCCGTCAAAACGATACTGGAGGGAATCACTGTTCCACGTGCGACAACTCCTGAAAGTTGAACACCACTCCCAACGTTTACCGCGTCAAACGTGCAATTTTTGATCGTACTTATAGTAGCGAGACCCCGCACGGGTGCCGCCAACGTTTCCGAGATCGGGTTTGCTTCAAATAGGGTATCATTCGCAGAAACGCCTGCTAATCCAACTGCATCCCCTACTGTTGTTGCACCGAGCAACGTAACGTTTTCAAGCCTGCAGTAATCTCCGATCCGAACTTTTTCGCCGAGATGCACGCGCCCGATAAGATAGCACGCCGTGCCGATTTCAATGGCATCACCGCCCAATGTAATCTGTGCAGCCGGATCGACGCGAACGCCTTTTCGCGTGAGGGATTCCCGAACCTGCGCATACAGTGCCGCTTCACCCGATAAAACATTCGACCAACGGTTCACGCCAGACAACACATTACCCCGATAGATAAAGGCGTTTGTCTTCAGCCCATCTTTATAGCAGTGTCGGATGAGATCGACGTGATGGAGTTCATCGTTCCGATTTGCATGCGGTTCCAACCGATGTATCCGATCTAACAACGCACTTTTCCGAATGAGTGTGATACCTGTGTTGGTGTACGCCTCACCGTTGTGCCATCGGTTCCACATCTCCTGTTTTTCGGCTGATGTCATATCGTACCACTCTTTCGTCCCTGTGAGTTTTCCTTCAGCATCGAAGAACAGTCCGCCCTTATCCTCAACAGTCTCAGGGATTTTGCCGCAGAGCGTAACATCCGCACCGGAGAGAAAATGTGAGAGCAGCGTCTGTGCAAAAATAGCGCGTTCCAAAAAGGGTTCATCACCGAACGCCACCCCGATCCATTCGGCATCGGAGTCTTGAAGTGCTGGGAGTGCTGCCTGCAGCGCGCCACCCGTGCCGTTCATCTCTGCTTGGATACAAAAAGTAGCATTGGGACCTAACAACTGCTCTGCAGATTTATTGTTCTCAATACGCGATGCCATCTGTGGGTTGATCACAACGATGTCGGGACGGTTGCCGGGCAGGTAACGCCGCGAGTGTTGGAGCGTGTTCTGCTCCCCGAAGGTGATGTCCAATGTTTTGCTCAAGCGTCCGGTAGGATCGATCCGTGTGCCTTTACCCGCAGCAAGTACGACCCACTGCGGTGTGAGGTAGTTTTCGACGGCATCTGTCGGGAGTGTGGCGAGGAACGTTTCAAATGTGTCTGCATCCGCGGAGATTGCTATGAGCGTCTCTTCTAATTCGCAACCGAGGAGGTTTTCAAGGAGGTGTACTTTCATTTAGTCCTTACTATCTAATTCTGTCTGGATATTCTGAAACAGTCCCAACGCAGCCTCTAAATTCTCAGTGATTTCCGCTGCTAATACGTCTGGGGTCGGAAGATCTGCCGCATCCTCAAGCGAATCCTCTTTCTGCCAGAATATGTCAAGGTTGACATGTTCACGTTCAATAAGTTCATTGTAAGTGTAGGCGCGGAATTGGTCGGTTTCAACGCGTGCCTCTCTGTTTTCTGGGTTATAGACGGTGATAAAGTCTTGCAGATCGGTATCTTGTAGTGGATTTGTCTTAAGCGTAAAGTTTTTGTTCGTTCGCAGGTCGTATATCCAGAGTTTTTGGGTCCACGGTTCTTCACGCGCAGGACGCTTGTCGAAAAAGAGCACATTTGCCTTGACCCCTTGGGCGTAGAAGATACCGGTCGGTAATCGCAAGACGGTGTGGACATCAAATTGTTTGAGCAGTTGCTGACGGATCATTTCGCCTGCCCCGCGTTCAAAGAGGACATTATCTGGGAGAACGACGGCGGCGCGTCCATCTGTTTTCAGAATGGTTTTGATGTGTTGCAGGAAGTTGAACTGTTTATTTGAAGTTGTCGCCCAGAAATCGTCGCGTTCATAAGTAAGTGATGTATTGCTGCGTTTACCGCCATCGGCAGCGATTGTAATGCTACTCCTGTTCCCAAAGGGTGGATTGGTTAGCACCATATCGTAGCGGGTTCCTGTGTCGCGGCTAAGGCTATCATCGGTTGTAATTGGGCTCTCGGTGCCACCGATACCGTGCAAGTATAGATTCATCACACAGAGGCGAACGACGTTATCAACGATGTCTGTGCCAGCGAAGGTGCTAAATCTAAGGAATTCCTTCTGTTCGCGAGTCATTGTGTTGCTATAATTTTCGGAAATGTAGTCGTGTGCTGCGAGAAAGAAACCCCCAGTCCCACATGCTGGATCGCAAATCGTTTGCATCGGTTCGGGCCGCATCACGGTAACCATCGCCTTGATAAGTGACCGCGGTGTGAAGTACTGACCTGCGCCGCTTTTGGTGTCTTCGGCATTTTTCTGTAGAAGCCCTTCGTAGATAGTGCCTTTAATGTCAGCAGTCATCCCGCTCCAGTTCTCGGCGTTGATGAGATAGATCAGGCGTTGCAGGTTCGCGGGCGTCTGAATGCGGTTCTGCGATTTTCGGAAGATGACACCGAGTAAACCTTCTGCATTACTTAATTCTCGGAGGGTTTTGACGTATTGGTCTTCTAACGCTTTACCGCTCTCCTTGCGTAGACTCACCCAATCCAAATCTGTGGGGATTGTTGAGGGGTTGTTAAACGGCGGTTTGGTCTGTTCGTCGGCGAGTTTGAGGAACAACAAATAGGTGAGTTGTTCAACATAATCTCCGTAACTAACTCCATCATCTCGGAGGACATTACAGAAATTCCAGAGTTTCTGAACAATGGTTGCGGATTCGTTTGACATTAACTACCTCAATTCGGGTAAGGATTGGAATCAATTAAGTTCGCAATCGCAATTTAACGTAAACTTAAGGAAAGAAAGGTCTTGGAAAAGTGATATGGGGGCGAGTGAGATTCCGGAGTATCTTCACAAATAGCATCTTTCTTTCCTTTCCTTTTGTGTCTTGATAGGTGTACGTGTGCTTAATATTGACTTCCAATATATCGCTACGTGCTTCAAAAAAGCAGAAAGTTCCGAATGGATGGGTACTGACTTCTTGTTCCCATGTTTTTTCTGGCTCTTCCAGTTCATCAAAAAGTCCTTCCACAATATTACCTTCTTGATCTCGCCAGCCCACTGCAGGATCGAGCACAAGGTTGTTTTCTTCAACAATTTTATCCCGCTTTTTTCTGTATTCAGCCCAAATTTCGTCTAAACGCTTCATTCTGGGATTATCTTCTGGTAAGTCAGCAAGTTCAAAGCGATCGACATAAGGTGTTTTTTCATCTAAGAGGTTGACTAAAACAATTTCGTCATTCATCACGAACCACTGGAGATAAAAGTATTCTTTGGTAAAGATGACATCTTCTATGATGACCTCACCGTTCCGTAAACGATAAACGGTCGTTGGTGTGCCCGCATTTGTAATCATGCTCGTGTTTTTGCCGAATTTGTTGTTCCGCAGCCATATCCTATCAGTGTCTACTACATCCCATTCAGGGGAGAGATGTGTTCCGTCTGGTAGAATATATTCCGCTATTCTGAAGAATATATCGTCCCTTATCCAAATTTCAGAGCCATACAATGCTTGTATCTGGACAGGTGGATTTATGGGTGCAAGTGAGGGTGTTGCTTCGATAGTGATTTCAGAATCTTCGTTAAGAGGCTGTTCGCTTTCACTGCATCCAAGAGCGAGAATGAGTAAGAGTATTAGAAAATATCTAATTTTCATGATAACTCCTTTTTACCAGTTGTTCATAATTTGAACAAATCTCTTCAGGGAGTATAACCAATTTACTAAGACTGGCAAGCTTGGTGGCAAGAGCTCGACGCGTTTTTCTGTTTGCGGGACTATTATCTACTGGAAGCGGTCTGATATTCGCATGCCTTTCGGGTGGCTCGTCCAGAACCACTTCAAGATTGCTATCATAAACGTTGCTCGCCAAAAGATCAGCTCTTGCTTTTATAGGTCTATCTTCCGTTTGAACATGTTCCTGTCCGATTTCCCATATCTCGTTTTTTGAGAGTTCTTGACTGTCATTGAGTCCTGAAATACGAAACACAGATACATCAACACTCTTTTTATGAGACAGAAACGCATCAGGTTTGACTCTGTTAGTGACAATGGAAAAATGGCTACTATAACGAATAAAACGGGTGAGTTTCTCACCCGGTGGAACATTCATAACAACAATCCTTATTACATGAGGATATTTGTCAATACTTCGAGAAAACCGGACAACATTGGCGTATCTGATAATGCACAGATGCCTTCAAATTGACGTTTTTCTTCAAAGAAAGCAGTGAAGATAACAAGATCGTCTCCATATACCCCGATTGTTATGGTGCCCTCTTCTGGGTACCATCCGAGCGTAAGACTCCCATCTTCAGCCCAACTCAGCTCCGACATTGGAACGCCAAAGTGGAAAAATACCTCTAAGAGAGAGAGAGCATCATCGTATGCAGATTCTGGTATAGGATCAATTTCACTATCCAACAAACGGGCTTCCTCAGCCTCTTGGCGAATCTCATTTAATTGTTGTTCGGCCTTAGATGGCACAAAGGTATATCTTTGAGATAGAAATAATGGATTGATCACGGACGCATCGGTTGCTGTTAAGAGATTATCCGTGGGGTTCTGCAAAGCTGCGCCGTAAGATGTTAATGGATGAGTGGGGATTCCCATAAATTCTGGTTCTATTTGCTTCTGAGTTGCTTGCGGAGATAAAAAGCCCTTATTAATTCTCATCATTTGCGCTCCCATACTCGTGTTTGAATGTCCTCTGTAAACATACTAGCGAATTTTTCTCGAATCTCATCACGCGCAGACTCAAACCATGCTATCATTGCATCTCCCTTATTTTTTCGGAAGCCGCGCATTGTAAAATCTGTCTGCAATGTTTGTCGTTGATCAGGTATCCTTACACGATTGCTGATAGTAAGATGTAACCGACCCCGTAAGTCCGCAATTGGAAAAAAAGTCTGCAAAATTACAGATTCAGCTCCATCCCAAAATAAATCCGATTGCTCGGAATCAACAAACATCTGGTAAATTTTCCCTAGGTCACCAAGGGTGTCCCATCCATCCCCGTGCATAAGTTGGTTGATGTAGCCTAACTCATACTGCAATGGCGTTATTTCGCCAATTCCCTGATTTTTGAGATTTTCCTTGAAACGTGTACAGAAATCTTCAAAACTTGCAAAAATGGATGAAAATCCGGGATATTCTTGACCTTCTTCAATTTTCCGCCAATTGAACATAAACCGATCTTGTTGAATTTGTAGAATTTGGTTTCCAGTTTCGTGAATAAAGAGAATCCGATGAAAGTCCAGAACATTGCTAATTTGGACCTGAGGCTCTGGAATTTGATTTGAAAATTGCTCAATCGCGGGTGGAACCGCCCCCTGTGCTGTAGTGTGCACAAAGCCGAATTTCTTAAATTCCCGCCAAATCTCACCAAGGTGTGGAGCAAAGAATCTCTCAAGAGGCTTGAAAAGAACACCTAACATCACTTCTTCGACTGGCGGTCGCGCGAAATCAAGTTTCTTTTTTGGTGCATCCATAATGTACTACCTATCAGAGTTTAAGATTATTTATGTCTCTTTTGTATATTTTAGTATAGATTCTTAATAAATTGCAACGCCTATTTCAACGTAGTGCTTTCAAATAGTCAGTTTGACAGCTCATAATACTGTTATAGATTTGATGCATCAAAATCTTTCAATGCGCTTTTAAATTCAGCGTCTAACGCTTCTGTTGTAAGGCTGTCGTCAAAAGGCGAGATGCCGGCTTCGGACATCAACTCCGAGAGATCCCATCGCGAGATGTTAAGCAGGCGTGCTGCTCTACCGGCACTGATGTCCCCTTGGCGTAGGAGTTCAAGCACAAAAGCCTCTCTCGCTTTGTGCTCCGCGTCTACTTTATGTTTCAGTAAAACCTCATCAAGCGGTAATGTAAATCGGACTTCAAGTTCTCTTTTTCCCATAAAGATCACCTTATGTTGTTTGCCAACCATGTAAGGGAAATGGAAACTGCTTTGCGAAAGGCACTATTTTTGGAAGATTTCGCTTAACATTTTCAGAAAATTCGGTAACAGAACGGGATCCGATAGTGGGCAAGACCCCCAGATTTCACAAGACTCTCTCCAAGCTGCACCAAAAGTAACGTGATTATCCCCATAGAGACTCATCGTAGCGATGCCCTCCTTCGGTCTCCATTCCAAACCACCTCTCCATCTTCCAACCACATCATGTCCGGCATTGGAATATTACGAGGTATCTGCTCCAGCAAAGAGAGCGTTTCGGCGTACGCCGATTCTGGAACAGGTTCAACTTCGCTAACCAGTGCACAAGTTGTCGTGACTTCACCGCGGATTTCGTCTAATTCGCGTTGCACCTGCTTCCGAAACAGCACTTTATCTGTTGAAGAAGCAGCGGATTCAATTTGAGTTTGTAAGGTTTTCATAGTTTGTTACCTATACGACTACGACTGTGAGATAGTTCTCTAACATGCCCTGATTTTGGCACAGATTTTCACCAAACGCAGTGACTCATCTTGGAGGGCATTGCGGAAATTCCAGAGCTTCTGGACGATTGTTTCGGATTCATTCGATATGAATTAAACCTAATAATGTGTAGAAAGAAGCCTATTCAGATGAGATGGAATTAACACACTATTGAGAGCATAAAACCTTTAACTTTGGAAGGAAACGAGCAAGTGAGGCTAAATCGGTTAATAAGCAAGTTCCTTTGACTTTATCCGTGCTTCTTAAAGAAGCTCCATAAACCACTTGACTGTCCCCATATATACTCATTGTTGCTATCTCTTTACCATCTGTTGAACGCCATTCAAACCCGATTCCTCCATCCATCAACCAGCCAATGTCACCCGTGGGAACATCATAATGAAAAAGAATCCCTAATAACAAATATGCATCATGATAAGCAGGATCTGGCACTGGGTCAATCTCGTTATCCGTGGTACAAGCTTCCTCAACCTCTTGGCGAATTTCGTCTAATTCACGTTGCCCCTGTTTCAGAAACAGCATTTTATCTGCAGGTGGTAAAGAGATATCATGTTCCTTTTGCTCGATTTCCATAATGTGTTTCCTACCTAAGAGTGGCTACATTATTTTAAAAGACGTACAAAGCCTGCTTGCTCAAAGTGGTGATCAGTTGCCAAAGCTTCTGTCACACCGCGATCTTCCATTACAACAAAACTGACAGCATCAACAAGGCTCCATTCTTTATCCAACCGATTTGCAAGCAACTGCCATGCTTTCTCGTCTAATAATTCGTCTATGTGGACAATTTCGACCCAATTGGCTGAGCGGATAGTCTCAATATAGTTTAGAGCAACTGAACGCTGCTGCCCACGGGAAGGGTTGAGTAGAATAATTAGTTCGCTTAAAACATAGTTTGTTGTAACAACGTTTCTGTTTTGTTGTCTCCACTGTGTTAGGAATGAAAAGGCTTTAGCGTGATGAGGATCATCCTCAAGAAAAAAACTTGCCCATCCAGATGTATCTGCAAAGACCTCATTCATCCTCATCTCCTCGTAACTCTGCAAGCAAAGCAGCTGCGATGTAGTCATCGTGGCGTTCACTGATGTCTGTAACATCAGATTGCAGCGTTCCTGCCAAGGCGAGGAGCGGATCCGGGTTGTCTTCGTGTGCACCTTTCGCCACCCTTATCTCCGGTGGCGATGTGGTGTCGGGACTACCTATGTGCTCCCATTTAAGCGTCCCCGCAACTGCAAGGAGCGGATCAATTTCTTGTGTTCGTGCGGATAGTTCTTCGTTTCGTGTTTCGATTTGTTCTGTTAGTGGAAACAGGATTTGTTCCCATAGATGTTCAACAACATCTTCACCAGTTACGTCGTGTGTAGTCACGGTGGACCAAGCCATGAAATAGAATTCAACCTTGTAAGGTTTAGTAGGGTTGTTCCCAACGAAGAATCGGATTTCGGATCCGGGGCCGCCTGATGATATTAGGTATTGCAAATGTCGAGGAGTGTCGTGGACATTAGTTTCTATGTAGTTGATTGAGAGTGGGTAGTCATCAATAAATCCTATATGTTTTTCAATGTCAAAGTCCTCGTTTTCCTTTAGGTATTCTTCGACCTCTTCGTAGTATTCATTGAATTCATTACTAAGCATTAACTTAAGGTTAAAGCGTGTTGATTGCCATTCCTCAATTGGAACGTCAGGACCAAAAGACGGATTCGCGACAGAAGGAGTCACGCAGCAAGAATTTTCTGTTGGTATCTGTTGCATTTTGCTTCACCTCCTAAATTTTGCCAAGAGGTTTTAGCGTATCCACTTAAAAAAGCCATTGAGCAGGGAAAACTCAATATCACCCTTGATAGTGAGAATCGTTTGTAACAGCTTCTGATTCATGGTCGTTGGTGAATCAAAACTCAGCATTTAAATTAAGGCGTTTAAAAAATAAGTAACACAAGCATGTAATATTTAATTCTATCACAGATTTTGATTCAAGGCAATATTAATGTTCTGCTTTAATTCGTGCCAAAAGTGCTTCTGCCGGTTCATCGTTCGGATCTTGCGAGACGAGTTTGCCAGAAAACGCCTGCTTCAGGATAGACTGACGTAAACGTTCAACGCGTGTCAGTTCAGATGCAATCGTCGCTTTGACCTCATCAGCAATGGAAAAGCAACGCTCAAGTTCAGAGATGATATACTCTTGTTCAATAAGCGATGGTAGCGGAATTTGAAAAGACTTAAGTTGATTTCCGGTTATCGCGTTGAAAGTTGTTCCGGTGCCTCTACTTGCGATTTCATTTTCAAATCTACGCATCAAATAAAGAATAAAAAGAGGTTGAATTCCATGTAAACCTCGGATTGCTGCAAGCCCGCGTCCGACAGCAGATTTTTCAGGGCATAAGTTTGTAGGTCCGACAGGGGCGCGAATAGAAATAAATATATCACCTTTTTCGGCAATTTTCTTTGGAGCAGTACACCATTTTTGGGGTGTTGGGTAGAGTTTTCCAAATTCAAGTTTGCCCTGATAGAAAGGCAATCCTTCACCATCTGTATTGTAGGTAGAAGATGGAGGGGATTGTCCTAATATAATTTCACTAATTTCCTCTAATGTTGTCCACATCCAACCATTAGGCAGCTCAGGTAAACCCTCCAGGGTAGGAATTTCGGAAATTGTCATCGGTTCAAGTTCACCGGAATGTCTTTCGCGCCATTCCTTTGTCAACTCCCCTTCAAACGCAGCTTTGAGGACCGATCGGCGGTACTGCTGCAACTGCCCTTGTGCTTTTTTGAGGTTATCAACTGCTGTGTCTAATTGCGTAAACAGCACTTCTAACTTGGCTACGATACGGCGTTGTTCAGCCAACGGCGGAAGTGGAATTTGAAAAGACTTAAGTTGATTTCCGGTTATCGCGTTGAAAGTTGTTCCGGTGCCTCTACTTGCGATTTCATTTTCAAATCTACGCATCAAATAAAGAATAAAAAGAGGTTGAATTCCATGTAAGCCGCGAATTGCTGCGAGTCCACGTCCTATAGTGGACTTCTCTGGACAAATATTTGTAGGTCCGACAGGGGCACGAATAGAGATGAATACGTCCCCTTTCTCAGCGATTTTCTTTGGGGCGGTACACCATTTTCGGGGTGTAGGGTAAAGTTTTCCAAATTCAAGTTTGCCCTGATAAAAAGGAAGTCCCTCGCCATCTGTATTGTAGGTGGAGGAAGGAGGCGATTGCCCCAATACAATCTCACTAATTTCCTCTAGGGTCGTCCAAACCCATCCTTTTGGGAGATCATTAGAAATTGGAGTTAGATGAACCATGGGGTATCCTCTAAAACTTTATGTAGTTCAAATTTTTCGCTTCTCTCAATGAACGCTGAAGCAAAGCGAGCAATGTCGCGAGCATATTTTATCGTAATCGGAGTGCCGCAAAACGAGCGGGTTGATGCCCAATTCAATTTTGTTAGGTAGGTTAAATGTTTTGCAATAACCTTCAAATCCGGTGGATTTGAAGGATCATAAGGTTCTTCCCATACATTGACTTCAAGGGGCTGAGGCGTACCAAGTGCTTTTTGGTAAGTATTGTAACCAGTTGTTGACAAATAAAATTGATTCTCCGCGCCAATTACGTATGTTCCACGATGCAAACTTCCATCTGTCTGCGGAGATGGATCGTAGAACCGGACAATATGCGAACTGTTTATCCAGACAAACGTATATTTACCGTTGGGACGAACTAATTTTGCAGCCTCCAAAATTGTGGAAATGTCTTCCGCCGAAAACTTAGCTGAGTAATGAAAATGTATAGACGGAGATTCGGGCAGTTTTAGTCTCTCCAAAGTTGATTGCACAAGTTCTTTGAAGTACTCACCCCTCTCATCATAATTGAAGGTATTGGCATTCCCTTGATAAAATTGCCAGCGACCATATTGATCAAACACATTGGCGAAACCCATAGTCCGAGGAACCTCTCTGTCACGATATTGAGTATAAGACAAACCGACAAAAAAATGAGCGTCTGGAAGTTCGTCTGGTAGAACCCAAGGAATCACTCCACATTTCGCTGTAATATTTAAAGCAAGATTGAAGTCTTTCCAATCGGGATTTTTAAGAATTGGTGTATCCACCATTTGAACAGGTATGCCTTTAGAAAGTAGAAGTTCCTTTATCGTGTAGTACGGAGAATTGAGGTCTGTTACCGGGTACCTGTCTTCTGGAACATAGACTATAAATAGACGATCCAAGTCTGCGTTTCCTACCCAATTCGGATTCTCATCCAATAATCGCTTACATTCACTTTCAAATTCTTCTATGGATGCTGTGGTTATAGTAGGGTAGGTTAATTTTGTCCTAAAAGTCCTTTCAGTTCCACGGTATTTGAATTTGCCTTGTTTAAGCCTCTCAATAAGCTGCTGCATTCCTCCACGGAGATCCGGCGTACATATCGGGATTAACTCAACATTTTTTGGATCGTTGCTGTAAGAACTATATTTAGCCAATCCATCTAAAATATTGGCATCTTCGTTTCCTTTATGGAATACCACTGTTGGTTCCTTGTATTCATGAAAAACCGTAAGTGGTTCAGGACTTTGTGAGTAACCCCCCAGGGGTTTTTTTAAAGGAACAGGAACTTTGGATAAAGTTAGGATTAAGTTATTAATTTTAACTGGGAAAACTTCAGCAGCAAGATGTTGGACAATTTGGAGTGTTTTCTCGGCGCGAGTTTTCGCCGCGTTCCGCTGCGAGAGTAGGGAATGTTCCTTTATCTTTTCATCAAGATTATGAGTTATGTTTTGTGCTCTCAAAATCTGCTTAATTTCGGCATTTTTCAATGATGGAATCACCTTGTTATTAAGTAAATTAACTTCGGTATTCAGTTCAAAAAGGTCTAATTTGGTCATTTCAGAATCAATTTCCAAAATACGTCCGCGTTCCCATTTTCCATCATAAAGCCCTACAGCATGTCTTGACACTAATTTATCAATGCTGAAGTTCCATAATAATAACCTATCTGCTGCCAATATATTTTTAAGCTCAGCTTTGTAATCAACGCATAGGTAGAGATTATCAGCGTACTGCCGAACCTGCAATTCATACGCAGGATATATCCGAGTTATTTTTTCAACTTGTGAAGGCAAAGGTAATGAATAACCTTTACGATGGGCTACAATTCTACCAAAAGATAAATTATCAATAAACCATCCATGGTTTAAGAGGGCATCTTTGATTGCCCAAAGAATGCTCCTACGAAGTTCACGGAATTCGCCCCGTAAGATCGGAGTATTTGACTGTGCAAGTTGGAAAAGATTAGCATATTCTCCTGTTTCTGTGACCGCTTTTACAGCATACTTTTCCAGCCGTTCGTCAAATTTACTGTACAGTGTGACAGTAGTGTACTGATTAGTTTGGTAGTGTGGAGGTGGTAACTCAAGTTTTTCCATCTCTTCCTGCATTCGTCTTGTGCCTTCACTCAAGGCATGCACAAAATTTTTGCCTTGCTCATCTTTCAGGCGGTGCATCCACTCGACAATTTTCGGATTTCGAGGTACTGTATCAAGAATAGTATTATCAAGAGTAAAAGAACGCGGCACCTGTTGTGGGATATTTCCTGGATTTTTTACTTCCAATTTATCTCTATAAACAATACAGTAAATCGGAGTAGTGACAGCATATTCTCTGTGAATGATAGAATTTACAAGTGCTTCATCAACTGCTATAAACGGGTATTCGGGTTCTTCAGTGAACCCTCCATCAGGATTCCGTTTTGAGAAGGTACGAAAAAGAGCAGATTCATTTAAAAAAGTCCGAAAATTGCGAATGATATTTGGCAGAGGTCCATCAAATTCCTTATCTAATGTAGTCCCTCCACGGTTTTTCAGATCTTCAGCTGGAACATCATAGCGTAATACTCTTACAAACGCGCTAGCAATACGCTTACGAGGGTTAGAAGCAAAGAACAGATAACCTGCATTGGTAAAGTAATATTTACCGTTATCTTTAGTGATGGCACCAATTTTCGCGAGTGTGTCTTTTGTATTGAGGTCATAATATGAACCTTTTTCTTGAATAAAAGCTTTTTTAAATTCAACTACGACATCATTATCAAGTTCTTCCGGATCGTAAGGACAGCAGATTGCTCTTTCAAAATCAACTATATTTTTGTCACGTTTAAGTTGTTCTCTATATGATTCGCTGAGAGGAAAGCACTGAGCATTAGATCTTTCCCATGCTTTTGGAAAAGCCTCAATTGTTTCACAAATAGCATCTGGTGTCCATGGTGTGTAGAGAAGGTGTAATCGTTTTCCACCTGAGTCCGGAAGATCAACATTTTGCGACTGGGTTGCGTGATGCTTTAATTCTTGTTTTGCCTGAATGATACTGTTCATTGTAGGTTCATCAACGTGCTCAACCCCCTTGATGGTTCCATCGTCAGCAATACCGAGTACCAAAAGACCACCAGCTCTGTTACTATTCGCAAAAGCAGATATACATTTAGTAACATTTTCTTTGAGTGTTTTAATTTGCCTACTGTGCTCTGTACGAACTTCTTTCCGATCAAAACACTGCCCTTCAAAATCGGCAGACTGAAAGAAATTGAGATATTCTAAAGGATTATCATATACTTCTTTAGGGGTTGGCATTTGCAGTACCTCTTTTGGTGCGCAACTCCTCGCGCAGCCAATTAGCCTATATTTATTTTTCAATCTCTCGTTTAGGAATTACTTTACTTAGGCACACATTAGTTCATAAAATACGAAAGACTACACATTTACAGAGCGACAGATTGATTGTAGAGCGTGACAGTGGTACTTCTACCTGTGTCATAATACGGAGCTGGTAACCCAGCTTGCTCCATCACTTCAAGCATTTTTCTTGTGCCTTCACCCAATTCTCGGACAAAAACCGCTCCCTGTTCATCTTTCAATATACGCATCCACTCAGTAAGTTTAGGGTTACGTGTGAGGGATTCAAGAGTAATTTCTGCTAAACTGAAATGTTGCGGTACCTGCAGGAGAATGCCACCTGGGTTTTTTACCACTAACTTATCCTTGTAAACAGTACAACTTATAGAAGCAGGAACAGCATATTCCCTATGAACTATGGCGTTTACAAGTGCTTCGTCAACAGCGATAAATGGATACTCAGGTCCATCAATGAATTCGCTGTTATTCTCCGCTTTGGAGAAGGTCTGAAAGACAGAAGTGTATCTTAAAAACTCGCGAAGGGCACGAATAATGTTTGGAAGGGGACCTTCAAAATCTTTATCAAAGGTAGTCTCTGCACGATTTTCCAAGTTTTCAGAGAATGCATCATAGTGTAAGACTCTCACAAACGCACCCCCAAAATGTTTCCGTGGGTTTGAAGCGAAAAACAGATAACCTGCATTAGTAAAGACATATTTACCGTTTTCTTCTTTTTTTATTGCACCTGCGTTGTCTAGAATATCTTCTGTGCTATGACCGTACTGGGCTCCTCTCGTCTTAAGAAAAGCTTCCTTAAACATCTCAACTACCCCATTGTCAAGTTCAGCTGGATCATAAGGGCAGCAGTAGGATATCTCAAAATCAACTATCTTTTTGTCTTGTTTAAGTTGTTCGCGATCTTGTTCAGTCAGTGCAAGGTTTTGCGCACCAACTCTTTTCCATGCTTTTGGAAAATCAGCGGTTGTTTCGCAAATCGCATTTGATGTCCATGGTGTATACAAGAGGTATAATCGTTTTCCGCCCGAATTTGGCACTTCCACTTCTTGTTCTTGTGTTGCATGGTTTCTTAAATCTCGTGTAACTTGCAGAATGTTGTTGATCTTCTGTTCGCCAATGTGTTGTGTTCCCTTAAGAGTTCCATCGTCAGTAATACCAAGCACTAAGAGACCTCCTGCTTTGTTCCAATTTGCAAAGCCCGATATGCACTCCTTAATATTATTTTTTAGTGAGCGAATGTGATTTCTGTCGGTGCTCCCAATCTCTTTTCGATCAAAATACTGTCTTTCAAAATCAGCAGACTGCAGGAAATTAAGATGCTCTAAAGGATTATCAAAAACCTCTTTTGGCGTTGGCATTTACGGATCCTCTTTGAAGTGTTTTAAAATCAGGACAAAATCATTACTATTAACGAATCTTCATTAAGAAGTGTAGCACAAATTTGAGGTGAATGCAAGTCGTTTTAATCGCGACGGGTGTGTAAATATTTTGTCAATTGTCGTCTGAATGCAGGCACCTTATGGGCGTGTACGCCGCAAATCACGGATTTTCGCTGATTGGGAAATACGGGTTGTCCACAGACTAACAGTCTATGCTACAGGGCCGCATTTTTATTTATCGCGCGTCAAAAACTTTACACACTCATCGTGACCAAAGGTGGTAAGTACAACAAAGGCAGATTATGAAACCAATTGCTCTGTAAGATCTTTTAATATGTCGTCTAAATTATCACCAAAGAGTTCGTAGACTCTCGCGCCGTTTCCAAGTTCCGCGAAAGGTGTGTATTCAAAATCGGACATCCGAATATCGAGTGAGGTGGCGATATGGTCACGTATCATTTCAAGCCATTCATGTTGCTCTGCGTTAAAATCTTTATCGGTTATCCATTCTTCAAAGTTTCGGTTGACAGTTGCACTAAACGGTTCCAGAAAAAGATGATAACCCATCGCAAACCGGACGAGCGATATGAGGTCTGTACGTTGCTCCGCCCCTCCGCGAACGCTCTCTGGTGACCGTCTTTTGTAAGCCAACCATAATGACTCGCGACTCAGACTGCTTGAATGTCGCTGCAAGGCTTCTTCTAACGTTTTCAGGTTGTTTTCAGTCAGTACGCCTTGTGCCTCTGGCACTCTACAAAGGATTTGCAATGCTGATAATTCGTCCACATTTTGATTAATAAAATCTTTAAAGGCATGAATGACTGTAGCCACTTGTGTGAAACTTCGATCGTCAAAACCTGTTTCAATAACGCTATCTTCGCTTATATCATCAATTATCTGGTTGGGGACTCTTGGTGGTTCTCCGTTTAGCTCAGATGGATCACCGGGAAGCGATTGCGAATCAGTTTTGACAGATTCACAGACCCCGACAGCATCAACAATAATGAAGTGCGTTTTTGCGGTCGCATCTCTGGTGACAGTTTGCAGATCGTTAGGACTGATAACACGCACGCCGCGCCCGATCATCTGCTCAAAATAACCGTTGGATCGTACAGCACGCATAAAGAGGAGACACTCAAGCGGCTTTATATCGGTGCCTGTAGAAATCATGTCAACACTGACGGCGATCCGTGGATTAAATTGCGTGCGAAATCTTCTGATGAGATCTTCCGGTCTATCACTCCGATAGGTAATCTTCTGACAGAAATCATCGCCTCTGCTGAATACTTCTCGAACAGTCTGGACAATATCCTCGGCATGTGAATCGTCTTTCGCAAAGATAAGTGTTTTCGGGACAATCTCTCTATGGGGAAAAAGGTCTGTGAAGAGTTTTTCCTTGAAAGTCTGAATCACCGTCCGAATCTGATCTTCGGCAACAAAATCCCGATCTAACTGATTTTCTGTATATTCAACATCAGCGTCTAACTCGTCCCAATGGAGTCGTCGGGTTCCTCTATCCCGTCTTGCGATATAACTACCGGCCTCGAGTATGCTACCGCTTTGTGTTATTTCGGTTTCAATCTTATAGACGTAATAACCGACGTTTACATTGTCCTCAACGGCTTGCTCGTGACGGTATTCATAAACGAGATTGTGATCAAAAAAGCCGATTGTTTGTCTATAGGGTGTTGCGGTGAGTCCGATAATGAAAGCGTCAAAGTATTCCAACACATGTCGCCATTTACCGTAGATGGAACGATGGCATTCATCAACGATGATAATGTCAAAGGTGTCGATTGGGATTTTTGGGTTATAGGTAACAAGTTGTGGTGAAGCATCTTCAGTATCATTTTCAAAGGGGGATGCTTCCTCAGCGTCCGATTCATAGTCGGTTTCGCCTTTTAGCATAGAATAGAGGCGTTGGAGTGTCGTAATACAGACTTGACTGGGTTCATCAATAAAATTGCTGGAGAGGTGTTGGACGTTATAAAGTTCCGTGAATTTCCGACCATCATCAGGCGTTGTGTAAGCCTGAAACTCGCTGTGGGTTTGTTTGCCAAGGTTCCGCCGATCTACGAGAAAAAGCACGCGTTTGACATCCGCAAATTTGATGAGGCGGTATGCGCTGCTTACAGCGGCGTGCGTTTTTCCACTGCCAGTTGCCATCTGGATTAAAGCGCGCGGACGTGATTCTGCTAACGATTTTTCAAGTTCGGTTATTGCCTCAAATTGACAATCTCTCAGAGAACCTTTTTCTAAGGGTGGTAGATCATCTTTAAGTCTTTCGCGTAAGGTTCTGGGTTGGTTAAAGGCGTTGGCAAGTGCTTCAGGCGTATGAAATGTAAAGACTGGGCGAGAACGTGAATCAGGATCTCGGATATCCCGAAAGTACGTCTCAATCCCTGTTGAGGCGTAGGAAAAGAAAAATCGGGTGCGATTCGGTAATTCATCTGGCAAATTTGCGCGATACCGTTCCGCTTGTTGAAGGGCTCCGCTGAGCGTTGTACCTTCAGCTTTGGCTTCAATAACTCCAATCGCAACGCCGCCGATAAAAAGGAGATAATCTGCCTTCTGATCCGCTCTCAACCGATACTCGCGTACAGCCACACCCAGCGCAGCATCTGTATCACGTTCAGCATAATTTTGGATCTGCCATCCAGCTGCCTCAAGCATTTTATCTATGTTGTGTCTGGCTCTGTTTTCAGGGGTCATAGTGATATGAATTGTTTTCTATTCAGTTAGGGATAGAGGAAGAAAAAGGTGTTACAGAAAAAGACGGTTGAGTTTTACGAGGCAATCCTGTAAGCGTATAGTGTCTGTCAATGTGAAAGAGACTTCGTCTGGACGCGCATCTTCAAGACAGGCGTTATAGATGACGAGCCCATTGCCGTATATTTCTAACGTCGCTATACCCGCTTCGGGGTACCATGTAAGATTCAGACTGTCGTCTTCTGACCAACTGATGTCTGGTGTCGGGATACCGGAATGATGAAGCATCTCCAGAAGAAAGAGCGCATCGTTGTAGACTAATTCCGGGGCAGGGTAAAATTCACTATCTTCTACAGAGGGGTTCTGAACCGCTTGATGGAGGTTCGCGAGTTCTTGTTTTATAGCGTGCCGGAACGATGGCTTGTCTGTGAAAGGGTTTTCATAGAATGCTTGCATAATATTTTCCAATTGATGGGTTGGTAGGCGCGCCGAGAAGACACGCCTACCTGTTTGTACGCGATAGGTGCTAATACATGTCACTTCGCTGTAGGAGCAACGCTCACTGACTGCTAATGACTGAGGATTGAGTGCCTATCTCTGTTTAAGCTGTGCCCAAGTGGTCGCTAACTTGCCGTCCGCTTCGACGGCGAGAACACCGCTGGCGAGTTCTTCAATCTCTGCTACGTCAAGTACCCGGTTATAGATGCGCACGTCGTCTATGAGTCCAGGCCACGATGTGCCATTATTATCCTTCGCACCTTTACCAATGAGTAATTTGGTGGCACCAGAGATTTCTCCCTGTTTACCATCGTCATTGTGTATAGGATCATCATCAAGCTCGCCATCAATATAGAGAGCCAGTTTTTCACCGCTTTTCCAAGTAAAAACGAGGTGTTGCCAGTCAGTCGTTTGCACATCGCTTTTACCCTCATACGCCTGACCACCGCCCGTTGTCGTAATTGCGCCCTTGACGAGATTCGTACCCCCTGCCGTTGCCCAACTCGCGGCATCGTAGCGTAACCCGAAAACATCATCGCCGCCAGCAGGGTCTTTACCAAAGATAATACCTCTGTCGTGTCCAACGGAATCAGATTTTACCCAAACAGAAATGGTAAAAGCCTTTAGTCCGTTGATATAGTCGCCACCTTTCGCA
>CAZQIP010000342.1:0-39047 GCA_964593655.1 uncultured bacterium | reverse complement strand
TTTGTCCCAGTCTGAATGCCTGTTATAGGTATTCGGACCGTTTGAGAGTGCCCGACTAATTATAGGTTTTACTATAATC
This sequence comes from uncultured bacterium, assembly GCA_964593655.1. Classification (GTDB taxonomy): domain Bacteria; phylum Poribacteria; class WGA-4E; order WGA-4E; family WGA-3G; genus WGA-3G. The sequence goes on along the minus strand of CAZQIP010000342.1, from coordinate 38,968 downwards.
GCGTATAAGCCGTCCTAACAGTTAAGGGGTGCATTTCAATCTACGCAACCTAAAATTTTTAGTTAGCGATTGTTGCCTTAAAACGCGGATCTGCTTCAACAGCCTTAACCAAAGCGTCTGTTGTAACTTTGCCCTTCTCAACCTTCACCACAGCCTTATTCTCATCCATAGAAACACTGACAACTTCAGACACGCCGGTAACCTTCGTAAGTGCATCCTGCACCGCACTGGTACAAGAGCCTCACGTCATTCCCGTGACATTCAGTGTGATCTCTTCAATGCTTGCTGCCGCCGTTTGAGGGGACGTTTCTGTCGTTTCTTCTGCCGTTTGGCTTGGTGTTTCTGCTGGTTTCTTTGACGTGTCTGCACAAGCAAAAACAAATAAAAGTGCTGCAAAGCAGACAAATAGCATGCTCACGTTTAGTTGACGCATAAGTTTATCTCCTTATTGATAAGAGCGATTTTCCAATCGCGCGCCTTCAACTCATATGAAAAGGGCGGATAAATCCGCCCTTCTCTCTATGACACTAATTGGCAACCGTTGCCTTAAAACGCTTATCTGATTCAACAGCTTTAATCAGGGCATCAGTTGTAACTTTGCCTTTTTCAACCTTGACGACAGCCGTGTTGCTCGCTGAAGAGACGCTCACTACTTTAGAAACACCGGTGACATTGCTGAGTGCACCCTGCACCGCACTGGTACATGCGCCTCACGTCATTCCCGTGACATTCAGTGTGATCTCTTCAACGGCGGCTTCATCCATGGCTTCTGCTACGTCACTGGCACTCTTCGCTTCAGATTTCATGGGGGCACTATCCGTAGTGCTTGTAACGACAGTCTCAGACATTTCTGCCTTCTGGCCCATCATGCCACAGCCTACCATGAAGACAAAGGCGACAAGACAAATCAGCGATAATCTCGCTATATACATGGGTTAACCTCCTTGAATAATTATTTTCTTCTATTCTAACACGGTATTAGGTTTCTTGGCAACATATTTTTTACCAAAGTGAAATTATCTGCCAAATAGACGAAAATTTACCGGCGTTTCGACGGCACCTATGATTGCGAATGCTTCATGGAATGGATCACCTGCTGTTTTTCGGTGTTCTTGGTTCACCGACGATGCACATCTAAGAACGTAAAGACTTTTTGGATCCGTTGCAGCTGCTTATGCAACGCAGCAGCACGCTCAAATTGCAATGCCTCCGACGCACTATCCCGCTTGGAAACCAGACGCTTCTGTACTTTTTCGTACGCTCCATCCAACAAATCGACAATGTCTGTAATCATCTCTCCATAGCGTTCGCGCGTAATGAGGGCCGCACACGGCGCATCACACCGTTTTAAGTCATACTGAAAACAGGCGCGAAACCCCGGAACCGGTGTAATCTCACCTTCGCACGTGCGAACCGGAAATATCCGCTGTAAAACGTCAATCGCTTCATCCGTCCATCGCCGACTCGACAACGGCCCGAAATATCTCGCACCGTCTGGTTGTGTTTCAGACACACGATCAAGGCGCGGAAAAGCCTCGCCAACGTCTATCCGAATATACCAAGATGTCCTTCCATATTTCAAAGCAGTGTTATAGGAGGGTTGATACTCTTGGATCAGTCGCGATTCAAGGAAGAGTGCTTCCTGTTCTGAACGACACACCTGATATCGGACATCTGTTGTCCACCGGATAAGCCGTTTGATTTTGCTTGGGCGGTTTTTGGTCTTATGAAGATAAGAACGGACCCGCTTCCGCAAACATTTCGCCTTGCCGATATAGAGGATTGTCCCCGTGGCGCCACGAAAAAAGTAGACGCCTGGCTCCATTGGGACATCGGCTACCATTTCTTGAGTCAGCATGGATCCCGTCGCAGTGTAGTACTTGTTTCCTTAACGTATCATATTTTCCTAAACGATTCAATGAAAAAAGACACGCCTATGTCCTTGACACATTTTTTCCTTTCTGCTAAACTTGTATATTATCAATGGAGGAGAAAGAAGCGATGAAACACATATTTTGGTTCGTACTCATTGGCTGTTTATGTATAGCAGTGTATCCGCTTTCTGCCGAGTTACTGGATGATGCTGTCGGCATCTGGTTGTTTGATGAAGGCAAAGGTGGTACCGCTGGAGATACGTCGGGCAATGGAAATGATGGCGCGATTAACGGCGCGAAATGGGCAGAAGGCAAATTCGGGGGCGCATTGGAATTTGAACCACCGCATGTCGTGACTGTTGAACACTCTGATAGCCTCAGCTTCAAAGAAGAGATGAGCATCGCAACTTGGGTCTATATGAATAAAGGCGTTTCCGATACCGCTATCCGAAAGAACGGTTCCTATCTGTTGGAGGTACAGGCACCAAATGAGAGAGTGCCGGGAGGCTATGTCTTCGGTATCTGGTCAGGGGGTGGATTTACCGGCGGCGTGTGGGGAACAAGCGTCATTGAACCCGAAAAATGGTATCATATTGTTGGACTCTACAATGGCAATGAGATGCAACTTTATGTAGATGGCACGCTTGAAGCTACAACCAAACAAGATGGCGATATCGGTCAGGAAGGCGAGCTGCTCTTCGGTACATTTGGCGGCGAGAAATTTATTGGTAGATTGGACGAAGTTATCTTCTTTGACCGCGGCATCACAGAGGCGGAGGTCGCAGAGTTGATGAAAGGTGTTGAAGCTGTCCTACCTGTTTCCCCGAACGGGTTGCTCACAACAACGTGGGGACAGATCAAGAATCGTTGAGGCAGTTGACATACGTGCTTGCAAGTATTATCATATAAGAAATTGAAAATTATTAAATATTCTTTTGCGGAGGACATCATGGCAGACACGCAACTGGATCAACCGACACTTACACCGCGAGCCGCGCAGCAACATCTTTTAACGGCTGATGACTTGGCGAGACAGCCTGGTGATGGTGCTCGCTATGAACTCGTGAAAGGAGTACTCCGTAAAATGCCGCCTGCTGGATTTGAACACGGTATCTGTGCAGCTGAAATTGGAAGCAGACTTAACGTACATGTTAGAACACACCAATTAGGTTATGTTTGCGGTGCCGAAACCGGTTTTAAGATTGCCCAAAATCCTGATACAGTGCGTGCACCAGATGCCGCCTTTGTTCGACAGGCATCAATTGAACGTCAAGGGATCGTCAAAGGTTATTGGGAGGGGGCTCCTGATCTGGCTATTGAAGTCATTTCCCCTGGCGATACCTACGCCGAAGTTGCTGAGAAAGTAGAAGAGTGGTTGGCTGCAGGTTGCACAATGGTGTGGGTCATCAATCCACGCCGGGAAACGGTGGAGGTTTATCGCTCCAATGAAGATTTTGCCGTTTTACGTGGAACCGATACGCTTGAGGGGGGTGATGTTGTCGAAGGGTTCCAATGTCAGGTTCAAGACATCTTTGCGTGACGGATAGGTAGGCATTCCAAGCACATCTGGTACTTGCAACCTCACAACGGGGAGACAGAACATTACGATGGCACGATGGCAACCAAACGCTGAACAGAAGGCACACTATGAAACCGAAGGCTACTTCATCCTTCGCAATATTATCTCACAAGACTTGGCTGCGGAACTTCGCGGCGTAATCCGTAATCACATCATGCAACCGGATCCCGGACAAGTCGCTGATATCGATCCGATGGATCCGATGGACGATTCGCCGCAAGGACGCATCGCACGCTATCGGAAACTCAGCAACTTCTGCGTCCAAGCACCCCTGATATGGCATAACATACATGCTGCCCCCGAAATACTCAACATCGCACGCTATTTCCTCGGTGACGACATCATTATGAAGTTCAATAGCTGCTTCCTCAAACCGCCCCTCACTGGCAGTGCAACCCCCTGGCACCAAGACAACGGACTCTGGCGCGACGGTGAAACGGAGCCTTTCAACTTCTGGACACCCCTTGAACCCGCAACGCGAGAAAATGGATGCATGCAGTTTATCCCCAGTAGCCACAAAACCGAGATTATTGAACACGTTTTGTATCCCGATAGTATACACGGTGAACTCCCACGCGAAGCCGTTCAGGAGATGATCGAAAAGCACGGTGTACACCATATTGAGTTAGGGACCGGAGATGTCGTCATCTGGCATAGCAGTCTTTGGCACTATAGCCCACCAAACAAAACTGACCAGAGTCGTATTGCTGTCGCAGGGGTCTATACAAATCCAGAAATCGTCAAGACAAGCAGACGCTTTTGGCACAACTTCCGATGGGTGATGAAGGACGGGGCGGTCTGCACACAATTTCCTCCGGAAACCGTCGAGATGAAAATCGAAGATCCTCAGAAACCCAAGCCGTTTCCACCCGCGGACGAAGGAAAGTATGAAACATGCAATCCAAATTGATAACTAATTATCTCATAAATCCGAGACGGAAAATGCCGCCTTCAGGCACTTTGAGTTTAGTAAACCTTTCAATTCTATTAGCTGCTATCATCTTCTTGTGTCCGGCATGTCACGATGCCAAACAGACGTTACAAGAGATAGTTTCCATCGAGGATACAGTCGAGCAACTTCCCTTGGGTGAGGGACTCGCTATTGGGGCAACGGCACCCGAGTTCTCGTTGCCAGATACAGATGGAAGTATACATAGTCTCTCGGATTACAGTGCACAAAAGTTAGTCATTGTCTTCTATCGAATGGGTACGTGAGGTTTCTGTCAAACGCAACTCGGTGAGTTGCAAGCAGGTTACGAAGACATTAAAGCACAAGATACCGAAATAATTGCGATTAGTGCCGATTCACAGACGCTTACAGGTTTAACAAAGCAGAATCTCGGGATAACTTATCTTTTACTCTCGGATGAGAATAAGGAAGCGATTGGTGCCTATAATGTTATTGACACAGGGAACATGAGCATAGCGCGTCCAGCTACCTATATTATTGACCAAGATGGGCGCGTCGCATGGAAGTTCCTTGATGTCAGGTTTGACACTCGCGTCAGTTCCGAGCAGATTCTGACTGAATTGAAGAAATTGTAGAACCTACACAACGGTTTCAAAAGTCCCCTGATAAGAGGATTTAGGAGGTTAAAAATGATTGATATCTGTTTTTTTGCTGACGAGGTTTCTAAAACTGATTTTGAGGAAGCCATCAAACTCGGTGTTGAAGCTGGCGCGAATACTGTTGAAATACGTGGCGGAGTTTGGGGCAAACACGTAACTGAAATTGACGATGACGATGTCCAACGCGTTCAAGATGTACTGACTGCCTACAATGTCCGCGTCGCCAGTATCGGATCGCCGTTTGGCAAATGCGCAATTGATGATCCACAGGAATACGATCAACACCGAAAACACTTTGACCGCATGGTTACGCTTGCACACGCTTTTGATACCCAAGTCATTCGTGGGTTCACGTTTTGGAATCCGAATCGCCGGACTAAAGGTGCACCGCGCCCCGATATTAACGACTATATGGAGCGCATCGTCGAAAAACTTTCGCAGGTAGTACCGATCGCGGAGAGCGCAGACGTTACGCTCTGCTTTGAAAACGAAAGCGCGTGTCTCGCCGGGACCTGCAAAGAGACGCGCGCGGTCATCAATGCCCTCGGAAATAGTACCTCGCTTACCTCGTGCTGGGATGTTAATAACGGGTTACACTGCGGCGAAAATCCCATCCCAGACGGATACGCCCACATCAAAGGGCTCGTACGACATCTGCATGTGAAACCGAATCGTGAGAAAAATCTTGACCCTATCGGCGACACACAATTGCGCTATGTACAGATCCTTGAAACGCTTGTTGCTGATGGGTTCACTGGCGCAGCGAGTATTGAGCACTGGGGACAGCCGGAAGATATGCTAAAAGGCGTGCGACAACTGCGTGAATTGGTTGATACTATGTAGACCACTATGAGTAAAGGAGACACAATGCAATTAAAGCCGGACGCACCGCAATTGACTTGGCAGGGTGCTATTTCCCTTCAAAAAACTGAAAACTCGGTAATGCCGTGGCGCACACCGCACCCAATGCATGGCCTATTTCCCGACCCCTTGCTTGAACGCTCTGCGATGCCAGCAGGCGTTCGTATCAGTTTTCGGAGCGATACAACGCGCGTTTCGGGGAACATCATACCGCAAAAAGACAGTGGGATATTGGAGCTCTGTTGTGATGGTGAAGTCGTAGCTTCGCTGGATCTGTCACAGAAAGACGATTTTGTTTTTGACAGTTTGTCCGATGAAGAAAAATTAATTGAGTTGTGGTTGCCACAATTCGGGAAGTTTCAACTTCGTAACTTGGAGATAGATGATGGCGCAACGCTTGCGTCGTTCGTGGATACGCGTCCGCGATGGATTACCTATGGGAGTTCTATCACGCAGTGTCGGACAGCGGCATCGCCAACACAGACGTGGCCCGCGATTGTCGCTCGCACACACGGGTTGAATTTAACTTGCCTCGGTTACGGCGGACAGTGCCATCTCGATGCAATGGTGGCTCGCATGATCCGAGACGCGCCTGCTGATTATATCTCAATGTGTCTCGGTATTAATATTCAAGGCGCATCCAGTTTAGGACCGCGGGCGTTCCGTCCGGCGATCATCGGCGCAGTCCAGATTGTCCGAGAGAAGCATCCAGATATACCCATCGTGCTGATGTCACCGATCTGTTCACTACCCCGAGAGGAGAAACCGAACGCCGTAGGATTTCATCTCAAACGGATGCGTGAAGAAGTACAAGCCGCTGCCGAGGCACTTCAAACACACGGCGATACACAAGTCCATTATGTTGACGGATTAAGCGTCTTCGGTGCTGACTTTGTCCATTTGCTACCAGATAACCTACATCCGGACGCAGAAGGCTACCGAGTCATGGGTAAGAATTTCACAACTGTCGTCGCCGAAAAATTTTTCGTATAAATGCAGCCCCAAAAAAAACGCTGGCGCGGTCACAAACCTCGCCAGCAAAATATACCTCCTATTTTTTTCTGTTCATGTAAGCGCGTCTCGGTGGATATATACCATCTATTGTGCTTTCAGTGCCGCCCATGTTGTTGCTAATTTTCCCTTTGATGAGACATCGAGCGCAGCTTCCCAACCGCTTTCCATGAGGAGTTGAATGTCTTCTTCCTCTAATGCCACGCCCTTTTTGGTAATAAAAACCTCATCTAAGCCACCAATGAGGTTTTCACTTCCCCATCCGCCGAATTTCAACGCAGCCGGGTTATCCATCGTCGCGCCGACGTTTCGCTCTGTTTCCTTTTTCCCATTGACATATAGCGAGATGACCCCTTTTTTCCGAACAGCGACGGTGTGATGCCACCCCTTTCCGACAATATCAGTTTTACCGTCGTCGATATGGTTTCCACCCCCCTCGAAGATGAAGAAGCCAGTGTCTCTATCGATGCTGGAACTCATCGCCCAAAACCCCGCGCCGCCGTTCCGTTTGATAACGACATACGCATCCTTATTTTCTGAATTCATCCAGCATCCGACAGTAAAATCGTCATCCTCAAAGTTGAAGAGGTCGTTGTGCTCAATCGTGACAAACTTGGGACTTCCGTCGAATTCCAGTGCTTTACCAAACTTTCCATCTACCCATTTGGGGCCGTCAAATTCCCCATCGTTTCCATTATCGGTGAGATCTTTAACAACCTGTCCTTTTCCTTCATCAAAGAGCCACACACCCCCAAAGTCGTCAAGGCTAATTTCCGCATTGCTAAGTGGGACCCCTATAAGACTGATACAGATACTGCACAATATTACGAATCCACGGAATTTCATCCTATTATCCCCCTTCTATCTCCACAGCAGTTCCTGTTTCTGCAGAGGCGTATATAGCATCCGTTATTCTCTGAACAACAAGCGCGTTTTCCAGACTCGTCAAAGGTTGTCGGTTTTCGCGTATGCCAGCAGCAAAATCAGAGAGTGGATTGCTGTGTTGTGATGCCGGTGCCTCCCCTATTTCTGTAAGGGATGTTGATTCAACACCGCCTTCTGTTGTTGTGCGATTATAAGTAACACTTTCCGGTTTTCCATCACCCATGGTCAACTTAAGAGAACCCTCCGTGCCGATAATTTCCCAACCTTGATGTGTGTGCATCGTCATGAACTCACCACGTTCAACGCTAAGCACAATACCACCTTCGCATCGGATAAGTGCAGTATAGTGCGTTTCCGCATCAGAACCCGAAGCGATGTGTGATTCAAAGACCGATGGCACCGTCCAGGTCTGGGCAAATACGGTCTGCGGCTTCAGCTGCCAACCTGTAATACCGAGCAGATAATCGAGATCGTAACAGCCCCAGTTCACGAGGATACCGCCGCCGTTGAGAGCCTTCGTCAACCGCCAAGCTGGGCGCGGTGTGTCCGGTTCTTTCCCCGCACCTCTAATCGCGCGACAATATACACTACGCAGGTCGCCCAAACCACCAGTCGTGATAAATTCTGTCGCAAGCCGCGCAGCTCCACTGAAACGGTTCCGCGAGGAACAACAGCCTGAGATTAAGGTGCCACGCGCAGCGATGAGTTGTTCGACTTCAGCGGTGTTCATCGCAATCGGTTTCTCAATCAGAACATGCTTGCCGCTCTCAAATGCACGCAAGGCAACTTCTGTCCGGTATTGCGTCGGAAACGCAAGTACCACCGCTTCGATGTCATCGTCGTTGAGCAGCTCGATGTCGTTACTATACATTTTCGGTGGGTTGAAGCGTTCTGCAGCGTTGTTTCTGTTTTGCTCAATCATATCCGCCGCGGCGGCTAATTCAATGTGTGATGCCTCTGATGCGATACCGAGATGTCTACTCCCGATAACACCACATCCAATTACACCTACTTTTACGGGTTCCATAATATAATTATAAGGGTCCTTTCTGAAAATAAAATTACGGAGGCGGTTGCTTTAGAACGAAGTTTTGATGTGTCCCCAGTGGGTCGCGAGTTTACCTTGCGGTTGGACAGGAAGACCTTTCGCTTCAAAAACTTGTTTAACTTCATTTGCAGATAAGGCTTTGTTATAAATCAGCACTTCGTCGATGATGCCTACAAATCCACCGTCCCCCGCATGCCCAATCTCGGTTTCTGAGCCACCCGTTGACATCGGGCCATTGTAATTCTGTTCTTTCTCCAACTTACCATCAACATAAAGAAACATCTCTTTGCCGGCAACAACACCGACAAGATGATGCCACTTCCCTTTATCAAACTGTGGCGCACCGAAACCGCCGTCCCCTTGCCAACCCGGTTGAACAATAAATTCCATCTCTTGACCAGCATTTCTACCATCAAACCGCAATGCCCAACCGTTGACATCGCGCTGCGCGACAATCGTGCCGCAGCAGCCAGCCACAACGCCTTCCACAGGGCTATCGCTATCAGCATTCACCCAAGCAGCGACGCTCATCTCCTCCTCACCAGCGAATTCTAAAGAAGCCGTGCCAGGAATATGAACGGAATTCGTACCATTGAATTCAAGTGCTTTTCCGACTTTACCAGCGACAGATTTCGGATTGCCCATAAGTTCACCGTCGTTGTTACCTAAAACATCCTCAACTTTGCCACCCGCGATAGTTCCATCATCAAAGGGCCAGTAACTCACTACACCGTCCACTGGGAGTTGCGCATCCGTTAAAGGAATCGCTACTAAAAGACACGCAATACACAGCATTGATATCGATATTTTTCCTAACATGTAATCTTATCCCCTTATAGTTATTTTTAGCGAAAGGAGGCGGGTAAGGACGAGCGTTACCCGCCTACCAATAGATTAGTATTGCTGTTTAACATTCGCCCAAGTCGTGGAGAGTTTACCCTCGGGTTCGACCGGTGTCAAAAGCATTGCGGAAAGTCCTTTGTCCATCATCAGCTGGATCTCATCAGCACTGAGTGCAACATTGAAGATCGCAACTTCATCAATAACCGCATTGCCAAATCTACCATCGCAACAGGTATCCCTGCCGATGTATAGCGGCCCATCGTCAGCATCAATAGGATCTTGATTAATCGTCATTGAGCTCTCTGCTATGCCATCAATATAGATATTCCATTCACCGGTTGCACTGTCAAACGTAGTCGTGTAGAGATGCCACTCGGTGATGTCGTTCGGGCCGACTTCGCCATCGCGCCAACCACCGGGCTTATTCCAGCAGCCATTGTTACAAATCGGCCACGAAACGTTTTTGGTATCCGCATTGGGATGGATGATATATGCATTCCGTTTTTCAACCATCCAACCGTGCTGATTCCAAGTATCTGTCATGCTTTTAACCCAAAGCGAGACGGTGATGGCATCTGTCGGATTTACGTGGGCAGGCACTTCGACATAAGCATCTACGCCATCGAGTTCCAACCCTGAACCAAACACGCCATTAACCCATGACGGGTTTCCTTCTATTGTGGCATCAAGCGCACTATCGGATGAATCCGCCGCAAGATTACCACTGCCTTCGTCAAAGAGCCAGAGACCCGTCAGCGTCCTGAGCTCAACTTGTGCCTCTGCGGAAGTAACAGCAAACAAGCAAACACTCAGAAGTAGACTGAGGCCTATGAAGAGTAATGGTCTCGTAAATTTCATGAAAACCTCCCAGTATATTTAGGAATTTGTGTCTAAAAAACCAAATTCGGTGAGTTTGTGAGATTTTTTGAACCTATAGGTACAATCATTATGCCAAAAGATTCGGTTTGTGTCAATTAATTTTTTAGAGTCTATCTCACAGGACTTATGCAGCTTCCTTGATGGCGAGTTTTTGCTGTGCCCTCAGCGTTGATTCATCACGACCTGTATTCCCAACCTTGTCTACTGACAACCGATAAATGATAACCGAATACCTCCGCTTACTCCCGCTTTTCGGTTGACATAAATTGTTCAGACGTGGTATCATATATAATCATATACAACAGAGTCAATAACCCCGCCCTAAAGGACGGGGCTTGTGCGAAGCGTCCGCCAAACGTCCACTCCACAAGTTAAACCGTTGACTACAGGTCGCCTCTGTGTGGCGATATTAATAATACAGCAACGTCTGGCAGGCACGTTGGTAGTCAAAGCCTGCTACTTATTAAAGTAAAAAAAGGGGCGGTGTTTCCTTCCCCAAAGGGGCGGTGTTTCCTTCCCCGTTTGAAAGCAGGGGTTTTCACACTGAAAATTTTGATGAAGCACGTAGACTTCAGTTCACGGTTATAGAAAAATACGATGCACTACTTAAAACGAAGGGCGTTACTCGCAAGCCCGTCTCAAGAAGTAAGGAGGTTAGCGTTCATTCCGTACCTGAAGGGTCGGTCTTGACGCTGTGAATTTTGATGAAACACAGAAAGCGAATACTATCTATTTTTGGAGTCTTGCTGCTGCTTTCTATCGCGCCTTTCGCGCTTGCACAAAAAGCGTGGGAGACAGTGAGTGAATCCAAGTGGCAGGCTTCCTTTTCCGATGTCTTTTTTGTCGATGCACAACATGGATGGATTGTCGGTAGCAGTGCAACAATCCTACATACGAATGACGGCGGCACAACATGGAACCAGCAACCCTTGCCACTTGATGCTGAATTAAAGAAAGTCCGTTTTGTTAGCCCACAAATCGGCTGGGCAGTCGGCGAAAATGGCACAGTACTGAAAACGACAGATGGTGGACAAACGTGGATGAAAAAGAACTCTGGCACTGGGACCGCGCTCTTAGCTGTCTCGTTTGTGGATGAGAAACACGGTTGGGCAAGTGGGGACGGTGGACTCATCATCAGCACCATGAACGGGGGCACAACTTGGACGAAACAGGCGATTGACACCAACAATACAATTGAAGGTATCTCTTTTGTGAGTCCACAAGTCGGTTGGGCAGCTGGCGGCGGCGGAACCCTTCTTCACACCACTGATGGTGGACAGAATTGGCAGTTCCAGACGAGTGCAACGGTCAACACACTTGATGCCCTTTTCATGCTAAACGATCAAGCAGGATGGGCAGTCGGGGCAGGTGGTGCTGTTGTCGGATTGGAACAGACGGTTAACGGTAGCAAGTGGGGTATCCAAACGAGCAATGTCCCGAACTCCAACGGAATGCCTGAACCGATTTGGGACGTCCACTTCGCTGATGAAAATATTGGGATTGCCGCCGCCGAATTCGGTGTGATTCTGCGCACAAAAGATGGGGGCACAACCTGGGCACCCCTTGAAACGCGTCCTGTTGCCGCACGACTCCAAGGCATTCACATGATCAGTACAACCGAAGCATGGATCGTCGGAGATAAGGCAACAATCCTCCACACCACAGATGGTGGTGAAACCTGGGATATTATATCAAGTGCAAGCGAACTTCGCGCCGTCTATTTCCACAACGATAGGCTCGGTTGGGCAGTCGGTGAAGCCGGAAGCGTTTTGCACACCACCGACGGCGGTGAAACGTGGAAACCCCAAAATAGCGGGAACGTCTTTGATCTCTTCGGTGTTGGCTTTGTTGATGAAAATAGAGGTTATGTCGTCGGAACCAACGCTGCGTTGGCTGAAACAAAAGATGGCGGCAACACTTGGGGAGACCTCAGCGATCCAGGAGATGAAGGGCACGGCACCGCCGAGCGGATTAAGTTTGAGGGAGACATGAATTGGCTCAGCGCAATGGGGTCCTACGCTATGGATTTTGGCAGCCCTACACACGCGTGGGCGGTAGGTGAAATGGCCAGGGTTATGCACACAGCTGATGGCGGAGAGACTTGGAGAAACCAAGATGGTGCCGCTATGTTTGTCAATCTGTACGGGGCGCATTTCATCAATCAAAATGTAGGTTGGGTCGTCGGAGATGCCGGCACCATCTCGAAAACTACGGATGGCGGACTCACTTGGACCCCTATCTCGCAAGGACCACGGTGGAACGATGTCCATGCTATAGATGAACAGAACGCATGGGTCGCCGGTGAACAAGGGGCTATTGTGGTAACTACGGACGGCGGCGAAACGTGGATTGATCAAACTGTACCAACGCAGGAAAACCTCAATGCTATTCTGTTCCGTGATGCCAAAGAAGGGTGGGCGGTCGGAGACAACGGCACAATCCTCTACACAAATGACGGCGGTGTCACCTGGCTATTGCAGCAATCGCCAACAAGAAACCACCTTCGCGACCTCGTTCAAACGCCAAGTGGTCAACTCTGGGCAATTGGCGACGCTACAACTATTATTCGGTTTTAGAACCTATTTAGATAGGGTATGGGTGGGTACCTCTTACCTACCCATATCCATGATTTCGCTCGTAGAGATGCGCCTTCCTGAAAGTCCGTCTTTACCGAACACGGGAGGACACGACCGCGATGAAGCCATTACGGTTCTGCCATTTCGTATGTGTCGGAACCTTTTTACTACTTCAAATAAATCTCACAGCTGTAGCACAAAAACCACAGGTTTTGACCTTAGAAAAAAGTATTGAAATCGCCAAAAAGAGCAATCTTACTCTTCAAACTGCTGAGCAGAGCCTGAAAACTGCTGAGGCACAAGTTCGCTCCGCACGCGCAGGACTCTTGCCAAGGATCACAGCCAACGGTAATTATACTTATTTCAAAGATGTACAAAAGTCAGTCATCCAAGCCGACGGCGGGTTTGGGTTCCCGATGCCGGGCGAAGAAATGGACGAAATGTCTCCACCGAGCGCGGATAACGAGTCCGATCTGATTGAACTGGAATTTGGAGCACATCACAACATTCAAGGCACTGTCAGTCTAACACAACCCGTCTTTGCATGGGGACGTTATTATTACGGTTATCAAGCCGCAAAACTCAACTATCAAGCCGTACAACGCGATGTTGATGCCGCCTATAATCAGCTCCGTTTAGATGTATCTGAAGCGTTCTACGCTGTCTTAATCGCCCAAGAGTTTGTGAGGGTCGCACAGCAAAGCGTTTCCCTTGTTGAAAAGCAACTCGGGATCGCAGAGGCTTCGCTTAAGGCAGGTGCCGCAACTAACTTTGATGTCCTTCGCGCAAAGGTCCAACTCGCAAATGCAAAATCCCAACTTGTTCGTGCCGAGAACGCCATTATTACCGCCAAAAACGCCTATAAAACAGTACTAAACATACCACTCGCCGAGGACGTGTCGGTTAAAGGCACACTCGAAATCCCAGAAAAACATCGAATGCTTGCATTGAACCTTGATACGTTGATAGAGCAGGCACTTAAAAATCGTCCTGAAGTACGCCGCACGCAATTGAGTGAGCATGCTGCCTACAAACAGGTTGACATCGCTAAAACGCGGAGTCGTCCTGACCTTGGGCTTTTCACAAACTACCAAATATCACAGAATGAAAGACTGACACAAATGAATAGGATTTGGAGCGTCGGCTTCCAAATCAATATCCCTATTTTTGATGGGTTCGCGACGCGCGCAGCTGTCCAACAATCCGAGTCCACTTTAAAGCAGGTCCGATTAGGTGGAACCCAAGTCAAAGTTGGTGTTGAGTTTGAAGTGCGCAATGCCTTTCTGAATCTCCTTGGCGCGCAAACACTTATTGGTGTACAGCGTGAGGCGGTCGCGCAGGCACAGGAAAGTGTACGCATCGCAAATCTCCAATTTCAGAATGGTATCATTACGACCGTGGCGTTGACCGACACCCAACTCGCTTTAGCACAAGCAGAAGTCAATCGGCTTCAGGCATACCACGATTATGTTGTCGGTTTGGCGAGATTGGAAAAAGCCATAGGGCAAACGTTACAATAAACAGACACTTAACATAAAACAGACACTTAACATAATGTTGGTTAAAAGGAGAAAGGAGAAAAAATTGAAGAAAGTACTGATTGTCATTCTCATATTATTCGCAGTAGCGGCGATTCTTGCCGTGCCGCGATTTCTGAAACCGGAGAAACCCGCAGCGGAACAAGCTGAAGCCACCCCGACGCTTAAACCTGTGGAGGTTACAAGGGCAAAACGGGGCGAAATTCGTTCTGAACTTGAATTGTCCGGGACTATTCGAGCAGAATCGCAAGTCAGTGTCTACCCCAAAATAGCGGGGCGGGTTATTGTATTAAACGTTGATGAAGCGGACAGCGTAAAAAAAGGAACACCGCTTGCGACTGTTGAGCATGAAGAATTAGAACTTGCTGTTCAACAAGCAGAAGCGACATTGGAAGCCGCGGAGACCGCTTATGCTCAAACAAAGCAACTCGCGGAAGTGCGCGTACGATCGCAGATTGCGCAAGCAAGAGCACAACTTCACGCCGCCGAAGTCGCGCTACAGCAAGTCGTGGACCTCTCTGAAATCCAGACGGTTACACAAATAGATCAGGCACAAGCAGCGTTGGAATCGCTTGTCGCGAATCTTAAGAAAATTAAAAGCGGGGCCCGAGACGAAGACCGGCGGCAGGCACAAGCAGGTTTGAATCAAGCCGATGCTAACCTTGCCAATGCCAAAAGTAATCACACGCGGATGCTCCAACTTTTCCAAAGTGGTGCTATTAGCCAGCAGTCTCTTGAAGGCGCGAAAACCCAGTTGGACATCGGCATTGCGCAGCAGAAGATCGCTGCTGAACAACTCCAGCTTATTGATAACGGCGCGCGTGCCGAGGATATCCAAGCAATGGAAGCACAGGTTCAACAAGCCGAGGCATCCTTACGGTTGGCGCAGACACAAGCCACCACAAGAACATGGGAAAAAGACATTGAACTCGCACGTTCTCAGGTTGAAACCGCACAGGCAGCACTCACTGCCGCAGAAGCTTTAGAGACTGCGAAGAGTTGGGAAGCAGAGATTACCTCGGCGAAAACGGCACACACACAGGCACACGTTGCGCTCAAACTTGCCCAGAAACGCCTCAAGGATGCTACAATTCATGCCCCGATTTCTGGTATTATTTCCAAACGCTACTTAGATTTAGGGGGCATGGCTCTTCCAGCAGCACCTCTTTTTGAAGTGGTTAATATTGATACCGTCAAAGCTACCGTTGATGTAATTGAGGCACAGTTGAGTCAAGTGGCACTCAACCAGCAGGCATTGATAGAAATTGATGGCATAGATACCCCAATCTCCGGTACCATCGCCTTCATTAGCCCGACTTTAGAAGTCATGCGACGGACAGCCACTGTTGAAGTCCGTATTGACAACCCCGATCGAACCATTAAACCCGGAATGTTCGCGAAAGTTACCGTGCCTATCAAGGTGCATACGGATGCAATTCTCATCTCGCGGGTCTCGCTTATGAGTGATGTTACCACAAAGGCACAAAACGTCTTTGTCGTTGAAGATGGCGTAATCCGCCGCCGACCCGTCGAGATAGGACTTTTGCGTGGCGGTGAGGCTGAAGTTCTCAATGGGATCATCGAAGGAGATGCTGTTGTTACGGCTGGGCAGCATTCTTTGAAAGATGGTGAGAATGTTAGGGTTGTCAACCCATAAGCGTTTTTATTCCAGAATTTCTTTAAAACTAAATGCTCCCGGCCTCACGTTAAAAAAGGCTTGATAAATTAACCGAATTCCTATAACATTGTGTCGTAAATGCTGACAATACGCACGTGTCCGAAGTTTGGAAACTATATTAAGAGAATCTGAGGCGGAACCTGTTTACCAGATACGTCTGAATTTGAGAGAGAGGTTGCCAGAACATCACTACAAAGAAGTCTTAGTTGGAAAGATTGATGAAAGTTGAACAACTCTACGGTCCTAAAGTAAAATCCTTTCAGGTCCTTGAACTGGAGTACCTTTTACAAGAGGATTCGCCTGAGCTCTTCTTTTCGTTCGGCTTAAAAAAAGGCGGGCAAGTAATTGTTACGCACGCACCAGCAAGACTTGACATTATGGGCGGCGTTGCTGATTATTGCGGGGCTAATGTCTTTGAGATGACACTTGACCGGACCGCGATTGCCGCGTGCCAAGCCAGAGAAGATAGAAATCTCTGCGCAATCACGCTCCGCGCCGGGAGTCAATTCAAACCCAACTTTCATGTCTCGCTTGATAATTTCTACACCGACGGCACTCTCAAAACCTATCAACAGGTTCAAGATTATTTCAACCAAGAACCGAGCACCGCGTGGACGAGCTACATACTCGGTGGATTTTATGTGCTACTCAAGGAAGGGAAGATTAACCAGTTTCCACACGGTGCGACTATAGTTATTAAAAGCGATATTCCGATAGGCGGGGGTGTCGCTTCATCTGCCGCTGTTGAAGTCGCTACGTTGATGGCACTTAATCAACTCTATAATTTGGAATTGGGCGCGATGGAAATAGCGCGTCTCGCACAAATCGTTGAAAATCGGATTGCCGGCGCGCCTTGCGGTATTATGGATCAGGTGACTGCCGTCGCAGGCACCTCAGCGAAAATTCTCTCAATTCTTTGTCAACCAGACAAAATTCTTGAATTCGTTTCAGTGCCCTTGAACGTCAGTTTTGTCGGTATCCATACAAAAGTACGGCGGAGCACGTCGAGCACTGCTTATATTGACACACGTATCGGTGCTTTTATGGGATTGACTATTCTCAAAGCCGCTTTTGCATCAGAAACCGAAGTCTCTTCTGAAGCAGGCAACTATCCTCAAAAAATTTCGGATGCGTTGGCTGATAACTATCTTTGCAATGTTTCTGTACAAGAATTTCACGAGCGGTGTGAAACCCTATTGCCTGAACAGATGCATGGCGAAGAATTCCTTGAAAAGTACGGCGAAATCGTTGATACCGCTACGCAGGTAGATCCAAAGAAAATATATCCTGTGAAGAGCCGGGTAGAACACATGATTTATGAAAATGCGCGTACCCAACAATTTATTACAGCCATAAAAAGTGCAGGTAAAGATCCAGAGCACATCCAAGACTGTCTCACGGAAGCGGGTAGCCTCATGTATGAATCCAACGCGAGTTATCGGGATCTGGCAGGACTCGGTTCGCCTGAAGTTGATGGGCTTGTCAATATCGCTCGAAAAATTGGGGTACAAGGCGGCATCTACGGTGCGAAAATTACGGGTGGTGGCGAGGGCGGCACAGTTGCCTTACTCTGTCACGGCAGTGTAGAGAATTCGCTGACGCAAGTCCTCGCTGCCTACAAACTTGCTTGGGGGATTGACGGTGAACTCATCAGAGGGAACGCAGTGGGCGCGTCCGAATTCGGGCATATGTTGTGGGAATTAAAGGAGAGCGAACCGCCAACACATTTTTAACAAATGGCTGTCAGCAATCAGCAGTCAGTCTCCAGTAACTTGGTTAAAGAAAATTTACTGATGAGTATACAGGTCTATTGTGCTAAAGTCCTGATAGCCGATTGCTACTAGCTGACCGCTGACCGCTAAAAAGAAAGTGAATATAAACTGTGCAAAACATGGACGGGAAAGACCGACACCGTGAATCCGGTGTCACATGGCGTGCCATACTCATTGCTATCTTCTTAATCCCCCCGAATGTCTTTTGGGTCATTGAAGTTGAATGTGTCTGGCATTCTGGGCATCCAACGACGATCTCCCTCTTCTGGAATGTCGTTCTCAATATCTTCTTCCTGATTTTGATAAACCTGTTCCTAAAGCGCGCTGCGCCACGGGCAGCCTTGACGCAGGGCGAGATGATTACAATTTACGCCATGCTCTCTATCGCATCAGGTTTGGCAGGACACGATACATTAGCCTTGACAATTCCAGCACTCCCCCACGCATTCTGGTTCGCAACAATTGAGAATGATTGGGCGGACATGTTTCACAGTTATATTCCCCAACATCTCGTTGTCGCTGATAGAGAGCTTATCCGCGGATTCTATGAAGGCAACACTCCTTTCTATAATGCTAAAATTGGCGGCGCATGGATAATGCCGACTTTGTGGTGGACATCGCTTGTTCTTGCCCTCGGCACTATCATGATTTGTGTAAATGTGCTTATTCGGAAACAGTGGACAGAACACGAGAAATTAGCGTATCCGATCATCCAACTTCCCATGGCGATTACGGAAGGCGGCGGTGCCGCGAAGCTTTTCCGAAATCGTATTTTATGGTATGGGTTCATCGCTGCCGCGCTATTGAATGTTTGGCACGGCTTGGCGCACTTTTTTCCGGTGCTACCCGATTTTAGCGTCCGTCATAACGCACGGAATTGGGGGAGGTTTTTCACCGAAAAACCCTGGAACGCTGTCGGGGGTATCCCTGTACCGCTCTACCCGTTTGTAATCGGCTTAGGCTTCCTTTTACCGCTTGATCTCTCATTTTCTATGTGGTTCTTCTATCTCTTTGAGAAAATTCAGCGGGTTGTCGGTAGCGCACTCGCAATTCCAGCCCCTTTCCCCTATGGGAGTGAACAGTCAATTGGGGGCTGGATGGCGATCTTTGTGATTGCTATCCTTGTAACACGTAAGCACATTACAAACGTTGTACGCACAATCTTGGGCAGACCCGGTGGTATTGACGATTCACAGGAGCCTATCCGCTATCGAACAGCCCTACTTCTCATTGTTCTCTCAAGTCTTTTTATTATCTGGTTTTGTCTGAAGGCAGGAATGACACTCCCAATTATTCTCCCTTTCTTTGCCTTCTTTTCTGCCATTTCGATCGCTATTACGCGCGTCCGGGCGGAACTCGGGCCGCCCGCACATGAGATGGCAGGGATGTGTAATGCCCAACAGTTCCTAATTAATATCTTGGGAACACGCCGCATCGGACCAAATAATCTGACAGTTTTCCCTTACTTTTGGTTCTTCAGTGGGCGTGGATATCGTGAACATATCATGCCACATCAACTTGAAGCCTTCAAGATGGCGGAACGAGCGAATATGAACACAAAACGCTTGGTGCTTGCGATGGTTATTGCTGTTATTCTCGGATCCCTTGCATCATTTTGGGCAACACTCAGCGAACTCTACCGTCTCGGGGGCGCAATCACAGGCGCAGGCGGCGGTATTGGACCCTCAGTCGGGCATATCGGTCAATTTGGATGGCTTGCCGGACTGTTTGCTTTCCCGCGCGATCCTGACATCACTGCAATATCTTTCATGGCAGGCGGAATGGGATTCACCTTTTTCCTTATGGTTATGCGAATGCGGTTTATCTGGTGGCCCCTCCATCCAGCAGGTTATCCGATCTCCATGACCGGTGGTGTCGGCTATTTTTGGAGTTGTCTCGTTATTAGTAGTTTTCTTAAGTGGTTAGCACTCCGATTCGGCGGACCCAGCACTTATCGAACAATGGTTTTCTTCTTCTTCGGAGTCATTCTCGGTGAATACTGCGTAGGCGCATTCTGGAGTGTCCTGAGTGTCATTATCCGCGAACCGATCTACGACTTTGCACCGGGTTAAGTTTTTGTTTCTATCCGGAATCGAAGCACCCTCGCGAAACGGAAAATCTGGTGGAAAAAAATAATTTTGAAGATATATGCTTGACACCTTCACAAAAAAGTCAAAACCCAATGCTGTATGGTTCTACCTATGATAAAAATTCGATGCTTTTACTTTACTATTCTAATAGCAAGTCTCATACCTATCACAACCTCCCTCGCTGCGGACGAAGGCGCGCACGCCGCTGAATTTCTCAGCCACGGTGTCGGCGCGCGCGCACTCGGAATGGGCAGCGCATTCGTCGCTATCGCTGACGATGCAACCGCTACATATTGGAACCCCGCAGGACTTACCAAAGTCAGGAAACATAGTTTCTCAGCGATGTATTCCGATACCTTTAGCACGGGAGATGGCAGTTGGCTGAGTAGAGGCTTGGTCGCCTACAATTTCCTCAACTACGTCTATCAGATTGAGGACATCGGCAGCCTCGGTCTCAGTTGGATCCGGCTCGGTGTAGACGATATACCACGTACTACTTTCATTGACATCAATAATAATGGCGTACTCGGTGATTACCACGACATTAACAATAACGGCATCAAAGATGACGGCGAACTCTATATTGACAAACCTGAAGTCGCAGAGTATTTCAGTAATACCGATAATGCACTGCTTATCTCTTATGCACGACAAGTTCACGCTATGGTATCAGTCGGTGGCAATCTCAAGCTCCTCAACCAATCCATCTTTGAGTATGGCGGAAACGGCTTCGGCATTGACATCGGCCTCATTGCCGAACCCTACAAAGGTTTAAGTGTAGGGGCGATATTGTTGGATGCAACAGGCACACAAATCCGATGGAATACGCCTGACGCACCGACGTTCACCCGAACACGGCGACTCCGATTTGGCACTGCTTACCATTTCGCTGTTCCACGCCTCGGTAGAGGCACTATCGGTGTAGATTTTGAAACCGATCAGGCTGATCTTCAACCAGGCAGTGATGGCGGCGGTCTTGTCCTACGTACAGGTGCCGAGTACTGGCTCTTCAACACCGTCGCACTCCGCGGTGGATGGAATGGACATGGGCTGTCGGCAGGGGCGGGACTCCGCGTGGCGGTAAATGCCATGTCATTCTTCATCAACTACGCTTTCAACACCCATACCCTCGGCGCTTCACAACGTATCTCTGTCTCTGGTGAATTCTAACCATATCCAGCAGGCGAGGTTAGATGAAGTCTAAGTATTTAAATCGGTAAGCCCAAGGCGCAATAGGTGTTTTTGCTTGCCGGTTCCCTTAGGTTGAACGGAGACCTCCTAAAAATTACACACAGCGCAGAATTTTCTTTACTTTTCCCTACAAATATCGTATAATATTAGTTAGATATAGGTTGTAATTTAATTAAGGAAAATAATAAGGAAAATTAACCAATTATAACCCAAGTTACGGGTTGTCCGTCTAAGCGAAACCTAACATCTCACTTTTATCACGCCTCACGTTCTTGTAAATAATTGACGCAAAAAAGGATTTATGATAATCTGGACTATGGTTTATTGCCTAAAATTTATGAGACACGTCTGATATTTCGGTTGTCTGAAGTCGGCAACCCATTAACGAAAGGAAAATTTATGAAAACTATATTTTCGTCCATATTAACTGTTTTCTGTTTAACAACTCTATTTTTTTCTTACAATAGTTTCGCCCAAGATTCACCACAATGGCATCTGCCTGAAGGTGCCACCGCACGCCTCGGTAAAGGCTGGTTATATGAAATTCAGTATTCCCCTGACGGCACGCGGCTCGCCGCCGCAGGGACCCTCGGGGTCTGGATTTATGATACGGCTACCCATGAAGAAATTTCCCTCTTTAACGCAGATGGATCTAGTGTTTCCGCACTCACCTATTCTCCCGATGGAAATATACTTGCCGCTGGAAGTATCAATGGGACCCTCCATTTGTGGAACCCTGAAACCGGTGAAGCCTTGCACACCCTTACTGAACACAGAAGAAGTATCCGAAGCCTCGTTTTCAATCCTGATGGATCTATCCTCGCCAGTGGCAGCAGAGACGATACGATCCGCCTATGGAATCCCGAAACCGGTGAACTCCTGAGAATACTTGAGGGCCATACCGGAGGTATCAATAGCCTCGTTTTCAGTGGTGATGGTAGCACGCTCATCAGCGCAAGTCGCGACGATACCATCGGGATATGGGATGTTGCTACCGGAACACTGCAGCAAACGCTTGAAGAACATCGCGATAACGTCGCGAGTGTTGTACTCAGCCCGGATGGGGCTACCCTCGCCAGTGGTGATTTGAATGCCATTATCCATTTATGGGATACTGCCACATGGACAGTTAAGCAGACGCTCACTCGACATACATCCCATATCTACGATATGAAGTATAGTCCTGACGGCAGTCTGCTCGCAAGTGCCGGTGAAGACGATACCGTCCGATTGTGGGACGCTGACACAGGCGATCTCCTACACACAATCAATGCACACACCGCTGATGTCTATAATATTGCTTTCGCACCGGATGGAAATACCCTCGCTACTGGTGCCTGGGATGCCTCTATCCGTTTCTGGGAACCTGTCACGGGCAGACACTTGAAAACCATCACCGGACACACGGATGCTGTCCTGAGTGTTACATTTAATACTGATGGCAGTATCCTTGCCACTCGGAGTTGGGACAAAACCATCCGCCTTTGGGACGCTGACACCGGCAAACTTCGCCATACCCTCATTGGACACCAAGATGATGTTGACGTTGTTGTCTTTGCACCTGATGGCAGAACGCTCGCGAGTGGCAGTCAAGACAATACCGTCCGTTTATGGGATGCTATTACGGGCGAACACATAAAGACACTCAGAGGACATTATTCTTATCTGATTAGCCTTGCGTTCAGCCCCGATGGCAGCACACTCGCCAGTGGCAGTGAGGACGACAGCATCCGTTTATGGGATGTTGCCGCAGGTCAGTACATCGGCGGGTTGTGGGAACATGAAGCAGGTGTTGAAGCACTCGCGTTTAGTCCCGATGGGACCATGCTCGCCAGTGGGAGTCGGGACGATAAGATTATTTTGTGGGATCTCGAAACACGCGATGCCATACACACCATCAGCGAACACGAAGATGATGTTTGGACAGTTGCTTTCAGTCCGGATGGCAAAAAACTTGCAAGTGGCGGGGGCGACACGGTTTCCCTATGGGATGTCGCTACTGCCGAACTGCTGCAGACATTCCGCAGACCGATTGACCCAGAACCGGTACCAGGCGCGCCAGAAGAATTGACAGGCGACGCACCGACTGATCTACCCGCAAATGCTACAACTGTTGTGTTTAGTCCTGATGGTAAAGTCCTTGTCAGTGGAAGCTACGACAGAACCATCCGTTTGTGGAACGCTGCCACGGGCGAACAGCTGAAAACACTCGCAGGACATACCTATTCTATTACCAGTGTCGCTGTTAGTCCCAGCAGTACCACGATTGCGAGCGGAAGTATCGACGGAACAGTCCTCTTATGGGCATTTCCTGATATAATCGTTGCTCCCGAAGTCGTGGCAGACCTAAATGGCGACGGTGTGGTCAATATCCAAGATATGATACTGATTGCAGCGAGTTTCGGTGAAGCTGGTGAGAATGGCGCTGACCTGAACGGAGACGGTGAGGTTAACATTCAGGATCTCGTCGCGGCTGCGAATGCCCTCGGAAATGCTGCAGGCGCGCCGCCTGTCCACTCGCTGTCAGCAGTGCAAGTGGAGCAGTGGCTCAGTCTCGCGAAGCGAGGAGGATTACAAAGTATCCAAACCTCAGCATCGGATCTGCTTTCATATCAACGCGGCATTCAGGTACTGGAACAGATTTTGGAATCCTTAACGCCACAAACCACAGCACTCCTTGCCAACTATCCGAACCCGTTCAATCCTGAGACATGGATACCGTATCAGTTAGCAGCTCCCGCAGAGGTGGGGTTGACGATCTATGCAGCCAACGGCGCGGTCGTCCGAACTTTAACACTCGGACATCAACCTGCAGGACGCTATCAGAGTCGAAGTCGTGCCGCATATTGGGATGGCAGAAACGAACTCGGTGAATCTGTTGCCAGTGGAATTTATTTCTACACACTCACCGCAGGCGATTTTACCGCAACTCGTAAGATGTTGATACGCAAGTAATTACCTGTTTTACCTAATCATGTAGTAGGGGTTGGTAGGCTCAAAAAGCACGTCAACCCCTAAACTTATTTAAACGATTGATAATACTTATCAGATATGTTATGCTATGGGTTAACAGTCATAGATATGGAGGGTGCATGCCGACAGACACAACGACACAAGACCTAACTGAAGAGATACGAGGACTCTTTGATACGCAGATCGGGCATACGGAACGTGAAGGCTTGATCCAACTGATTCAGTCGCATACAACAGATACGGAGGTTAGAAACATCATCATGACAGGTGCAGAAGCCCTTATTGAACAAGGCATTAAACAAGGCATTGAACAAGGTGCCCGCGAAGCGACTATTGAAAACATGCTGGCAGTCCTCACAGAGCGTTTCCCACACGCGGATGTCAACGCCCTAAAGCCTACGCTTGAAGCGATTGCTGATCTCAACCGCCTGAAGCAATTGAATCTAAGTGCTTCGTTGGTGCCCAGTTTTCAGGCATTCCAACACAGGTTAGAGGCATAGAAGTACAACTATATCTCACCCCGCAACGTCTTGAAATCGCAAGAATGAACTCGGGGAGCCCGTCGCAAGTGAAATTTATTTCTACACATTGTCCACGGAGTCTACACGCGACTCCGTTACCGCAGGAGAATTTTCTGCCACGCGGAAAATGTTGATACAAACTATAACTATAAGTAGCGTTTGTCGTGAAAGCCTATAATTATTTGCCCACGCGGCGTAGCTCGTAGGGGCTGGGTTACCCAGTTTCCCCTACGAGCGTGTAATATGCGGGGCCCTATCGTGGCGTACTCACATATTTTGGATTTTACTATCTATCTTCTCATACCCTCCAAAAAAATCCTCAATTCCTCCACCCCCTAAAACTGCATCCATTAATGTGTAACAACGAAGAGACACGCTTTCCCCAACCTAAACATCTATAATGGAGGAATGAATGACTTTGAATTTGTTATTTACATCAGTAATATCAACAGTAGCAGAGAACGAAACGGATGTATCCAAAATCCGTGTAGGTTTTGAGGATGAATTGCTATTAACCGAACAGGAATCCCAAAACCTGAAAACTTGCACGCAAAATCTGGTAGCCATCGGAAAAGCACTGCATACCTACGAAAAGGAACACGGTGATTTCCCGGAGTGGCTTTCTGAACTTCATCCAAAGTTTTTGGCAAATCCCAATGCCTTAATCTGTCCCGCAGATGAAGATCAAGGCGTGCCAATTTTGCCCTATAACACAGACCCAAATCTACCTGTGAGTTACAACTATGATTGTGATCCCGAATACTATCAACAATGGCTAAAAATTGAACGCAATGTATACAGCGATGCTAACCCCATTGTCCGATGTCCACACCACGCGAACCCTGACTCAGATTCTACATTATTGTCAAATTTGTATTTAAACCTAAGCTTTTCCAATACTATTTACTTATCGGAAGCAGATTGGAAAAAACATCCAATAAGAATGTACGGCGGAATTGACGCAGCAATCACTGGATATGAAAACGCACTTCAACGTGTCTCTGAGGATCCAAATTTCTTCAATCTCTATTCTGAGCTGATTCGTCTCTACGTGGAGGCAGAACGAGGTAATGATGCTAAAAACCTCATTGATCGTTTCAAATCCGTCATGAAACCGCATGAGGAAAACATCATGCGATTTCGGGACTATTGGACGTTTGTTGAAATGCTTAAGATCGTCGACAAGCATGAGGAGGCACTTCAACTTCTACAACACCTTGAAAAGACTGAACAAGAGAACCCGTTTATCCGAAGTATCTTCAGGGAAATCGCTATGATACATGAAGAAAAAGGGAACGCTGAACTGGCAAAAACGTATTTTCTCAAGGCTGACGCAAGATTAGGAATGATTGGGAAGCCAGCACCTAACTTCTCAGCAACAGACATTGATGGTAATCCGATTTCCCTTAAAGACTATCATGGGAAAGTCGTTTTACTCGATTTTTGGACAACTACATGCGGTCCGTGTATCGCGGAGATGCCTAACATGAAAAAGGTCTACGATGCCTATAAAGATGTGGGATTTGATGTGATCGGGATTAACATTGACGCTGATGAAGCAGATTTACATGAATTTCTAAAAGCGTGCGACCTTCCTTGGCGGCAGGTCTTCGGTGGACAGGACAGTCCTTTAAAAAAACTGTATCGTGTTCGCGGTGTCCCATCACCATGGCTTATGAATAGAGAAGGAAACGTGATTTCGTATCAAGCCAGAGGCGCAGCGTTAAAAAAATTAGTGGCGGAAGCAGTGAGAGAGGAATCATAGGGAGGTGAGGAACGGTATTTTACGCAGGGGATGTTTGTTCAAAAACCGTATCTCCACCCACTTCAATCCGTACCGGAGCCAAATACGGACGAATGGCTTCCGTATCTACACGTACACCAAGTCCGGGCAGCTCCTTCACTCGAACTGTCCCGTCGGATTCGACCGGAAACGGCTCTGCGACAACGGACCGCGACAATTCCGAACCTGCTGCCGGATATTCTAATAAATCGAAATCGGGATTCGTAGCGAAGACGTGAAGTGACGCGGCAAGGCTCAAATGGCTCTTAAAGGTGTGGTTAACATACTGAATACCGTGCTGCTCCGCGAGTTGACGCACCTGAAAAGAAGGCATGATCCCACCGATACGTCCCGCGTCAATCTGCACAAACTGTATACCACCGTTGACGATCAGGTCTTCTGCCATACGGTAGATACTTGAACCTTCGCCTGCTGCGATAGGAACAGATGGATGCTTCTCAGTGAGCGCGCCATAAGCGTCAATCGCATCAGGCGCAAGCGGCTCCTCTAACCATGTCGGTGAAAATTGAGCAAACGCCTCGGCGCGTTGATAGGCTGTTTCATAATCTGTCCCCCAAACCACACCAGCGTCAATCATAATTTGTGCATCGGATCCCATGCCTTCACGCGCCGCTTGCACGAGTGCGATGTCGTTTGCCTCACCGAATTTACCCATCGGACCCCAACCAAACTTCGCAGCCCGATATCCCCGTTCGCGTAATCCCGCTGCAATATGATACGTAGCTTCCGGTGTGTCGCCAAAAAGAACAGACGCGTAGGGTAGTTTGGGGTGCGCGATGTCAGAAGTGTCAGACATCTCCGCAAGCAAGCGGTAAACGGGTTTCTCTAACTGCTGACCAATAACATCCCACAGAGCAATTTCTGCCCCACTATAGGCGTGCTGTATCTGTTGGATGTCTAATCCATTCCGCAGCACCTTTTCACTAAGTCGAAGCACCTCATCAGGACTATCAAGCGTCTCGCCGATGAGAGAAGTACGAATATTAATAATATTGCCGTGCGACATCGGACAGCAGTAGACTGCAAGACTAACCAACGGCGAAGCATCGCATTCACCCCAACCTTCAAACCCTGTATCCGTGCGAACTCGGACCAAGAGAGTATCCTGCGTTCCATCTGCTGCTGTCGTGATGTTAGGCATCCGTAAATAGAACGGATCAACTGCCGTGATCTTCATTTGCTTCGGGTATGTCCTCTTCCGATACCGTGTTAGCTTCTCTGGAAACAATCGGAGCGATTGTAGCGTCTATCTGTTGAACCCGTTGAACGGATAGGGCGCGCGCGACTGAAATAAGGAACCAGCCAAACAAACCAGCACCCGCGCCAATGCAAATCGCAAGTGCCGCACCTCTCGGTGTCGCAATCTGATCCACCGTTTCTTGACTGAGTTCACAGGAGATGTCCTTAATATGTTTGACAGCCACTGTCCGATTCTCACCGTCTTGGATGTACTCAAGCGTCGGTGCTGCGTCACCATCTATTTTAATATCGGCACCGCCTGATGGCGTGTTAATCTCAAGGACGTTTCCGCCTTCATCACCTATCCAACGCGCTTTTAGACCCTTTATACCGTCTTCATCACGAATGGGTTCTACCCGAGTCCGATACAATATGTTCCCTAAAAGATTGATGGCAATGTCTTTAGATTTTGCTAAAGCGTTCCCCAACTTTTCTGAATTCACATGCTTCTCCAATCGTTATGATATTCGTGCAGAAAACATACGCGAATATCCGTTTCAGTTAAGGTCCCTAATTTCGCACCTAAACGAGTCTCTTTGGTCAAGGCACCCACCACCTAAAGGCGGGGGCTTGTGCTTCGTCGCAGTTCGCGTTTGCAAGGAAACGGCTTACATCTGCTCCACAACGGGACCACAAGCAGCCCGTAAAATGTTTATCGCAGCGTTTACGTCCCTGTCGTGGTGTGAACCACATGCGGGGCATGTCCACTGCCTATCGGAAAGAGAAAGATTTTCGTTTTTATGTCCGCAATCGCTACACGGTTTCGTGGTGGCCGTCCACTGACCGACTTGAAGAAAATCGCGTTTATGTTTGAAACACTTGAACTTCAATATCTCGACAAACTGTCCGAAAGAAAGATCGGAGACTTTCCGGCCCCACAGACGTTTCATACCTCTAAGGTTCAGGGTCTCGGTGGCGATAGTATCAAACCTTCGGCAGAGGTCTGTGGCAAGCTTATAGTGCCAGTCTTTGCGTTGGTTCGCGATATGCCGATACAGCCGCGCAAGTTGTCTGACACAACGCCACCAATTGTTAGAACCTTTTACCTTTCGGCTGACAGCTGTGTTGAGGGTGCGAAGTTCTTTCAAGGAGTGTTTCAAAAATTGGGGCGATTGTTTCTTTTCGCCGTTGCTAAAGGTCAAGTAGGTTTCCATACCAAAATCTATCCCTACGCTCTCACCTGTAGCAAGATAGGGTTCGGTGGTGGAGTCGTCTGTAACGACATACAGCCAATAGGTTCCAATACTATCACGAAGTATTTGAATATAGCAAACTCTACCTTTCCAATCGCGATGTTGGTGAAAAGAGAACCAACGTTTGTTGAATTTCAAGGTTTCAGTGGGTGCGTCCCAAGTTTTCAAAGAAAGTCGAACACGCCCTTCTTCAAGGAGGTACGCCGATTGGAACTTCGCAGAACGATAGCGATCTGGACGCTTGAACTTTGGAAGTCCACCGAGACCATCAAAGAAATGTTCATAGGTGACATGGATACGGATAATCACTTCGTCAAGCGTATCACGGGGTATCCAGGCCCAGTGTTGCTTCGTGCGTTCGAGCAACTTCGTCAAGTGCGGTTGCAGGCGAAAACGCCCCGCATATTTTCCGTATCTACGGTAATATCGCTTTTCCAACTTCAGAAAGTGATTATGGACATCCGCAAGGTCGTCAAGCATATTCCCGAGACGCACATTCTTTGGGTGTTCGCGCAGTTGGAACTTGTATGTTCTGCGATTCTTTTTCTTTTTTCGTTTTCTCATGGTGTTTCACGTATCACGCTTTTATCCCCGATTCAGTGGGAGGAAACCAGCACATTACCAAGTGGTAATGCTGAATCTGCTGGTCTCCAACGTGATACATATATTAAACCACAATTTGTCGAAAATGTCAAGTGTTTTTTTTTTGAAAAAACGCAGTTGTCTTACACACGAGGGCAGACTTTCCTCCCACTACCTAAAGGTAGGGGTCTCCAGTCCATATTTTAGATGAATTATAGCGGAAATCCATCTGGATGTCAAGACATCCGGTTGCGAAACTCACTAACAGCTGACGGTTGATTGCTGACTGCAGGCTACTGATAACTATTCCTCATAAAAACCCTTGACGAATCGCGCATTTTGTGCAAGAATATATACAAGGTTGTGACTGGAAACAGGTATCTATTAAATCCGATAAAAACCTGGGCGCGCTTTAAAAATTATATCCAGCACTCAAATGAGTCCATCTTGTACATCCGACATCCGGACAAAGAGGAGTTTCACATGCGGAACGCCGAAGTCTTATCGAAAAGTCAAACATCTGATGAACGACAGATTCCGCTTTTCCCGTTACAGGCAGTCTTGTTCCCCGGCGGATTTTTACCGCTACGTATCTTTGAACCTCGGTATCGCACCATGATCAAGTTCTGCTTAGAACATGAATCTGAATTCGGGGTTGTACTTATCAAAGAAGGAGAAGAGGTCGGTGAAGCTGCCACGCCTTGCGAAGTCGGCACTGCTGCCCGTATCCTTCACGTTGAGAATTTAGATGACGGCCGCATGAATATCATCACTGCCGGTGAGTATCGGTTTCAAATCCTTGAAGTTCAGAAGCATCTCTCTTATCTCACCGGTCGAGTCCGAATGTTAGATGACCCGGATACAGAGATTGAGGCTGTATCAGAATCAGTGACCACTCAGACTGAAGAATTATATGAGGCGTACGAAGCGTTATCCAGTCGCTTGATTTTTGCATGGCATCCGCCGGAAGAACAACCCAGCGATCCGAGGGAACTCGCCTATCAGATCGGCATACGCCTACGTATTTCGCTTGAAGAAAAACAGACTTTATTGGAGACAATTCCGTTGGAGCAGCTTCTCACACGCGAAATCGAAATTCTGACGGATCAGAATCGACGGATCGCCTTTCAATTGACGGCGCGCAACAATTGAAATTATTATGATCATGTCGGGTGAAGTTGACAAGCACCCAATATGAATGCGCTCGCTCCTACATCACAAAACCTATCTGCGACACAATAACATAATGGCACTCAAGGCTCCCGTTCATCAATTTACCGAAACTCGGTCAATCCAAATTACACGTCAACATTTCTTCTATGTTAGCAATATCCTGTCGGTTTCTCGACTCGGCACGGTGCCTTTTATCTTTTACTTCATTTACCGTGCGCAATGGATATTCGCGATCGTTTGTGGCGGTGTAGCTGTTCTGACGGACCTGTTAGACGGGTTTTTCGCGCGACGCTTAAAGCAACACAGCGAACTCGGCTATATATTAGACCCTGTCGCGGATAAACTCGCGATCTTCGCTGGGATTTTCGCGCTTGTACTGTCAACGTCTAAGTTTCCACCCTGGGCCTTTGGTATCATTGTCACCCGGGATGTCCTAATTGTGCTCGGCAATGCTGTGTTAGCATATAAGGCGAAGATGATTACCCGCTCTAATTTGTGGGGTAAATGCACCAGTTTCTTTTTATCTATCGCTGTGATGTTTTATCTCCTACGACCGATAATGCACCGCTTACCCAACAATATAGAATTTTATAGTCTCTGTTTTGCACTGATATTTGTCGGTATTTCAACGGTGAGTTATGCACACCACATGTTTCGCGTATTAGAAGAAACCCAGAATTAATCGATTCAATGTGCCTGTAGCATAAACTTTCCAGTTTGTGCGACCGTATATTTAAGGGAGACCCCGTAATGGCTTACAAAGAACTCGCAACGAGAAAACCCTTTATTGTTAACAAAAACTTGGGCAGTGCCGTTGAAGTTGAGCCTGATGAATTGACAACTACCAACGCTGATGGTGTCCCTGTCACCGTTCCGACACAGAAACAGAAATACGATTTTGATCGCAACGGCTGGCTCCTAATACCGAGCGTCTTGTCGGATACTGATGTCGCTGAGATGCGCGAATTCTGTCAACACCTGCACGAGATGCCGGAACGCATCCCGGAACCCGAACGGTGTGCGCTCGCGGGACCGCTCCAGAAACTCACTGACCATCCCGTTGTTGTCGGATTTCTAAACGAATTCTTGGCGTATCCGCCCACCGCAAGTGAGGATTGCTACGGATTTCGACTCGAAGAAGCAACTTTATCTTTCGGAGACACGGCATCCGAATCTCAAACCCAATCGATTCTGCCCAAAGGAAACGGCTTGTTTCGTTTACCCGGCGACTCCCATCTCTACCGGTGTGTACCTGGACGCGGTTGGAGTGGATTAACACGTGCTATCTGGGAATTAAACAATGTCACTTCGGAAACCAACAATATCCGATTTATCACCGGAAGCCACAAAGCTGCATATCCGATACCAGAGGCAGTGCAGAGTCCAGATTCCCCGCTCTGGGAGACATACCAATGTCCACCCGGTTCGCTCTTTCTGCTCACAGAATCTATGACGCAGATACAGGTACAACCGCGTACCACTGATCAGGTTCGCATCTCAAATTTGTACAATACTGTGGCGAGTCGCTGGTCGAATTGGCTGCCCCATCCGCAGTTGATTGAAGCGATGCCGCCGAAACGACAGACCCTTTTTCGAGAAGCTTATGCAGGCGGCAACGTTATCAACGGAGATTTTGGACAGCGCACATCCGCCTATCCCGCGGAAGTCTAACAGCACGAGGAGAATCAGATGGCAAAACAGACGAACAGAGATCAGCAACCTTGGCTCGGTGCACTATTGCCGCCCGATGTATGCGAATTCCCTACCCAAAACGCTGACGGGTTGCCGGTTCCAGAGTTAACCCCAGAACAGCGGTACGCGTTTGATACCCACGGTTGGTTTCTGGTACCAGAAGTGTTTACCGGGGCGGAACTCAAAGAGATGCGCGATTTCGGATACCGCCTACACCACGACCCTGAATCTATCCCAGAACATGAGCGGAGTCCTGTCGGAGGGCCCCTTCAAAAACTAATTGATCATCCACTTGTTGTCTCGCTGCTCAATGAATTTACCGCACATCCAGCTGTAACAAGTCCGCAGTGCTACGGCTTTGCTGTTGAAAGTACAAGCCTTTTTTACCGTTCACTCGGTATGGGCGGATTCGGACCGCATAACGGCAACGGACTGCTCCGCTTTCCCGGTGATGTCCACTACTACAACGCTTTCCCCGGTAAAGGTTACAGTCCACACACCCGTATTGTATGGGAACTCAACGAAGTCAAAAAAGGACAAGGCGGCACACTCTTAGTGACCGGCAGCCATAAATCGGTTTATACGGCACCACCTGATATTCAAGACCCTAAATCCGATATTTGGACAACTTACGGATGCCCCGCAGGTTCGCTGCTCTTCTTTACAGAGGCACTCACCCACAGCGCAAACCCGTGGACGAATACTGAAAATGACAGAATCGCGGTTTTCAACCTATACAGCCCTGTTGATAGTGGTTACGCCAAGGTTTACAAACCGCATCCGAAACTCCTTGCTGAAATGCCACCGCTCCGCCAAACACTGTTCCGCGACCGATATGTCGTGGACAACGTTAACGGCACGTCATAGCAACTCATCTCAAATGGAGTAATTATGTCCACAAAACAACCAAATGTTCTCTGGATTTATGGCGAAGATCTCTCCCCAGATCTCGGATGTTACGGCACACCTGCCGTGAAAACGCCGAACATTGACCGACTCGCATCGGAGGGTACCCGTTTTACCAACGCTTTCGTCACATGTCCAGTCTGTTCACCGAGCCGCTCCGCACTCATCACCGGGACCTATCAGACACACTTTGATGCACACAACCACCGCAGCAATCGTGATAAACCTTTACGGACGGATATGAAACTCATCACCGATTGCTTCCGCGAAGCCGGTTATTTTACCTGCAATAGCCCAGGACCCCCTTACAATCGCCCCGGAAAAACCGATTTTAACTTTCAACGTGAAAACCCTTTTGATGGCATTGATTGGAGTGAATGTCCTGAAGGACAACCGTTTTACGCGCAAATCAACATTCCAGACACACATCGCGTCTTTAAACCTGATCCTGAACGACCTATCCCGCCAGAGGACGTTGAATTACCGCCTTACTATCCTGATCATCCGCTCGTCCGAAAAGATTGGGCACTCTATCTCGAAAGTATTCAGATTTTAGATAGGAAGGTCGGGCAAATTCTCTTGCGACTTGATGATGAGGGACTCGCCGACAATACCATCGTCTTTTTCATGAGTGACCACGGACGCGCACATATTCGTTGTAAGCAATTTCTCTATGACGGCGGTATCCATATTCCACTCATCGTCCGATGGCCCGGACAGGTTGATGCCGGTATTGTCAGCGACGAACTTATCAGTGGTGTCGATTTCGCGCCGACAACGCTTGCGCTCACGGGTACTGAAATTCCTGATTTTATGCAAGGACAAATCTTCATCGGTTCAGACGCGACATCGCGCGATGCTATTTTCGCGGCACGCGACCGCTGTGATGGAACAGACGACAGAATCCGGTGTAGCCGGACACACCGTTATAAGTTCATCCGAAATTACCACCCAGAACGTCCCTATATGCAATTCAATGGCTATAAAAAACAGCAGTATCCGCTCTGGAGTTTGATCCCACTGTTATCAGCAAGCGGCGAATTGTCGCCTGCCCAACAGCATTTCACGAAACAGACGCGTCCAGCTGAGGAACTGTATGATCTGGAAGCGGACCCTTACGAAATAAACAATCTCGCGACTGATCCAAATTATGAGACCGTGCGAAGCGAACTCGCTGCGCAACTTGATACATGGATGACAGAAACAGGTGATATGGGTGAAATCCCTGAATCCTCAGAGGTTACAACGTATTGGGACGAAAACATGGCAGAGAGTTTCAAGCAGAGCATGGAAAAACGTGGACTCTCACACGATATAAGCGATGCAGACTATGTCACATGGTGGGAAAAACACCTATTAGGATGAAGGTGAACGAGACGGAGGTACTTGATGAACGATACACTCTACGGACACGGCGATGGATTTCTCACACGGGATAATGGACAGCGGCTCTTTCCAATCGGGTTTTATGAACACCCTGCCGAGGATGCCGCGCTCAGAGATATGGCAGAATCGGGCGTTAACCTCGTTATGTGTGGTAGTGTAGAGGCATTTGATCGCGCACACGCACACGGAATGATGGGATGGGTCCCGTTGGGACTTCAGTCCGGCGCGACACCCGATTTTCAAGAGCGCATTCGGAGCCTCGTTGAACATCCCGCACTTGCTGTATGGGAGGGACCAGATGAGGTCGTGTGGGGTTTCACCGCCTATAGTGGTCTCTGGAAACAAGACCAAATGGCTGTGTTTCCGAATAAAGGCGAATGGTGGATGCAGACACCCCTCGCTATCGAATACTCTGAGGGGCGCGCTGCAGAGATTATGCCCAAGATGCGCGAGGCTATCGAATTCATACGCAGTGTTGATCCTTACAATCGGCAGATTTGGATTAATGAAGCGCGCGACAGCGATCTGAAGTTCGTCCGACAATACATTGACTGTGTGGACATCACTGGGTGTGACGATTATCCAATTCGAGCAGAGAGTCGTCCCGCTATACGGGTCGCTGACGCAACGGATAGATGGCGACAGATTGGTAAAGGCAGACCTGTGTGGATGGTACTCCAGGGGTTTACATGGAGCGATTTAGATGATGGCGACACCAACATCACAGCGTTTCCAACTTTTGCTGAATCGCGCCTGATGGCGTACGCTTGCATCACACACGGCGCGAGAGGCATCTTGTATTGGGGTTCCAGTTATATGAAGGCTGAGGGAAAGGTGGGGTTTCGGAAATCGCTTTACGCGCTAACGAGCGAACTCGCCGCACTACAACCCTTTCTCACAGCACCAGTTGAACGGTATGTCACCGTGAACCTAATTGATGATGGTCGCACCGACATATCCGTACCTGTCTCGATGCGCGGTGTGAGTATTACCGCGCGTAGAACCGGACGCGACTGGCTCATTGTCCTCGTCAATGAAGATGAACACCCTCACATGGGCGTGGAAGTTGATGGATTGGATGCCCTCAACGGCACCGAATTTGTAGAACTCTACGGTGAAGAGAAAACCACTGTGTCTGATGGGTCGTTTTCGACAAGGATACGTCCGTTTGAGGTCAAACTCTTCGCAACACACCGAAAGTGGGAAACCGACCGGCGGGAGGGCAGAGCGTTTGCAGAATGATCAGAGAAAACGCTTCGGATTTGATGCCCCAAAACATAAGCCGATTGAGGCATCGATCCAATGGGCGGCAGAAAACGGATTCAGATATATTGATTTCCAAGCCGATGTCCCCCCGAATGACATTGATGCGTTTGACACTGCGCGGGTCCGTACGGTGCGCGACCTGTGTGAAAAGCATGGAATAGCTATCGGTATCCATCCCTCTTCCGCAATTAATAACGCCGAATATGTACCACTCATGTCTGAAGCCGTTGACAATTATCTCTATGCGAATTTGGAACTCGCCCAACGGCTCAATTGCGGCTGGCTGATCGGGCATGGCGGTTATCATTTCGGTGATGTCGCGCAACGCCGCGATGCTGCTATTGCGCGCATCCAGCGATTGGTCGACCGGGCTGAACAAGCGGAAACAGTTATCTTCTTTGAGAATCACAACCGAGAGCCTGAACGCGCCGAAATCCACTACATCCCCCATAATGTCCCCGAGACGCACTGGTTTTTCGACGAAATCCGTTCCCCATATTTCAAGTGGGCATTCAATGTCGCACACGGACATCTCGTACCAGAAGGATGGCAAGGCTTTTTAGATGCTTTCGGCGTAGAGAACATCGGTCAGGTCCGCCTCAACGACAATACGGGAGAGTATGAAATCCATCTCGTCCCGGGCGAAGGGACAATCGATTTTGTGGATCTGTTTGCGCAATTAAATAATCGTGGTTATGACGGTTGGTTCAGTCTCGGCTTCGGCGATGATGTGGATAAAGCGCGCATCCGAGATGAGTTCGCTGAGTATTTATAATCCAAGTTGCTACCAGCGGATTTTTAGCATTCTAACACGGTTTTTCGGACACTTTCTTCACCCCGTAGGGGTGCTATGTCTATAGAAAGGGCGTATTTAAGTGACCGCACTCCGTAGGAGTGCTATGTGAATAAATAGGTGGCAACTTGCGTTATTTATAGATGGGACTTGCGTATGCCTGTTACTTGGCAATTTACCGATAAAAGGAATAAACCGATACACCCCAAATAAGCCGGATGAGTACCCACGCGCCACCCACAATGAATTGACCAAGAATTAATCCCAAAAAAAGCGGTAACACCCGATGGTAGAGACGGATGCCGCCGAACCGCAAGATAAGATGTTTGATCCCCCAACTGATAAAAACCGAAAACCAGAGCCAACCGAAGGTCCACATACTACTTGCGACAGCGTAACCGGTCGGGTGAAACGGAAACATCGGAAAACGCGTGCGTAGCCACCACAGCAACCCTGTAAACAGAAATCCTACACCCATAAATGTAACTGCTGGGATGTTTGTTTCACTTGGATAATAAAGCCAAGTACGTAGCCTGTGATAACCACCATTTCCTAAACCCGGATTCGCACCAATGTCATAGGATACAACCAGATATGACCAAAACGCTGCGAGGATACCAAAAAAGACACCACACATCAGTGCGACTACCATGCGTCCTGCCCGCATGTTCCCTACCTCCACAAGTTTAAACGCTTCGAGTGTATGGGGCATCGGGTGGGCACGGTATCCCCGATTGAACGCATAATACAGGGACATCATCGCCAGGCTCGGTGGTGGAATCATGCGTGAACCGAGCGAATCGATAATAAACTGGCGCGGGTTCGCTACAAACATCTCATGTGTCGGTGGCCCGACCTCCGCGCGAACCCGTGTAATGCCCAACGCGAGAAGATAGTAGATAGCAAAATATAACGCGATCATCCAGATCGCCATTCCGCCCCGGTTGGAAAAGATAAAGAGAAACAGCACACCGCCTATTAAACCTGCAAGCGGCCACCGATAATCTGTTGAGTCTTGCATTTCTGGTGGAAGATTTGCATCTCTCTTGCCAGTCACATTTCTAAACATCGCGTAAAAATGTTTACGTCCACCGTAAAGACCAAAGCAGGCGATCGCCAGATACGCACCGACCCCTTGCGGACCATCGTACGGAAAACCGGGTAAAATCTGTAATCCCATCGCACTTCCCAACACACGTTCACCTTTCCAGAACAGATAAAAAAACCAGAGCGAAAAGGACATCTCTAACGGCATTAAAAACGCGAGACCCACGCCGAAGGAGAGGATATAGACAGGTGTCCAGCCGATTGCGTTCCACGGCTTTTCGGTGAAATAGATCCCCAAGTTTGCTTCACGGACCGGTATCTCTGGCAGTGATGGGAAAAATGCATGAATCCCGTTAATCAGGTCAATCCCGCCGGCAATAGCGAAACCTGCCCACAGCATCTTGTTTTTAAAGAGCCGTCCGTCTGAGTGCGTCATCTCTATTGGCAAGCGGACGATCGGATAGGTGAGCCGTTCCCTTTCGATCCATTGCTTTCGGAGCAGTAGATCAATACAAATCATCACCCAAATCAGCACGGATAAAAAGATCGTCCACCATAAAATCGGTTCCCACCATGCCGCGAGATACCTTGACCTATAAAAGGTTGTATCACCGTCGTAGAAATCTTGCAAGACAGTTAAATTATCGAGTGTCATCCAACTTGGGAGATACCGCCAGAAGAGTTGCTGCCATTCGTTTTCGGCTGTTGCAAACCAAAATCCATTTGGAATCACAGGCACCACTGTTTGCATCATGTCATGTCCCGCAATTGCCGAAGAGATCGAGAGGATGACGTAGATAGTGAGCAGTTCTCCTTGACGGAGCGCGAAACGAGGCAACAGCAGCTTCAGCAAGAAATTAAGACACGTTAACACCGCCAACGTCACCACTACATTGTAAATCAACGACATCGTTGTTGGCAGCGTACTCCAATACCGCAGATGATTCGCCATAATGAAATAGCTGTTCGGCGGGATGAGGATAATGCCAAGCAGGATCG
>CAZQIP010000341.1:0-5381 GCA_964593655.1 uncultured bacterium | reverse complement strand
CCTTCCCAATGAAATGTATCTCGTCAAAAATCCCGCACTGCCTCCGACAAGCATGTACGAGGAAGGCGGCGGCACAACCGGTCACTTTTTCCCCGCATCCGTCGAAACAGAAACAGGGGCACTAATCCCGACCGATTTCTTTCTCACATCAGAAACCTGTGCTGCAAAAGGGTGCCACCCAGATATCTATCAGCAGTGGAACGAATCCGCCCATCATTTCTCCTCTTTCAACAACCAATGGTATCGTAAGTCGATTATCTATATGCAGGAGGTCAACGGTATCCAACCCTCCAAGTGGTGCGGCGGCTGCCACGACCCAGCAATTCTGCTCAACGGCGTGATGGATAAACCCATACGGGAGAATCTCCATACACCTGCCGCACAAGCCGGACTCGCCTGCACAGCGTGCCACTCGATTGAACGCGTCAAGGATACGATGGGAAACAGTGGATACGTGATCAAATATCCGCCACTTCACGACATCGCTGCCAGCGATAACCCGATCATCCGGAATCTGCACAACTACCTCATCCGACTCGACCCAGAACCGCACAAAAAGAGTTTCCTCAAACCGTTCCACCGTCAAAATACCGCCGAATTCTGTTCAACCTGTCACAAGGTACACCTCGATGAACCGGTCAACAATTTCCGCTGGGTGCGCGGCTTCAACGACTACGACCAGTGGCAGAAAAGTGGGGTCTCCCACCAAGGCGCGTTGGCTTTTTACTATCCTGAAACGGCGAAGAAGTGTGTCGATTGTCACATGCCGCTTGTCGATTCCACAGATGCCGCAAATATCAACGGCAAGGTTCATAACCACCGCTTCCCCGCTGCGAACACAGCACTCCCCTTCGTCAACCAACACGCAGACCAACTCAAAGCCGTGACAGATTTTTTGCAGGATCAAGTGGTAACGTTAGACCTATTCGCAGACGGTGCCCCAATTCCAAGCGATGGCGTTGAAGTCCCGCGAAATAAAGACACACGGGTCGATGTTGTGGTGCGCACGCGCGGGGTCGGACACCGGTTCCCCGCTGGCACAATTGACGCATTCGACATCTGGTTGGAGGTGAAAGCCACCGATGAAAACGGAAAGATCGTCTTCTGGAACGGTAGAATCACCGCCCCTGATGGAAATGGACCCGTCGATCCGAGCGCGCATTTTTACCGCGCCTATATGCTGGACGCGCACGGGAATCTGATTAACAAACGAAACGCTTGGGCACTACGAACAGTCCTCTATTCAAACACCATTCCGCCGGGGGCTGCCGATACCGCACGCTATCGACTCGAAATCCCGCCTGACTGCGGAGATATTCTCACCATAGAGGCGAAACTCAATTACCGAAAATTCAACTGGTGGCACACACAATGGGCTTATGCAGGCGTACGCGACCCAGAAGATACCGACTTCCAAGTAGATAAAGGCTACGACGATGGCAAATGGGTCTGGACAGGTGATACTTCAGATGTCGCCGGAAAGATTAAGGCGATCCCAAATCTACCCATTACAGAGATGGCAGCTGCTACAGCAACTTTAAAAGTAGTAGGCACAGTCCCTGTGCCGTCCACTGAAGTAGCAGAGAACACACGTGAACGCTGGAACGACTACGGCATCGGGCTCCTCCTACAAGGCGACCTGAAAGCCGCTGAGACCGCATTTCTGAAGGTAACGGAGATAGAACCCGGATATCTTGATGGGTGGGTCAATGTGGCGAGAGTCAGAATTGAAGAAGGTGATATGCAGGGTGCCGAAACGATGCTTG
The DNA here is from genome assembly GCA_964593655.1 of uncultured bacterium. Classification (GTDB taxonomy): domain Bacteria; phylum Poribacteria; class WGA-4E; order WGA-4E; family WGA-3G; genus WGA-3G. The sequence goes on along the minus strand of CAZQIP010000341.1, from coordinate 3,615 downwards.
AAAAAGCGTTTGAAATTCAGAAGACACTACCACCTGAAAACCTACATCGTGCGAAGGTACACTACTTTTATGCACTCGTTCAAGAAACACACGGTAACTACGACATCGCGATTGAGCATCTCCAGCGCGCCGCCGCGCAATTCCCACGCGATACGCGTGTCCGGAATAGACTCGGACGGATGTACTTCCTCAAACGCGACTATCAAACCGCGCTGACCGAATTCCAGAAAACGCTCACCGTTGACCCCGAAGATTTGGATGCACACTACAATATGATGCGTTGTTATCGCGCCCTCAAGAACCCATCGCTCGCCGCGAAATCGCAGAAACTCTACTTACGTTTTAAAGCAGACGAATCCGTCGATGCGATCACCGGCATCCCCCGCCGCGCCGACCCAAACGTCAACCGCGAACGCCAACCGATTCACGAACACACCAATAGCTATGAACCACCATCCAACCTGTGAGGACCAGCGCGTAGATTGAACGGAACTCCTAAAAATCCAATACAAAGTTTTTTGAGGTGAGTGTAAATCCATGGGTTTGGAAAACGCGGTATTGTATCGGGAAAATTAAACTTCTGAGAGCAGTCGAAAGTATTCTTCTCTACTCATGTTAACAGTTCGCATATTATTGGTGATGATGGCAACTGGAACTTCGTCATGGCGGGGAATAACTACAGCGCGTCTCGCATCAGGGTGGTGATAGATGAGATGCGACCCTTTTTGCCGAATATAACGACACCCGAATTTTTCAAAAATCCTAACTTGGGTTCGCCAGTCAGTTGGCGAAAGTTTTGGCATTAGAGGGTACCAAGAGTTATGGTACGTTGGTTAAAGGCTACTATCTGTTTATCAAGCTGAAGGGTCGGTTGTGAAGTATTCAAATCGTAACCCGCTTCTTCCAAAAACGCCTTGAGCGTTCCAAGTCGAGCGGTTTCTTCTAACTGAATTTCAATAACTTCAAGAAGATTTTTCCCTGCTTCTTCAATGCTCTTACCGCAACTTACAACGTCTAACTCTGGACAGTAAGCAATATACATATTGCCCTCTTTCCAAATTTCTTCCGTTATCACAAGATTTTTCATCAAAATCCTCACCATTTACAACGCTAAAATTGCTTCAAGTGTTGATAAAGTATATACACGAGAAGTACAGTATACCCTATTTTGTCCACTAAGTCAAGAATTTAAAGAATATCTTGAATTTCGTCAGAGTGTCATGTATAATTTACATAAACTGTCCGCTTTTATCACACGGAACTTTTTAAAAGAAACCGCTTCCTTGGAAACTCTTTTGACAAACGTCGAAACAAAAGACCTCCTACGACAATTACCCGCCATCGAAAAACTCCTTAACACGCAGGAGATGCTCGAATTGCAAGCCACCTACGCGCGCCCGCTTGTTATAGAAACACTACGCGCCGTCGTTGCTGACATCCGAAGCGAAATCCTAAGCGGAAATCAGACACAACTCCCAGAACACACGGAATACGCAGAACGGACACTCCAGAAAATTGCGGCGAAAACAGCACCGCGCATGCGTCCCGTCGTTAATGCAACAGGCACGGTCACACATACCAACTTAGGCAGATCTTTGCTAAGCGACGATGCCTGCGAAGCCATCCAGCAAGCCGCGCAAAACTACGTCAATCTCGAATACGACATCGAAACAGGTAGACGCGGACATCGGGACAGAATCACCGAACCGCTCCTACAACAGTTAACAGGCTGCGAGGCATCCACGGTCGTCAACAACAACGCAGCTGCGGTGCTACTCGCACTACAGACTGTAGCACGCGGTAAAGAGGTCATCGTCTCACGCGGTGAACTGATCGAAATCGGTGGGGCATTCCGTATTCCAGATGTCATGGCGGCAAGTGGTGCAATACTTCGAGAAGTCGGTACCACCAACCGAACCCATCTCCGAGATTACGCCGAGGCTATCAATGAAAACACAGGACTATTGCTCAAGGTGCATCCGAGCAACTATAAAATTCTCGGTTTCACTTCAACGCCCACCATGGAAGAAATAACAGAACTCGGTGCACAGCAGGGCATTCCGACAATGGAAGACCTCGGTAGCGGTGCGCTCATTGATATGGCAGCTTATGGGCTTCCGCATGAACCGCTTGTCGGCGAACGCATAGCCAGCGGTGTCGATATTGTCACTTTTAGCGGGGATAAACTGCTCGGTGGACCGCAGGCCGGGATCATCGTCGGTAAATCGGAATGGATCGAAAAGATGCGTAAAAACCCGATGATGCGGGCACTCCGCGTTGACAAACTCATTATAGCCGGGTTGTCAGCAACATTGCAACGCTACCTCATCGACAGCACCACGGCCCCTGAACAGTTTCCGATGCTCAACCGCTATACCCGTTCAATAGAGACACTCCACACTGTCGCTGAAAAACTCAAAGCGCAACTCCAAGACATCTTCGCCGAAAAAATCAACATTCAGGTCTCGGAAACCTACGGGCAGATTGGGAGCGGCGCACTACCTGTTGAAACATTGCCGAGCGTTGCACTTCTGCTTGAATCGGCACAGATATCCGCTGAAATGCTTGCGGCACAATTCCGAAACGCTACAATTCCTGTCATCGGTAGAATCAAGGACGGGCTTTTCTGGTTGGACCTCCGGACAGTCTATGAAAGAGAACAGATGTGGATAGTCGAAGCCGCCAAACAAATAGCAAAAACGCTATGAAAATTGCTGGAATCCTCCTCGCTGGTATTGTTAGTATCGGTATGTACGCCTGCACACAGCGCAATGAGGATTCACCTGCTACCCAACATCCTCTGGAAATCGTTTCTGAGATTGACGATGCCCCAATGGTCTTGGTTCCGGCAGGCACATTTCAAATGGGTTCCATGACCGGGGATAGCGACGAACAACCCGTGCATACTGTTACCCTCAACGCATTTTACATGGACCAGTATGAAGTAACCAATGCACGCTACCAAAAATTCGTCGAAAGCACAGGCTATCCTCAGCCACCCTTGTCGCATAACCCACGGTTCAATGCCCCGGACGCACCTGTCGTCCGAGTGAATTGGCGCGACGCTGCCGCCTACGCCGCATGGGCAAATAAACGGTTACCCACTGAAGCCGAATGGGAATACGCAGCACGCGGAAATCTGACTGGAAAATTATATCCGAATGGTGATATAATTACACATACAGATGCAAATTTCGGCAGCACAGGTGGAACAGACCAATGGAAGTGGACGGCACCCGTCGGGAGCTTCCCGCCTAACGGCTATAACTTATACGACATGGCAGGGAATGCATGGGAATGGTGTTTCGACGAATACAACGGCGAATTCTATAGCATGAGTCCAGAAAATAACCCGCGCTTCGGTAGAGAAATCGCACCAGATAACGAAAATTTCCGGATCCTACGCGGTGGCGGCTGGGGCGGGAGTCCTGAGGATCTTCGCGTCGCAGATCGCTGGTACCATCTCTCATCTGGCAGTACCATCGGATTTCGCTGCGTTAAAGACATCCTCCAAACAGAAGAGTAATCATTCGTTGAAGAAAATAAGGGGAGTTCTAATACCTCTCGTTACTAATATAACCCAAGTTGCTACTAACAAGTTTTGAAGGTTCAAGG
>CAZQIP010000340.1:0-8142 GCA_964593655.1 uncultured bacterium | reverse complement strand
CCCACCCGTTACTGGGAAGGGACACCGGACTTCCCCAAGAAATTACCGAATTAATTTATTAATCTTCATGAAACCTCCCCAGCGAAGATGGAAAGGAAGATAGGAAGATGCGTTAAACGCTAAAGGATTCGCCGCAGCCGCATGTATTTCTAGCATTGGGGTTGGTTATTTTAAAACCGGAATCCATTAACCCATCGTTATAGTCGAGCACGGAGCCAGCGAGATAGAGGGTACTACGCGGGTCAATGAAAACTTTTAATCCGTGGAATTCAAACACTTTATCGGTACCTTTAGCGGCACCAAATTCAAGGTTATATTGGAAACCGGAACATCCACCCCCGACAACTTGCATCCGCAAGCCGAGTTCGGATTCAGCTGGCGCTGCACTATTACTAATAAGTGTGATCGCTTTTTGTGCGGCAGATTCTGTGACATTAATCATGGTCGTTACACCTCCTATTTAGACAGAAAATCAGCAATTGCGTTTTTTAGAACATTCTCAGCAGCCTTCGCGTAACGGAGTTTATCTTCTGGCAGTCCGCCTAACGCTTCAGAGAGCTGCACAGCGTTAATTTTTTCTGCTTCTGGAAGCTGTCTGCCCGTAACCAGTTCGGTGAGGGCAGAAGCACTTGCGATGGCAGTAGGGCATCCGAACGCTCGAAACTTCGCCGCAACAATGACATTATCGACTATTTTGAGCGTTAATTTTACCATCTCACCGCTGGCAGCAGAACCGACAGTAGCAGTGCCACTGGCATCTGTAATAGTCCCGACATTCCGGGGGTTTTCATAATGATCGCTTACCTGCGGCGTATACATCTGACGTTGCAAATCGGCCTGACGATTTATGAGATAAACTGTAGTCTACAATCTCATGGTTAAAGAAGTCTTTTCTGAATTATACGATATTTCCAGACGCATGTCAAGTTTTTAATGTTGCAACTTAACTATAATTCCTTTAAAATAGCACCTAAATTGATGAAGGAGGATTATGATGCTTCAAAAATGTCAGTTGATTTTGGGTTTAGTGTCCTGTTTTCTGCTGATACAACCCATTACGGGCTTTGCTGTAGAAGAATTCAAAGTCTCAAAGTTTGGAAAAGGTGAACAGGTTTGGTTTGAAGCGGAAGCCTTTGATGAAAGGGATTCCGAGGATGTCTATAAATTGGGGAAAGGCGAAAAGGCGGTAGATCCCGCAGACGGTGCGTTCGGCGATATTGTCACAAATGCCGGTGGACAAGGTTGGTTACTCTACAGGTTTGACATCAGTCGTGCCGGTGGAAAAGCCGGCGATTGGCGGTTTATCGGACGGCTCATTAATCCGAGCAATCACTCAGACTGGTTGTGGGTTTTGGGCGACGATGGCGATGAAATTCCGAAGGACCCACCCGCCTTTGTCCGTCCTGATGATATTATCTTTGAAGAAAACGTTCCTGAATGGGCATGGATGCGGACGGGCGATTTTGGAAGCGATGGCGGCACAATTAATGAATTGCAAGACGGCGAAAATGTGATGATGATCTGGACACGACAGAGCTCGCTCCAGGTCCAGTACGACGTTTTCTGCTGGTCCAGCGACTTGGACTATGAACCCACGGATAAAGACTACGAAAAGGCGGAAGCGAAAACATTGCCGGTAGAACCCGATGGGCTACTCACCACAACGTGGGGCCGGCTTAAGCAGTAGCTGCCTTAAAACAGCACAAAAATACGATGAAGGAGAATTGTTATGCTTCAAAAATGTCAGTTAACCTTCGGTTTAGTTCTCTGTTTCCTATTGATACTGCCGTTGACAAGTTTCGCTGTAGAAGGATTTAAAGTTTCTCAATACGGCAGTGGCGAACAGATTTGGTTTGAGGCGGAAGCTTTTGATGACAGGGATTCCGCAGATGTCTATAAATTGGGGAAAGCTGAAGGTGCGCTCGATCCCACAGAAGGCGCGTTCGGGGATATTATCACGAATGTCGGGGGGCAAGGTTGGTTACTCTACAGCTTTGACATCAGTGCCGCTGGTGGAAAAGCAGGAGACTGGCGCTTTATCACGCGCGTCATTAATCCGAGCAATCATTCCGATTGGTTGTGGGTTCTCGGGGACGATGGCGACGAAATTCCAACCGAAGCACCCGCCTTTGTGCGTCCGGATCACATTATCCTTGAAGAAAACGTCCCTGAATGGGCATGGCTGCGGACAGGCGATTTCGGAAGCGATGGCGGCACGGTCAACACATTACAAGACGGTGAAAACGTCATGATGATATGGACACGACAGAGCTCGAATCAGACCCAGTACGACGTTTTCTGCTGGTCCAGTGATTTGGACTATGAACCGACAGACGAAGACTACGAGAATGCTGAAGCCGGGACTACGGACGTTCATCCGGAAGGACTACTCACCACAACATGGGCGCGGCTTAAGCAGTAGTTCCGTCATCTTCATCAGACGTTTTGGGTTCTATCTCTGCTTGACATTCCGCACAATAACCGATGATCTCATTACGGAAGCGTACGGCTTTAAAGTCGTGCGCTTCACACACCGCTTTTTGTAAATCATCAATTCCCGGCTCTTTAAACTCAACAATCTGATTACACCGTAGACAAATAAGGTGCGCATGTTCCCGCAGTGAATGAATACTTTCGTAGCGCGTATTTTTTTGCGCATCAATAAACTCTGTTAGCAACCCGCTCTTCACGAGTAAAGGAAGGGTTCGATAGATGGTCGGACGCGACACGAGGTAACCATTTCGGCGCATCTGCACCAACAGATCTTCCGTTTGGAAATGGCCAGGATACTCGAAGACTTGGTTTAAGACATCCAATCGTTTTTGCGTCAAACGGAGTCCACAACTTTTGAGATAGTCTTCAAACTGCTTTTCAAACTCATCTGGGTTCGTGGATTTCTCAGCAGTATCCATTTTCCACCCCTTTTCAGCTGGATGCAAAAGTTAGTGAACGGCATGTGGGCGCGAGGTTATGCTTCACAGCATACTTATAAAAAAGTTCAATACCAGCGATCGCAGATGCATCAAGATCATATTTGATCCGATTTCGCAAATAGTCGAGGCAGAGTGTTTCAGATAGACCCAGCTTCTGTGCCTCAATTTGCGCAATTTCTGGGATTTGTGCGATACCACGCGCTTTCGATTCAAGGAGTACCCGCGGTAAGTTGCCAAGGCACGCTTCTTCTCTTGCGACCCAACAGGCATAGACAAACGGCAATCCTGTCAACTTATACCACGCCTCGCCGAGGTCAACACTATATTCTGTTGAATCGAGGTGTCTAAGGGCTGGATCCCCAATCAACAGGACCGCCTCAAACGGTGGATACTGGCGGTTTTGAAGCGCAGTGCTTGGAATTACTGTCGGCGCGCACGTTGTAAATGCTGGTGAAACCCCATATCTTTCAGCGAGTAAGACTTTCAGTAAGGCAACGGAGCTACGGGAACTCGTATCAAGTGCGATGCGTCGAATGTCCCGAATCGGTACGCGACTGAACAGTTGGATGCTTTTCACACTTCCGTGCGATGCGATTGATATATCGGGTAGAATACAAAAATTCGTATCCGAAGGCTTCGCTCGAAAATATTCGATAATCGGGATCAACCCGACATCAAGTTTACCTTCGCTTAAAAACGTCGCGACGCGGCTCGGCACATCAACACTGAGCGCAATATCCGTCTCGATTTCTGCGTTCAAAAGGGGATAAATGAGCGGTTTAGTGTTCAAAAACGAAACCGCGCCTACCCTCAAGCGGCTTTTCTGTACCACCGATTCCCCTCTCGAATAATTTCATTGTAAAGCGTATCGCGCTCAACCGGAACGTATCCTGCTTCTTCAATGAGATGTATTAGCGACGAAACAGAGACCGCCTCCGGCGTATCAGCACCTGCCATGTGTGTAATTTTTTCCTCGGTTACAGTACCATCAATATCATCAGCACCGAAACGAAGTGCAACCTGCGCTGTTTTCAAGCCCGTCATAATCCAGTACACCTTAATATGCGGGACATTATCAAGCATGAGGCGTGCGACTGCAATGTTGCGGAGATCTGTTAACCCGGTTGTTGAAGGCAGATATGCCATCCGGGTATTAAGTGGGTGGAAAGCGAGCGGAATAAAGGTTACAAAACCGCCGGATTTATCTTGCTGCTCCCGCAATCGAATGAAGTGATCTACCCGATCCTCGTTTGTTTCAAGGTGTCCATACAGCATCGTCGCATTTGTGGAAATACCGAGACCATGTGCGATGTCGTGAATTTCTAACCACCCGTCCGCACTGAGTTTCCCCGGACAAATCTTTTCGCGCGTCTCCTCAGCAAAAATTTCAGCACCCCCACCGGGTAAGGAATCTAAACCCGCCTCGCGCAACGCCGTTAAAACCTCTTCTATAGACATTTTGAAGATACGAGAGAAGTGGTGGATTTCAACAGCGGTAAAAAATTTAAGGTGGACTTGTGGCATCCGTTCTTTGAGCCCACGGATAATATCAAGGTAATAATCAAACGGCAGTTTAGGGTGCAATCCGCCGACACTGTGAATCTCGGTGCATCCGTGCTCTATAGAATACATCGCCTTGTCCAAAAATTCATCAACGCTCATTTCCCACGCACCTTCGGTCTGCATATTTTTTCGGGCAAAGGCACAAAAGTGGCACCGAGCGTGGAGAATACAGACATTTGAATAGTCAATGTGCTGATTAATATTATAGTAGGCAACGTTCCCATTTACACGTTCACGAACATGGTTAGCAATGAACCCAACCCCGGTAATATCCGGGCTTTCGTAAAGGGCGACCCCTTCTTCAAAGGAGAGCCGCTGTTCTGCCGTAACTTTCTCGTAGATGGCAGGCAATTTCGGATCCGTAAAACGACTATAGTGCTCCATTATTTTTTTTCCTGATCTGTTATCCATTTCATGCGAAACTCGCAAGCCAAAACCGACTCGAATAAAGTGAAAAAATTGCTTGACACTTGTCTCTGACTAAAGGTATTATAGCATAACAACTCCAAAGATGCAAGTCTTTTTTCAGTCATCAGTTGTCAGTTGTCAGCTATCAGCACAGATCGTTCAGCAATTGCAGTAGATTTTACAATATCGACCTGCGCGTTTCCAAAGTACGTCTACCAATAGACAGCTATACAGTTACGCAAAGAGGAGCAATATATTCATGTCAAAATTAGGGCTTATTCATTACAACTACGCGAGCAGCTCGCTTGATGATTTTCTGAAATTTACGAGCGACACAGGTTTCGGCTACGTTGAACTCCAAATCAGCGATGTATGGAATTCGGAGACCGCCGATCCTGAAAAGAACGCCGAAGCCGTGAGAAAACAGGTTGAAGGTTACGGGTTGCAAGTCTCAGCACTTGCAGCAGGGAACGACTTCGTTTTGCTCGAAGAAGAGATGATCCGTTCCCAAATTGACCGGATGGAACGCATCGCCGGACTCGCTAAACGCCTCGGCACCTCAGTCCTCCGAACAGAAGGCGGTGCTGCGAAAGATGCTGTCCCAGAAAGCCGATGGGTTGAAGCAATGGCGGGCTGCCTAACACGATGCCTCGAATTCGCCGAACGCGATGAGGTCTACTTGGCGGTCGACAACCACGGGATCGTTACAAACGACGGCGATTTGCAGGTAGAACTCTTTGAACAAGTCGGTTCCAAGTATGTCGGTGCGAATATGGATACCATGAATTACCGCTGGGCAGGCCACGATTTAGAGACGGTAGGCAGATACTATGAAATCGTCGCACCGTATACATTACACACACACCTGAAAGACGGGACAGGTTCACGTGGCGATTATCGCGGCGAGGCACTCGGTGAAGGTGAAATAGATCTCGCGAAAGCAATCCGCTGCTTGAGAGAAGCAGGCTACGACGGGGTCTGGTGCTGCGAGTATGAGGGTAGAGAAAACGACGGTACGGGCCAACGGAAAAGTTTCGCTTGGATGCAAGAAAACCTGTAATCGATAATGAACAACCCATCGCGTATCATCACATTAACAACTGACTTTGGCACAAGCGACGCTTATGTCGGAATCATGAAGGGAGTCATCCTCGGTATCAACCCAGATGTACAGGTGGTCGACCTCACACATGCCATCCCACCACAGGACATCCACGATGCTGCACTTTCAATCCATTCTGCACATCGCTATTTTCCAGAAGGCACAATCCACACTATCGTCGTCGATCCCGGTGTAGGGAGCGACCGACGAGCGGTGGTTTGCCAAACAGACCGTGCCTTTTTTGTCTGTCCTGACAATGGAATATTGACCTATCTCCTACACGAAATTGAGAACGCTGATGGACAGTCAATAAAGGCAGTGGCAATTCAGAACAAGGCTTACTATCTACCAGAAGTGAGCAACACCTTCCACGGTAAAGATGTTTTCGCTCCTGTTGCAGCACACTTATCACTCGGTGTACCACTTGCGAACATCGGTCCACCGGTGAAAGATCTCGGCCAACTCCCGATCCCGATCCATCAGGTCTCTGGAAATATGATCATCGGGCAAATTGTCAAAATTGACAGATTTGGGAACGCGATAACAAATCTATCGGAAAGCGTGCTGGCTGGCATCGGGTCTACTTATGAAATTAGGGTCGGAAGTACGCGACTCATGCGGCTCAACCGTGCTTATGCTGAATCTGGGATCGGTAAGCCTCTGGCAATTATCGGCAGCTTCGGGTTGTTAGAAATCGCTATTAATGGCGGAAGTGCCGAAGTCAGTTTAGGGTTAAAGTGGGGCGATGGTGTTGAAATTCAGAGGTATGATTGACATACAAACCCCAACACGGTATAGTACAGTCAGAAACAAAAAGGAGGATGGAAAAAATTGAAACAGATTGCTTTAACAGGACTCAAACCGACAGGTCCGCCACATATCGGCAATTATCTCGGCATGCTCAAACCATCGCTGGAACTCGCCGAAAAGTATCAAGCCCTCTACTTTATACCGGACTACCATGCTCTGACGACAGTCCGGGACGGAAAGGAGCTGGCTAACCTCACCTATCAAGCAACGGCGACGTGGATAGCATTGGGACTCAATCCAGACGAGGTAATTATCTACCGCCAATCGGATATCCCTGAGGTGTTTGAATTGGCGTGGGTATTGTCCTGTTTCACAGCAAAAGGCTTGTTGAACCGATCACATGCCTATAAAGCGATCGTTGATGACAACGTTGCCGCAGGTCGAGAAGACGATAAGAACATTAACATCGGGCTATTTACCTATCCTGTTTTGATGGCAGCAGATATCCTGCTCTTCGGCACACATGTTGTACCCGTAGGGCTTGACCAGCAGCAACATCTCGAAATTACGCGCGATGTCGCGCTTACCTTCAACAATACCTATGGCAACGTCTTGACAATCCCGGAAGCCGTCATTCGGAAAGAGGTCATGACGATTCCGGGCATTGATGGCAGAAAGATGAGCAAAAGTTATAACAATGTTATTCCAATTTTCGCACCATCAAACGAAATCCTCAAACCCGTCAAGCGTATCGTAACAGATTCCCTACGTCCCGAAGAGCCGAAGGACCCGGAGGTGTGTAATATTTTTGCGATCTATCGTCATTTCGCGGATGCCGATGCCGTTGCCGCGAAGCGGAAACTCTATCTTGAGGGCGGGCTTGCCTACGGCGCGATGAAGCAGGAACTGTTTGAATTACTCGAAGCTACATTTGCCACGAAACGCGATCGGTATAATGACTTGATGAACAACACTGATGAATTGGATAAAATACTTGAAAAAGGCGCGGAAAAGGCACGTGCCATCGCGGCACCGATCATGGCAAAAGCCCGTAAAGCCGTTGGTGTAAGCATTTAAGCGAAGAAGCTGGCGAGGTTTCAAACCTCGCCAGCAAATGTAGTGAACTTGCGCAAGCCCTATATAATATCCACACTATTTCACATCACGCGGAATGTTGCTCATAAACTCACGGATAAATTTGCGTTGAAATTAATATAGAAATGTGTTATAATTAACCCAAGTTGCTACTAACAGGTTTTGGTGTTTTGCTTGGGTATTTCTGCGGATTTCAACAGCACTTTTCAAGTATTTTCTTCACCCCGTAGGGGTGCTATGTCTATAGAAACGGTGTATCTAAGGGACCGCACCCCGTAGGGGTGCTATTGC
>CAZQIP010000339.1:0-14456 GCA_964593655.1 uncultured bacterium | reverse complement strand
ATCCACTTTTGGGCACCAGTTATTGACTGACTTTCTCACACATAAACCTAACAACATCAACCATATTCTAAACCCCAAAAAAAATGGGGGTAAGTGACTCTTGCAAAATGGTTTGACATTCGCCTTAGAATGTGTTAATATGTGATTATTGAAGTTAGAGCGAAGGATGTGAAAGCAGAATGAACGACGGGTTTGACAATGAACCGAATTCATCGCAGCCACCGAGTAAGATGGCGGGTCGTGGACCGGAATTAAGTCCTCGGCAACGTGAAATTCACCGAAATCTGAAATCTATTGGTCCCGAAATAGCTGCGTATTATCTGGATGGAATCCGGATCCTGCAACATGAAGACTTAGAAACCGCGGCAAGCCTTTTAGCGCACGTTGCGCGAGAGATTGATGGAGGTCTAAGAGACATTCTAGCCGAAGATATAAAAGAGGAACTTGAATTCGTCATTCATAGACCTGACGATGAAACACTGAACTATAAAAAGAAGAAGGAAGATACCTTTGAGTTCGCTATTAATATGCTTGGCACTGTTAAACTGGAATATAAGCCAATACAAGGAAAACGTATAACCTCAATTCTGGATTCTTTAGGCATTGATGAACCCTCACCACTTGCTGACAAGTGGATAAATGTTACCAAAAATTTTGCGAAGTTTGCCCATCGCCGTGGTGCCTGGAGATTGCCTCGGAGGGTAGAAAATTTTAAAGGACATTGGCTTGAGTTTGAGGCCGTATTGGCTGACTTAGTGGGGAATTATCTTAATCTGCTGGACAGGTTGGATCGAATTTGGACTGCTGAACCAACCAAGGAGAGAAGATGTGCTCTGCGTAATCTGTTAGAATCCGAAGCCAGGCGCGCATATTTTTTTAGGAAACTTGAATCTCCAGCATGGTTGGAACCCTTAAAAGAGGATGGATGGTTCGATCCTGATCGAAATCCAATGCCTCAAGAATCTCCGGATCAGCCTGGATATTACTATAGTCCCCGTTGGCATGAACTGGAGTATGTGGTGAGGATTTCTACGCATCCAGAGTGTCCTGTTAATACCCTTGTGGATATTGTCAATGCCATTACAGACGAAAGCAGAGAACGGATTGATAATGGCCGGACAGACTTAGATACTGTCAAAATTATCGGCGCACTTCCTATAGACCAGATAAAACCTCAGCATATCGCTTTTATGGGAGCTGCATTGAAATCCAGCCAGAAATACGGACTGATGGATCAGGAAATAGGTCAAACAATTCTGCCTAAACTTCTTGAGGGTGGTAAGCGGGAACTAACTCTTGTTCTTCTCTCTATAATGCTTGAAGTCGAATTTGTTGATGAACGAATCCAACCTATAATGGACGAACATTGGCTTGAGGAGGCAATCAAAAGGCATGGGCGAGTTATTGCGAATTTATGTGGTGTTGAGGCAGCACAGATTGCCCTCACACAGATCCGAGCACTTGATGCCGAAAATTTTTCTGTGTTCCACTTTATACATCCTATTGAGAGTGATCTTTCGCGTCTCTCACGTGCGGATTACGCAGAACTTATCGTAAATTTTACCGGCAGTATCTTTCAATCTGCTGAACCTGTGAGTATTACGGAAACAATTCAAGGTTTGCTACAAGAGTCCAGCGTTATTATTAAACGGATTGCAGTCAGGACGATTACCGATCATTACAGCGATTTGAAACACCTATTTTGGGAATGGGAGGGCAATCCGCTTGATGGGATTAGATTAGGAACCGAAGTATCCGAATTAATTCAGGCTAATAGTCACACATTTAATGAAGACGAAATGGAGCAGATGCTACAATGGATAGAATCAATCCAGTACTAACATCTATCGAAAATGATGAAAGGCGCGCGAAATCAATAGCATATAGGAGGCGAGAATGGCTTTCTAAACTCTTGAAAACCGGCAATAAAAAAATTATTGATGCTTACGAAAAATATGATCGTCTTTGCGCAGAAGATACTGAAAGTTCTGGGATTATGCCTAAGTCAGGAGCAGTCGCTCCGGTGAGACCATTGACGATCAGAGAACTCGCTAAGATGTCAAATGCTCAAATTGCCGATTATTTAAACAATTACCAAGAGACAGAAATTATAGGTATGCCTTTTCTTGGAGGACGCGGCCTCGCAGATACACTTGCAGAGTATGTGGAAGAAAAACCACAACGCTTTACGGGTGATCTACTGCCTTTCCAAAGTGTTCGGAATTTATACCAATCTTCTCTACTGCGGGGTTTCCTGAATGCATGGAAGGATAAGAAAACATTTGACTGGACTGCACTGCTTGGATTTATATGTTCCCTTCTCGTATCAGAACATTTTTGGAATGAGCAATACGAGGATGGTTTTAATTATAGGAATTGGGTTCTTTCTGGTACAGCAGATTTGATAGCAGAAGGCACAACGGATGATATACACGCATTTGACGCACAACTCTTGCCTCTTGCTGAAGAAATTCTCTTGATTCTCGTGGATAAGGCACAACAAAGTGTTTCAAATCTTGATAATCTGCCCACTGACGTTCTGAATTCAGACAGAGGTAGAGTGTTTTCAGCGATGGTAGACTACGCCTTGCGATTCGCCCGTACCAACGCGTCTGAGTACACAGATTGCCGATGGCCCTACGCCATCAGAGCAGATTTCACCAAAAGACTGGATCGAAGCATTGAACCCTCACTTGAATTCTCTTATATACTTGGATTTCACCTACCCTATCTGATGTATCTTGATAAAGAGTGGGTTCATCTCAACATAAATCGTATCTTCCCACAGCATGATGAAGACCATTGGCAAGCCGCTTTTTCGGGGTATCTGTTACATCCAGGAGTCCGAGAGGAGTTTCATTCACTGCTCAAAGCACATGGACATTATCAGAAGGCATTAAGCACCCACTTTGATGATACAGCAGTACTGGATGGACTCGTCAGACACCTCTGTACGGGTTGGATAGAAGACAGTGAAACCTTAGACGACAAAACCAGTCTCATTTATCAGTTGATACACAGTGGCAATCCAAATCTTCTTGCGGGTATGGTCTACTTTTTCTCTCGGCGTGCTGATAATCTATCTGACAAGGTGAAGGTGAAGGTTATGCCTGCGTGGCGTGCTTTGTTTGAAGTCCTTTCCCAACATAGCGAGGAAAAGGAATATCAGGCGGTTTTAAGTCCTCTATCCATGTGGTTAGGGCTAATTGATAAAATAGATGATGAAGTGCATGCTTGGATAACAGTATCCATGAACTATCTTGACAAGGTTCCGGGGTACGCTTTTACCTTATCACATGTTATTGAAGCCTTGCAGAAACATGTGTTGAAAACACCTGAAAAAGTTGGGAAAATTTATCTGGAAATCTCTGAGCGCGAAATGCGGTTTCTGGAACAGACGCAAAAGAACGAAGTTGAAAAGACTATCCGGATCTTGTACAACAAAGGGTATAAAGATCTTGCCGATGAAATTTGTAATCAATTCGGGAAGGCTGGTGCCGAGTTCTTAAGACCTATCTATGAGGAATATTAACATTGGCAGTCTTTGGATTTAACGAAATTAAAGTAAAATGCAACTGCCCAGAGGAAAATCAGCATGCGCCTTTTTGCTATAGTAATTCTAATTGGAATACTCTGTATGCTTTACGCAAGAACATCACAATCCGCCGAGCTTACCATCCTCGATGACACCGTCTTCGTCAAAACCGATACGTATGAAATCCAGTTTAAAGACGGCGTTATTACCCAACTCCATAACAACCTCACAGCCGAAACTTACACATTACCTCTTAGTGCTGATGGTATGCCTAAAGGCATTAGTGGACATAGCGGCATATTAAGGAAAGGTAGCGGACATATTTGGACAGGAGACGCTACCATAGCATCTGCTCGAAAAATAGCACCGCTAAAAGCAGAAATTGTATTTACGCGAGGACAGAACGAAATTCGTTTGTTCATTGCAGTTGACCAGAGCACTGGGGACTTGGTTATTGAACAGGAAGGAACTTCCGATACAGCAGGAGTTTATGGAATTCAGTGGGGATGCGGCAATCTGGATACGCAGAATCTGGATCTCGTTCTTCCTGCAGAGGGCGGACAGGTTATTGACGAGACATCTCCATTTACCTCCAAGGACTTCAATTATCCGGGCAGTTGGGAAGTACAACTTGCGATTGTTCAAGGACAACAGGGTGGGTTTTCCGTTCGCGGCACAGACGCAACCTTTCAGTTTAAAGTACTCCATTATCAAAAAGATGTAGAAAGTTTTGCACTCGGTTTTGAAACCCAAAATCAGGCACCTTTCGATACCCTTACCTCTGCGAAATCTGTTGTATGGAGATTGAATACGTACACAGGCGATTGGCGGGTCCCCGCGAGGCAGTATCGGGATTGGATGGAAAGAACATTTAAACCTTGGCGATTAGATAAGATGCCTGCATGGGTTCAAGAGATAGGTTTGGTTGTCATTTATTTTGGACTGGATATCCGCGTATTGGATAAATTGGCGGAACAAACTGATCCTACAAAAACTTTACTATATATGGTGCATTGGCGAAAAGATGGTTTTGATGAGAATAATCCGGATTATACAGCACACCCTGAGTTTGGAAAATTCGTTAAGGCAGCACATCAATATGGTTTTCGGGTGATGCCACATGTGAATCTCGTTGGGGTTTCAACCTATCATCCTCTCTATGTAGAATTCCAGCAATTTCAATTTCGGGACCCATGGAACGGAAATCTTGTGGGCTTGCATTGGGATGAAAGAGATCATCTCCATCGATATGCTTGGATAAATCTCGCGAGTTCTAAGTTTAGAAAATTCTTTGTTCAACAGCTAAAGGAAGTGTGGCAACAATACCGAGTAGATGCGTTTCATTTGGACATTAGTCACGCTGTGGTCAATGACGCAAATGGATTGATTGAAGGGATAAACGCTGGTCAAGGTAATGTACTAATGCACAAGGAATTGACGGAGGCAATGCCGGGTGTTGTTTTTAGCGGCGAGCACCTTCATGAAGTCACCTTCTTCCGTGAGAATTTCGCGCAACGTTGGAAACTTCCGCCAGAATGGGATCTCAGTCCAAGGGGAGAGTCACACTCAATTAGTGCCTTCCTATTTTCTTCCTATACATTGCCTTATGGCTATTTGGGGATGCCTAACCCGGATGAGGGTCCACAACTTTACCAAGAATATCTGGAGTCGTATGAGAATTGGGGTGTTTTACCCACACTTCGTATTTGGTCAATGGAGGACTTGGTCCCTGAACGCGCCAGAACACAAGAATTACTATCAATTGCGCGAACTTGGCAGGAACTTGGTTTGAAACCTAACTTTGAGACGGATTGGGGAACTGACACGCTATTCCAATATGTGGGCAAGGGTGGTGAAATCGCAACACTGAAAACAACCGAGGACGGTTCTATTTTCGATTTGCCTCAGAGAGATGCTGGGTATGAGAGAATCTTTGGCGTGACGCAGGTAAAAACAGATCGGAGTATTCCGCATTGGCGCGCTTACAACGAAAATGAGATACTCGGATTGGATCCAAAAAAGTCTTATCTTTTAAGCGATGTGCCACGCGATTTCTCTCAAGTGCATATTAATTCTTTGCCAGAAGGCGTTTCAGTGATCGAATCGCGTGTGACGAAAAATGCTGCGCTGTTTCGGCTCGAAAGTACAGACGTTGTTCATGAGATTGATTTACTTTCCCAGTTCCATCTTGCAAGAACGGGTATTATCGTAGATGGAAAAGAACTACCTGTACAAAAAGGAGCTACCTTCCGGCGAGGAAATACCTCTCTTGCTGATATATCTAAAGATGCAATTCGGGCGCAACCGCCATGGCAAGGTATCAGAGGTGATACGTTTGGGGAGTGGAAACTCTTGCTTCCGAATAGCCCTGGTATCCATTTAGAGTTTGATATCGGATTGTTAGATGGGGCCGGTTTTGAGAAATCCGATGGTGCCACCTTTATTGTTTCTGTCCAAGAAGAGGAGATTTTTCGCCAACATTACAATCAACGACAATGGAAGCATATCAGTTTGGATTTGACCACTTATCGCGGACAACAGATTGTTTTACGATTTACTACCGATCCGGGACCTAATGAGGATCCAGGCTGGGATTGGCCAAGATGGGGCGAACCTAAGATTGTCTCCGAACCATTGGACGCGCTTACAAAAGTAGGATTTTTCTTACCTAATGAACCGACAAAAACTTTCCCAAATACAGTAGAAGATGAAGGCAAGGGACAATATTCAATCGAAACCGAACTGCCTGCACAAGTTCTTTTTTTCTTTGAGTCTGGCGCAGAAGTGGTTTTCCCATATAATCTGAGAGACATCGGTTTTGTCGCTGGATTGCAGTTTGGCGGTATATTTCAACATGGGAGTGTTCATAACTCAGGGGCCCGGACTATTGCAACGGTCAGTGGAATTCGCAAGGCGAGTATTATTGCTCATCCACCTCCTGATGGACAAACTGTTCTTCAATACTTATTGAATCTACCCCGTGCTCGGGAGATAGTCTTGTCTTTTTCGGGCGGATTACCAGGGAGTTGTAGTCTTGATGGATTGTGCTTCAAAGTGCTTCTGAATGGGCAAAATCGATTTGAACACTTTGTTTTCAACACCCCTAGTTGGGTGAATGGTCGTATTTCGCTTTCTGAATTTGCAGGCGAAACTATAATATTGGAATTGGTGACTGATTCTGTTAAAACTGAAACCTGTGACTGGGCATATTGGGCGGATCTGTTGATTACAGCAAAAGGGATGGAATCCAGCGGCGATGTCAATCAGGACGGAATTGTCAACGTTCTTGATATTATTCTTGTGGCACAGAATCTTGGGCAAAAACCACCCTCCAACCCGAGGGCAGATGTCAATAATGATGGGCAGGTAAATGTGTTAGATCTCGTGTTCGTAGCAGAACGGCTTGGTGAAAAGGGAGCAGCTGCACCTTCTCAGGTGGACATTGTTAAATCCACGGTGTCCTCTTCTGAAAACATTATTGCTGTCCAACACGCATTGCGCGAGTTAGAGGCCCTCCCAGAAAAATCGCACAACCTTAAGATAGCGATTCAGTTTTTACATGCTTGGCTAGCAGATGCTAATCAAAACGTCCCGGAAACGAAATTACTACCGAATTATCCTAACCCCTTCAATCCTGAGACATGGATACCGTATCAGTTGGCGGAATCGGCAGATGTGAGTGTGAAGATTTATGATGTTGGAGGTCGTTTAGTCCGAACAATTTCTACTGGGTTCAAACCTGTTGGATATTATCTTACACGAGAGCAGGCAGCCTATTGGAATGGACGGAATGAGACAGGCGAATCCGTTTCAAGTGGTGTCTACTTCTTACAGTTCATAGCCGGTGAATTCTCTGCAACACGGCAAATCGTGATATTGAAATAGGACCGAGGGGTTCAACATCTTTTTATCCTACCTATCTTAAAATTCTGTAAATCCTGATTCAGACAATATTTTTTTTATACACTTCCTTTCCAAAAATATGTTATAATATTGGCAAATCCCCAAGATACAGATCCAAAATTTCGCGCTTATATAGGAGAAATCTCAATGACCAAAGTTATCTTTGTTTTGTCGCTATGTGCACTCCTGATTATCCCCAACCTCAGTATCGCCAACGTTGCAGATGACGGACTCGTTGCTTACTGGCCCTTTGACGAAAACAATGGTAAAGAAGTCATAGATGTCACAGGCAATGGACATGACGGAAAGTTTGCCGGTGCACCTAAATGGGTCGAAGGAAAGTTTGAAACAGGACTCGAATTTGACGGTGAAGAGGACCATGTTGTCGTTGCAGACGATGCCGCGCTCGCAATCGAGGAAAATATTACCCTTATGGCCTGGTTCAGTCCAAACGAAGCACTCACTAGCCGACGCTTGATGGTTAAAAATGACTCTATCTTCGTTATTTTTGATTTCGGTAACGTGGATAGCATTGATTTCCTCGTCAAACCGAACAACACCTTTGCAGAATCCAAAACAACCGATTGGAAAGTCGGTGAGTGGTATCACTTCGCTGGAACATTCGATGGAAAAACAATGAAGGTCTACGTCAACGGTAAACTCGAAGGCGACGCTGCCAACGATGTGCCGATCGCACCTTCGGCATTAGAACTCTGGATCGGTGGTGACGATTTCGGCCGACCAACAGATTTTTTCCCCGGTAAAATTGATGAAGTCCGACTCTATGAGAAAACATTGAGCGAAGCCGACATCCAAAAAGTCATGGAAACACCGCAAGACGTAGAAGCACGTGGAAAACTCGCCACAACATGGGGAAAATTGAAGACGGGACTATAAAAGATGTCTGTCATTCAAGTAGTTCGGTAGGAAACAGCGCCTCACGGAGGCACTTATGTCAACACTTACAGCACAAACCTATCTGACACCTGAGGAATACCTCACTTGGGAACGCAAGCAGCCCTTTAAAAACGAATACCACAACGGGCAAATCATCGCGATGTCTGGAGCAAGCCGCTGGCACAACCGTATCACAGTAGATACAACAGTTCAGCTTAGCAATCAATTGATGGAGAGCGAGTGTGAAGTCTTCGCTGGCGAGATGCGCGTGCGGACCAGTCCAGAAGGCTCCTACTTCTACCCAGATGTTATCGTTGTCTGTGGGGTGCCCCGTTTTGAGGATGACACCTTTGACACACTCCTCAATCCTATTGTTGTCGTAGAAGTGCTGTCGCCCTCAACCGCAGCGTTCGATCGTGGTGAAAAATTTGAGCACTATAAGCAACTCGCTTCCTTACAGGAATACATCCTTATTTCACAAGACAGTGTGCGCGTTGAGCACTACCAGTGCGAAGGGGCGCAATGGACCCATAACAGGTTTCAGCATCTTGAGGATGTGCTATCACTCGCTTCAATTGAATGTGAAGTCCCCTTGCGCGCCATCTACAGACGCGTCGTGCTCAACGTATCATAGAAATAGAATATATCATGTTTAAAACAGGGTTTCACATACATTATGCAATAGGAAGGAATTTGCATGGCGATCCATCAGAAACGCCCCGTCGTTCTCATCATTCGGGACGGCTGGGGCAATAATCCATACCCCGAATTTCAGCACGCGAACGCCGTTCATCTCGCAAAAACACCCGTAGATGATTGGCTGCGACAAAACTATCCAAATGTCCTCATCCATACCTCTGGTGAAGATGTCGGTTTACCGGCTGGTGTTATCGGCAACAGCGAAGTCGGGCATCAGAACATCGGCGCAGGACGCATCGTGAACCAAGAACTCCTCCGCATCAGTACCATGATCCGTTCCGGTGAATTTGCTCAGAATAAAGTGCTTTTGGAAGCGATTGCCCATGTCAAAAGGCACGGAACACATCTCCATTTCATGGGATTGGCAAGCGATGCTGGCGTGCACAGTTCACTTGAACACCTCTATGGGCTGCTCAGGCTTGCTAAAGCAAATGGACTCAAATCTAACCAAGTCTTGATTCACAATTTCAGTGATGGACGCGACTGCCAGCCCGACCTCGGTATCCAATTCTGTGAGCAGATTGAAGCGAAATTGAAAGAGATCGATATCGGGCAGATAGCCTCCATTATCGGTCGCTTCTACGCCATGGATCGAGATGACCGATGGGAACGCGTTGAGGTCGCATACCGTCTTTTAACTGAAGGGGTTGGCGACCCGGTTACTTCTGCTGCAGATGCTTATCGTGATTATTACAAAAACCCTGATGACAGCAATCGCAAAGGGGATGAGTTTGTACGTCCGAGTGTGGTTGTTGGAAGTGACGGTGATCCACTGCCGCGTATCACTGACGGAGATGCCGTTGTTTTCTATAACTTCCGAGGCGACCGGCCTCGTGAACTGACGAAAGCCTTTTGTCTTGATGAATTTCCGTTTCAAGCGGAAGGGAAAGACGGTGTCACGCGAGAAATGGGTTTTAAACGGAATTGCAAACCTGACGTTAAGTTTGTTACAATGACCGAGTACGAACAAGGGATGCCTGTTGAAGCGGCGATTAAAAAACCACCCAAAATGAAGAATACCCTCGGTACTTATGTCAGCGAGGCGGGACTCACGCAGTTCCGATGTGCTGAGACTGAGAAGTTCCCGCATGTTACCTTCTTTTTTAACGACTATCGAGATGAACCCTACGAAGGTGAGGATCGGCAAATCATCGCTTCTCCACGGGACGTAACGACCTACGACCAGAAACCAGAGATGTCGGCACCGGGCGTAACCGCCGAGATGCTACGCCGGATCGGCTCCGATAAATATGATTTGATCGTACTCAACTATGCCAATGGAGATATGGTAGGGCATACCGGTTCACTGCCTGCCGCTATCAAGGCAGTTGAAGCAGTTGACGCTGGAGTCGGCAGAATCGTTGACGCTGTGCTTCAAAAGGAAGGCGCGCTCATTGTCACTGCCGACCATGGAAACTGTGAACAGATGATTGACCCAGAAACCGGCGGTATCCATACTGCACATACAACGTACGATGTCGATCTCATCGTTGTTGATAACCAGCGCAAGGGGCAACAACTCCGTGAAGGCGGACGCCTTGCCGACATAGCACCAACAGCACTCTGCCTCCTCGGTTTAGATCAACCGATTGAGATGATGGGTGAATCCCTCATCTTCTAATAGCAGGCACTCAAATACAAGCGCATTGAGCGACAGAGGGTTCTAAATTGAATAACGCTCAACAGCACCATGTTCCAGCAAACACCCTTCTGATAGCTGAACGAGAGGCAGAATACGATGCTAAGAAGGCAACATGGTTTTTCATCGGTCTCTGTGGAAATCTACTTGGAGTCCTTATCGCTTCTGTCTATGAACCGATTCCGCCTACCTGGCGTCTGCTTGGAAAAACACCTGAGTTTGCTGCCCTCTATGCAAAAACTTATATATCAAAAGGCCAAAGTGTTCAACTCCGTCAATCTGCAATCGGTTTGACTGTTGCAATCGGTCTCGCGATTCTATTTGCTATCATTGCTTCTTGAAATACACGCAACCCAACAAAATAGGCGAAATCTAAGGTTTCCGCTCCAATGGAGCAGTATGTGATGAATGAAATTAATTTAGTATAAGGAGGTTTTGGCATGTCCACACTGATTGACCAGCAAGTTAGCGACGATTTCAGGCTATTCGCCGGAAGCGCGAACCCGGCATTGGCGAAAGAAATCGCTGCCATTTTAGGCGTTGAACTTGGTAAAATTACAATCGGTCCGTTTCCCAACCTTGAGACTCGCGTGCAAATTGAGGAAAGTATCCGCGGCACCGATATTTATGTTGTGCAGCCAACAAGTCAACCAGCCAACGAAAACTTGATGGAACTGCTTATCACCATTGACGCGATGAAACGTGCATCAGCCCGGCAGATTACCGCTATCATTCCGTATTTTGGGTATTCCCGTCAGGATCACAAAACAACAGGACGCGAACCGATCAGCGCGAAATTGGTAGCCAATCTATTGACAACGGCAGGGGCAAGTCGCGTCATGGCTATCGATCTTCACGTGCCACAGATACAAGGTTTTTTCGATATCCCTATGGATCACCTGACTGCCGTGACGACTTTGGTGAATTACTTCCGAGAGAAACAGGTCGAAGACGGCGTAATTGTAGCACCTGATGCCGGGCGCGCGAAGTTAGCAGAAAAATACGCCGATATGCTTGGGCTTCCGTTAGCTATCATGCACAAACGACGCACGGGGATTGATGGACAGAGCGTTAAATTCATTGAGCTTGTTGGCGATGTTAAAGGTAAAACCCCTATTATCACTGACGATGAAATACAAACGGGCGGAACTATTCACGAACAAGCCATAGCATTGACAGAGGCCGGGGCAGCTCCCGCTTATGTGAGTATCGCACACCCTATATTGGTTGGTCCAGCGTTGCAACGTCTTGATCACCCATCAATTCGTGAGGTGGTCACTACCAATACGATCCCTGTGCCCGCTGAAAAACAGCTCGATGGAAAAGTGAAGGTGCTTTCTATCGCACCACTCCTCTCTCAAGCCATATTGAGGGTACATCAACACCGATCGGTGAGTCAGGTTTTCCGGGATCAGCACCTTGATTTTCCTGTCTAATTTGTGGGTTACCCAACTTATCGCTGAAAATTAATTCACGTGATGGACAAGCGGACACATGGACAAAAAACCGATACTCTACCTCAGTCATTGCGGTTCGAGCATCGGCGGGGGTGAAAAGCAACTGGCTTATCTCGTGGCAAACATCGACCGAGCGCGCTATTCTCCCCTCGTCGTTTGTCCCGATGATGGTGTTTTTGTTGAACACTTGAGGAATACCAATGTGCCTACGGTGGTACTCGAACTTCCACCGTGGCGAAAGGTGAAATCGTTAATAACGAGGCACAGTGCTGCTCGGAAATTAGTCGCACTTGCTAAGACTCACAACGCTTGCCTAATTCATACTTCCGATTCGTGGTTTAACCCGTATCTCTGGTCCCTCAAAAAGCGGCTGAAAGTCCCTGTTGTTTCACACGCCCGGAACCTTCTCACACCTACGCAGGTGCAAAAGTACAAATTTAACCGGATGGATAGTATTATCGCTATCTCGGAACAGAGCAAAACGCCACTTATCCAAGCACGGGTTGATGCTCGCAAAATTGAGGTCATACTGAATTGTGTTGATTTGTCGGTCTTTCAACCCGCTCATGGACCCGCACACCCGGGGGAGTATGTCGTTGGGATCGTGGGTAGAATTGAACCTTTCAAAGGTCAAAAGGCGTTCGTTGAGATAGCCGCGAAGGTTGCTGCGCAATGCAAAAAAGTCCGGTTTCGCGTCATTGGTGCCGCATTAGATACACCTGTACATCGCACCTACGAGCGTCAAGTCCGCCAGTTGGTAGCCAAATATCAGTTGCAAGACATCATCCACTTCACTGGACACCGCACCGATATGCCCAGAGCAATGCAGGAACTCGACCTGCTGGTAACTCTCTCAGCAGGGAGTGTCATCGCAGAGGCAATGGCGGCTGGCAAACCCGTTATTGGCACCCCGATCGGTAGTACCGCTGACATGATTGTTCATGGCGTAACGGGGTACGTTCTCCCATTAGACCCTATGAAGGAAATCGTAGACAAAATTATTGAGCTCGCCGAAGATCCGATCCGAAGCATGCGTATAGGGCAAGCGGCAAGAAAACATGCTGAGGAAGCGTTTGGTATTGAAGCACATGTTCAAAAAGTACAGGACATTTATGAGAAATTGTTAATCAAGGGTTGAAATTTTTCACGGATTGACGTATAATAACAGCATCATTTCGCTAAGAGGAGTGTAACGGAACAATGCTCACCCAAGAACAGTGTGATTTTTACGACGAAAACGGTTATATCGGTGTTGAGGCAGTGCTCTCAGCGGAAGAGGTCTCGGACCTCCAACGCGTCACCGATGAATTCGTTGAGAAATCAAGAGAGGTTACTGAACATACCGACATCTTTGACCTGGAACCCGGGCATACCGCAGCGAACCCGCGCGTGCGGCGTATCAAAAGTCCGGCACTATACCATACCGTCTACGATCAAACCTTACGACACCCCAAGATTCTGGATATTGTGGAACAACTTATCGGATCCGGCGTTCGGTATAATGGGCATAAGTTGAACATGAAGTATCCAGAGTTCGGAAGTCCGGTTGAATGGCATCAAGATTGGGCGTTTTACCCACACACCAACGATGATCTGCTCGCAGTCGGTATTGTGATTGACGATATGACTGTTGAAAACGGTGCATTGATGATACTTCCTGGTTCCCACAGAGGTCCGACTTTAGACCATCACCAAGATGGCGCATTTATTGGTGCCGTGACGGACCCTGATTTTACACCAGAGGGGGCTGTGCCCGTTGAATTGAAGGCGGGTGGGATCACAATCCATCATGTTCGGGCGTTACACGGGTCTGCCCCGAACACCTCTGACAAACCGAGACGCTTACTTCTCTTCCAGTATTGCGCCGTAGATGCCTGGCCCCTGAAAGGCATCCCGGATTGGGACACCTTCAACGACTTCATCATCCGTGGCGAACCGACGAACCAACCGCGCATGGTAGCTGCACCTGTGCGTATGCCGGAACCGTACGCAGAGTTGAAGGGGTCTATCTACGAAGTCCAAACGCTACTTGATAACCCGCTCTACGCCAAAGGGCAGTAAGTAAGACGTCAGGATATTTATGGTAATCCCTGTTTTTCCCATATCCGGTAGGTGCGGTTTGGAACCGCACCGGATATTGCTACAAAATTACCGAATTAATTAATTCCGTTGATGCGTCGCTAATTGCGGCTTTACTGTAGTTTCCCAGTGTGTTCAGTTTCACATGCCGAAAAAAAATGGCGAGGCACGAAAGCCTCGCCATGCAAAATTAATTATAGTGAAGCCCATAAATAAGTGGACATTTTTGTAGCATAAACTTTTAGTT
>CAZQIP010000338.1:0-5258 GCA_964593655.1 uncultured bacterium | reverse complement strand
AAAATTAAAAAAGTTACAAAGAACGATAGTCCGTAATGAAATGGAGGACGGGTTACGAAAAGGTGGTTGAAGTGACCAACCCGCCTGACCGAACCTTGACCGAAAACGCGCGCCACATTTTTAAACATCGGAAATCGCGTTTTCGGTCAAAGGAAAGTTAAAAATGCTTTACGAATTGACGGCACATACCTTGCACGAGAAACTCAAAAATCGGGAAATCACCGCTGTAGCGTTGGTTGAATCTGTCTATGCGCGTATTGCTGAAGTGGAATCGCATGTTAAAGGCTACCTGACGTTGACGAAGGACATCGCCTTGGAGCAGGCGAGTCATGCAGACGCGGGATTTCAAAAGGGAGACGAGATGCCGCCGCTCGCGGGTATCCCAATCGCGATTAAAGATGTGATATGTACCAAAGGGGTACGGACAACCTGCGGTTCTAAAATCCTTGAGAACTTTGTGCCGCCTTATGATGCGACTGTCATAGCGAAACTCCACGCGCACAGCGTTGTCATGGTCGGTAAAACGAATATGGACGAGTTCGCGATGGGTTCCTCTACCGAGAACTCGGCATATCAGATTACGCATAACCCGTGGAATCTGGACACTATCCCTGGCGGTTCAAGTGGCGGTTCTGCCGCAGTTGTATCCGCGGATACGGCGATCTGTTCACTCGGGTCAGACACTGGCGGTTCGATTCGGCAACCCGCAGCGCTCTGTGGAGTCGTTGGCATGAAACCGACGTATGGGCGTGTCTCCCGCTATGGACTTGTCGCTTTTGCTTCTTCACTTGACCAGATCGGTCCGTTTACCAAAGATGTCACCGATTGTGCGTTGTTGCTTAACGCTATCTGTGGCAGCGACGCGATGGATGCAACCTCTGTTGATGTGCCTGTACCAGATTTTACACAGAGTCTCATCAACGATGTCCAGGGCTTAAAAATCGGTGTACCCAAAGAGTATTTCACACCGGCATTGGACACAGAAATTGCGGATAGCGTTCAGCGTGCGATTGCTGTGCTTGAAAGTCTCGGGGCGACCGTTGAAGAAATATCGTTGCCACATACGGAGTATGCAATCGCGACATACTATATCATTGCCCCCGCTGAAGCGAGTGCGAATCTCGCAAGATACGACGGTGTCCGTTATGGATACCGCAACGAAAACCCTGAAGACCTTATCGGTATGTACAAAAAGACGCGAAGTGAAGGGTTTGGTGAAGAAGTGAAACGTCGGATTATGCTCGGCACTTTCGCGCTGAGCGCAGGTTATCAAGATGCTTACTATAAAAAAGCACAAAAAGCACGGACGCTGATCAAATCTGACTTTGATGCCGCATTTGAGAAGGTTGACGTTATCGCAACACCGACCTCGCCTACACCGGCGTTCAAAATAGGAGAGCGGACTGCAGACCCGTTACAGATGTATCTTTCTGATGTGATGACAACGCCTGCAAGTCATGCCGGGTTGCCCGGTATCTCTGTGCCGTGTGGCTTCGTCCAAAGCGGGCTGCCGGTCGGATTGCAACTCCTCGGCGCACCTTTCGCAGAAGATAAAGTCCTACGAGTTGCCTATACTTTTGAACAGAATACCGAACACCATCGGCAGAAACCGAAAATTCAGACGAATGGAGCTGGTTGAAATGAACACCGTGATAGCCCCTATTGGTGGACTCCTTGGTGCAATACTTGGGGGTGTACTTTGGGCAAAATATAGCCAGTGGACGGGAAACACCGCTGGCTTCGTTGCCATCAGTATCGGTGTATTTACCGGAGCAGGAATGCTCCTGACAGGCAGCCGAAGTCTGCCACAAGACGCGAAAACTGCGTGGCGTATTGTCGGCATTGGTGCTGCGGTTTTTGCGATACTCGGTATCTTTATCGGGAAATATCTGGATGTTCAGTGGAATGCCGTCGCACACATCGCGGAGCAACTCCGTCAAGAGAATAATATGTCGTTGGAGCAAGCGATGCCTATCGCAACGACACTTTTCAACGGACAGTCTGTTTGGGAATTGATGCAGACACGGATGAGTCGCATTGACCTGCTTTATGGTGCAGTCGCGGCCTTCGTCGCTTTTCGCATTCCAAATATTCAACGATTACGAAACTTTTTTTATTAATTCAGACTTACATAGATTCCATGTCTCTGCAGCTTGATTTCCAATCGCGCACTGCCAAAACGCGATAGAAACATGCCTGCAGGAGGGAGAAATAATGAAACTGCTTATGATACGATCTGGAAACCTGAATACCTCAGTCAAAATCTCTTTTCACATTTTGTTATCTATATTTCTGGTCTGCGTGTTCTTGCCATTCAGTTGGAGTTCGGAAGAGACAGGACAGATGGTTGACGATGAAGTGTTGAAGGGCATCGCTCTCTTTTCAGATGTCTTGGCTTATATCCAACAATCGCATCTGGATACGCCGGATAGTAAAGAGATCATAGAAGGCGCAATCAAGGGGATGCTTCGCGAATTAGATCGATACAGTCAATTTATTCCGGATTATCTTGAATTTCAGACCCAGAACCAAGGTAAGTACGCTGGACTCGGTATGGTCATCGGTATTCGTGAAGACATGTTGACTGTCATTACGCCTTTTAAAGGTTCCCCTGCTGCGTTGGCTGGCATTCAGAATGGGGACATTATCAGTCACATTGAAGGTGAATCGACGATGCCACTTTCCTTGAGCGATGCTGTAGATCAGCTTCGCGGTGAACCCGGTACCTATGTTTCTATCACAATTGTGCGTGAGAACGAAAGTCGTCCAATTGAACTTACCATTACCCGTGAGGTCATTCGAATTCCGAGTGTCGAACACGATGTTATCGGCGATAACATCGGATACATCAAAATCAATCAATTCCTTGATACGACAGCAAATGATGTTGATAACGCACTTGCTGGGTTCAAGGCGAAAAATGTTCGTGGAGTTATCCTTGACCTCCGATCAAATCCGGGCGGCCTACTTTCTTCAGCTGTTGATATTGCAAGCGATTTCCTAACACCCGGTCAACTCGTTGTTTATAGTCAAGGGCTTGAATCCCGTGAAGATTTCGTGGCAAAAGGCATAAAAAGAGAACATTTTCCACTGATTGTACTCGTCGATGACGGGAGCGCAAGTGCCTCTGAGATCGTTGCGGGTGCCGTAAAAGATCATGGGCGCGGGCTTGTCATGGGCGATAAGACCTTCGGCAAAGCATCCGTCCAACGGGTCTTTCAGTTGCGGAATTCAAAAGCTGCTGTGAAACTAACCGTTGCGCGATACTATACACCCAACGGCGTTGATATTGACAAGGTGGGTATCATTCCCGATGTCGAGACAGCAGGGTTTAGTCGATCTGAGATACGGATGCTGCGGTCGAAACTCCAAAATCACGAGAAGCTTAAAACCTTTATAGAAGAAAATGGAGACGATGTGTTAGAGAAACTCACTGCTGCTGAACATGCCGCTCGCGACAACCTACAAGCCGGAAAACTGCTACGGAGTTACCAACGCTTAAGCGATGCACTTGCTGAAGAGCAAATTGTTCTCAGGGATCTCGGTATTAAATACGGACTCGCTCAGATCACGGAAACATCTCAGGACGAGTTGATGCATGACCCGCAGATCTTCGCCGCGATAAATCAGTTGAAGGTACTTGAACTCTTTGGAAAGAAAAACTAATGCCAAAATTAATGGAGATAAGCTGATGCCTGAAGTCCAAACACCCCTATCAAACTATATTGATAGCACGTGGCAAAAATCAGCGACGGATGAACTGCTTGACGTTACAAATCCAGCAACCGGGGAAGTCCTTGCCCAAGTTCCGCTTTCACCCGCTGAAGAGGTGCATCAAGCTGCCACTGCTGCTGCCGAAGCACTCCGCGAATGGCGACGCACCCCGCCCGTCCAACGCGTTCAATACCTCTTTACTTTGAAAAATCTTTTGGAAGAAAACATTGACGACATCGCGCGAACGATTACCTTGGAGTGTGGGAAGACGCTTGACGAGGCAAAAGGTGAAATGCGACGCGCCATTGAAAATGTTGAGGTGGCGTGTGGGATCCCGACGCTCATGCAAGGCACGAACTTAGAGGATATCGCCACCGGTATTGATGAATTTATGATGCGTCAACCTGTCGGCGTATGTGCTGCAATCGCGCCTTTTAACTTCCCAGGAATGATTACCTTCTGGTTTTTACCTTATGCAATCGCTTGTGGCAATACCTACATCGTCAAACCCTCCGAAAAAGTACCGCTCACGATGCAAAAGGTGTTCCAACTGCTTGAGCAGACAGGATTGCCTAAAGGTGTGGTCAACCTTGTGAATGGCGGACGCGAGACGGTAGATGCCATCTTAACACATCCGGATATCCGCGGCATTAGTTTTGTCGGGGCGACTGCCACTGCGAAAGCCATCTATGCGAAAGCCGCTGCAAACGGGAAACGCGTCCAATGCCAAGGCGGTGCGAAAAATCCACTGATTGTGCTTCCAGATGCTGACCCACAGTTTACTGTGAACGCTACAGCGGAGAGTGCTTTCGGGTGTGCCGGTCAACGGTGCCTTGCGGCATCCCTTGCATTCACTGTCGGTGGCGCGAGAAACTGGTTCACAGAAGCCATCGCTGATACCGCCACCGATCGCGTTGTCGGAAACGGTTTGGAGGAAAGTGTCGAAATGGGACCCGTTATCACTGCTGAAAGCCAGAAGCGAATTGAAGGATTGATTCAGGCAGGTGCTGATGAAGGTGCGCAGCTCCTTGTTGATGGTCGGTATCCAAGTATCTTCGGTGGTGAAAACGGTAATTTCATCCGTCCAACGATCCTTAACGGTCTTAACCCGGAAGGCGAGATTGCCAAGACCGAAATCTTCGGACCCGTTTTAGGGCTTATTCATGTTGAAACGATTGATGATGCGATCGCGCTTATTAATGGCGGCAGCTACGGCAATATGGCATGTCTCTTTACGAGTAGCGGCGCGTCCGCCCGGAAGTTCCGTTATGAGGCAGAGATCGGAAACATCGGCATTAACATCGGTGTCGCTGCCCCGATGGCGTTCTTCCCCTTCAGCGGCTGGAAAGATAGTTTCTTCGGCGACCTCCACGGCCAGAGTTGGGATGCTGTAGATTTCTTCACACAGAAGAAAGTCGTCGTTGAACGCTGGGCATAATTTTCATGGCAGTATCTTTTCCAATTCGGTAGGCGCGCTTTGATTAAGTTTAATAAAATATTGCGGTAATTCTATATTTTCCCCAGGCCCGGTAGGTGCGGTTTCC
>CAZQIP010000337.1:0-5317 GCA_964593655.1 uncultured bacterium | reverse complement strand
GTTGAGAGTTTGTCTGCTGGATCAACAGCAAATGTACCGCCAATGTTTTGGTTGATTTCTGCTTCGCTGAGTGCTTTGTCATAAGCACGGACGATTGCAAAGGATCCATTAAAAGTTCGACGGCGTTCATCGTAAGAATTCGCACCGATTGAAATATCGTTTATCGGTAACTTCTTGTCGAATTCAAAACCGGCTTGTTCGCTGACTTTTTTACCGTCTTGATACGCGACAATCGACTTGCCGCTCGTTCCGACAACCGCTATCCAGGTCCATACGCCTTCTTCAAGCTTGAGGTTAAGGGGTTGAACACCTTGCTTCCCGCCCTTGGCATGGATAGAGGTGTCGAGATTTTGACCCCCAACGATCCAGAGCCGAATTCCCTGCTTGCCTTCTCTCGGACTGTTCTGGAAACCGGCGAAATGATGCTCCTCAACAAAGAAGTCACCATTGCGTCTACAAAGGAACTCCAACGTCCAATCCTCAAAAAACAGCGGTGTATTTTTGGCTGGCGGCCCCCCAAAAGTTTGAAGGGATTCCTTGGTTGTGTAATATTTTACATTCTGTTCGTTGATACCGAGCGCGGGAATTTTAATGGCACCTTCTTCGAGTTCCGGTGCTTTGTCCGCCTCAAGCAATTCACCACCTTCAGTACCCAGATTTTTCCAAGCTTTTGGATGCGCAGGGTTGTCAGCGGCATTAAGATAGAGGACAGGATCCGCAACAACATTCGCAGATGCGATGGTGCATGCTATCGATAGCAGAAATAGCGTAGTACAAATTGAAATAGTGACTTTCATTTTAAGTGCCTCCTCAGAACGTGGATAGACTAACGGTTTGGTAGGGTTTGTAGAACAGACAATCAAACACCAATATAGCACAACGGAAACTATCTGTCAAAGAAATTATGAGAGCGTGCTTTTCGAGGAAACTACGGTAATTCTAACGAAATGTCCAACGTTTCTGGGAATAGACACTCGGTGTCATTACACGGCTGATAGGTGAGTTTGAGTGTGATTGGCACGTTTTTCTTGCGCACCACATTCGGTTTCTGTTTTAAACGCAGCGAGATCATAAGGCTTTCTTCATAAATGTTCAAAGGCTCGTCGCTAAACTCAAAACGCGTGGTTCTGCCTTTCGGATACGCTATATCAACAATCTCTACCGGGGCATTCACATCCACTGTAACAGTTGTCGGAATCAGATTATCTTGACCAGCAGGGTTAGCGTTAATGTGCCAACCTGCAGCGATTTTAAGCTGAAGTTCCACGTTGAAAACTGCATCGGCTTTCTCTTTTACTTTAACAGTTGCGGTTACCGTTGATGATCCAGAGGTATCTTGAGCCTCTTCCGACGTTAGATAGTCGTTAAGGGCAAAGTGCATATACATGAAGGATGATGGACTTTGTGCCATGGATTCAGCAAAGGTGCGTAACGTCTTCTCAGCATAGTGCCGATAGCCTGTTCCAAATGCCAACAAGTTTTTAACGGCGACAGCGTTACCAGACGGAATCGCGGAGTCATAAGGTTTCTTGGTACGCACAATGAGATGTTTCGCATCCGCTTTCGTATAATAAAATCCACCGTTTTTATCATCCCAAAAAAGTTGAATCATCTTATCAGTAAGTGTTCGTGCTGAAGCTAACCACTGATCTTCACCCGTAGCCGCATGCAATCCGAGCAGACCACGGACAAAAAAGGTATAGTCATCAAGATACGCATCCTGTTTGACAACACCACCCGTATAGGTATGCCACAATTCACCGTCTGGTTTTCTCATAGTCTCAAGAATAAACCGAGCCGCTTTCGATGCCGCCGCAAGATAACGTTCCTCACCAAGCACTTGGTAGCCGTAGGCGAGCGCGTCTATCATCAAACCGTTCCAGTTCACAATGATTTTTATGTCTAATAACGGATATTCGCGTTCAAGACGTGCTGTCAAAAGTTTTTCGCGTGCTGTTGACAAACCTTTCACAGAACCCTCTACTTCTGACCCATCGGGCACATAAAGAACGCTCTTGCCTTCAAAATTGGGTCCCTTATCCACGCCATAAATTTCATTGAAACGTGAAGTGTCTTTTGGGTTTCCGAGAATCTTCTGGATCTCATCGGCGGTCCAGACGTAATATTTCCCTTCTTCGGCATCCGTTTCAGCATCCAACGCCGAATAGAAGCCGCCTTCCGGGGCAGTCATCTCTCGGAAAATGTAACTGAAGATCTCTTCAGCAACGCGGCGGTAACGCAGCTCTCGCGTCAACTGATAAGCCTGAAGATATACTTTCGCAAGTTGCGCGTTGTCGTAAAGCATCTTCTCAAAGTGTGGAATGAGCCATTTTGCGTCAACAGAATATCGATGGAATCCGCCCCCAATCTGGTCATACACTCCACCATAAGCCATCATATCCAATGTGTGCGTTATCATCTTCAATAACGATCCATCTTTTGTAGGAGCGGTTTGTAACCCCGATTTTCTCTGATATTCACTCAACAGGAATTCGAGATTCGCAGGACTTGGGAATTTCGGAGCACTACCAAAGCCACCATAGGCGTGGCTATAAGCAGTACGGAGATAATCTAACGCTGAAGTCGTAAGGGATCTATCCAGTGCTCTTGCGTTGAGTGCGGTGAACCCGCGGCTCGTCGCCATCTCAATGGTATTTGAGATTTGGTTTGCGGATTCGATGACCTCTGCCTCCCGCGTTACCCATGCTTCATGTACTGCATCAAGAATCGTTGGGAATCCCGGTCTGCCCGGCATATCAGTCGGTGGGAAATAGGTGCCAGCGTAAAACGGCTTTAAGTCCGGGGTAAGGAAGACGGAGTTAGGCCAGCCGCCGCGTTGAACCAGCAGTTGCGTGGCGGTCATATAGATTTCGTCGAGGTCTGGACGTTCTTCCCTATCAATCTTGATATTAATAAAGTTCCTGTTCATCACCGCTGCGATTTCTGGGTTTGAAAAGACCTTTCTTTCCATCACATGGCACCAATAGCATGTGGAATAACCGACAGAGAGAAAAATTATCTTGTTCTCTTTCTTTGCAAGTTCCAGTGCCTCATCATCCCACGGATACCAATCTACAGGATTGTGGGCATGCAGAAGCAGATATGGACTCGTTTCATGGACAAGCCGATTCGTCCACTTCCATGAACCGTCTGGATTTTTAAGTGCTGCTTCATCTGCACTTACTATCCACGTAAGATTAAGTAGAATTAGAACAGCGAGAATCTTCTGTATAGTATTTTTCATAATAGCAACCTTTCATACCGAGCATGATGTGATACCATTTAGCACGGTTATTGAACGAGTGCCTGCTGTGCGATAGCACGTCCGTGTTCCGTTAAGGTCAATAGCGTCTCTTGCCGCGAAACACATCGGTTATTCAGTGCGTATTTCACGACTTGGGTTGTAAAATCCGGGTTCCAACTCAGATGTTCATGCAGGTCTGCAATCGCTGATTCAGTTTCTGCTTCCGGAAGTCCTTCGTGATTAAAGAGGTGGATAACCAACATCGTCTGCGCAAACTCCCATTTTTGGCGGGCGTGCCGACGCGCAATAGCGATGAGGCCCCGGTTCGGAACTGTCAGAAAGACCAATCCGAAAATCAGGAGCATCGTCGTTGCAATCGCGCCTGCAATAGAGACATCAAAGATGGACGCGAGCCAATAGCCACTGACAGCGTTTACACTCCCGATGATCGCGCTTAGGATAAGCATGCGCGAGAGTTTGTCTGTCATCAGATAAGCAGTAGCAGGCGGCCCGGCGATGAGCGCAACGACTAAGATTGATCCAACAGCGTCAAATGCGCCCACCGTTGTCACAGATACCAGTGCCATCAATCCATAATGAATGAGAGTTGGAGCAAATCCAAGTGCGGCAGCTAAACTCGCGTCAAACGTCGCCAACTTCAATTCTTTGTAAAATAGTAGAATAAAGACAATGTTAATTACAAGAATCGTACCCATTACATACAGCGAGACAGGCCCCAGATCATAACCGAATGCCTTCAGTCGGTTCAGCGGTGCGTATGCAAGTTCACCGAGGAGCACGGCATCCATATCAAGGTGGACGTTACCAGCGAACCGATAGATCAAAATCACACCAATACTGAAAAGAGCTGGGAATGTCAACCCGATTGCAGCATCCTCTTTCACGAGTTTTGTTCGCTGTAGCAATTCAACGAAAAGCACAGTGAGCACACCTGTCCCCGCCGCCGCAAAAATCAGGAGCGGCGACGATAGACTCTCCGTGAGAAAAAAGGCGAGCACGATACCCGGAAGAATGGCGTGACTAATTGCATCGCTCATCAAGGTCATTCGCCGCAGTACCAAGAATACACCGGGTAGGGCGCACGCAACTGCTGTGACAATCGCAATGAATAAGATGTCAAGGTGATCTTGTAACACTTCTGTTATTCGCTCCCACGCTGGAGTTGTTTTAATCGCTCACCCGTTGTCATCTCTAAGTTACGCCTATTCCGTTGCTGGCGCAACCAATCCCACACAAGCCCACGATTCGGCGCAAAAGTGATCGAGATTCCCACGATAAACGTCGCACACAGCACAATCGTCGGACCCGTCGGGATACGAAAGGCGGTGCTACTAATAATAGTCCCGATTACACCTGCAAGGGCACCAAAGCATGCAGCGAGGAACACCATCAAACGGAGTCGGTTAGTCCACTGTCGCGCAGCGACTGCCGGCGCCACGAGCATCGCACTCATCAACACCGCACCCACCGCTTGTAAGCCGAGGACAATCGCTATAACGAGAAGACTCGTCAGCAAAATGTCAAGCGCACGCGTCGGAAACCCGATGGATGCAGCGAAACTTTCATCAAAAACAAGCAATTTCAGTTCTTTCCAAAAGACAAGCATGATGATGAGAGCGATGCCACCGAGTATACCAATTGTTAGGATGTCGCGCTCCAAAATTGTCGCAGCTTGTCCAAAGAGGAACGTATCTAACCCCGCCTGATTTGCATTGCCGGTGCGCTGAATAAGCGTGTGCAGAACCAACCCGAAACCGAAAAAGGTGGATAGCACAATAGCAAGCGCGCTATCGTATTTAATACGCGTGAGCCGGACAATACTCAAAATGAGGAGTGTTCCTAACCACCCTGCAATTGCTGCGCCGAGTACCAGAATCAGTGGTGTCTTGCTACCCGTCAGCAGAAATGCGATTGCGATGCCAGGCAGCGCCGCGTGTGAAATAGCATCACCAACGAGGCTCTGTCTGCGCAAGACTGCATAAGTACCGAGCGCACCACTCACAGTGCCAAGTAACGCTGCGCCGATGGCAACAATCATGAGTGTATAATCAA
>CAZQIP010000336.1:0-7367 GCA_964593655.1 uncultured bacterium | reverse complement strand
GGTGAGTACACCGCAAAACCGAACCTACCGGGCCGGCGGATGAAAATTCAATCGAAAAATGGACAATTGAATGACTCCGGTTTTCCTTTCCAGAGCGATTCATTTTTCTGATTATGGTGCAAAATTTCACAGTTTTCATAGCAAATCGGGAAACTATGAAATTTGTGAAGTGCGCTGAACCCTTATTATAAGGGGGTTTTGGGCAATTCTGGCAGAACATGCTATGAAATTTGCTATGAAATTTGCTATGAAATTTTGTTGCGATTGTTTTGTGTCTGTGCGGTGTGACGTTAGTGTGACGTTATAAACGCCACAGTGACGTGCGGATACCACGTGGTGACTGGAAATGTGACGTTTTTTCGCGTTTTTTAGCGGTTGAATTCATCGTTGGCTTATTAGGACACGGTTGGACTGAGACAGAGATTCTTGAGAATTATCCTCACATTGTGCAAGCGGATATTCGTGCCTGCCTTGCGTATGTAAGCGCGGTGTTACATCAAGGAAAGCGACTTGGCAATACTTAGGAGGTAGGTATTTTGGGTTTTTTGTTGCGGGATATGCAGAAATCGGTGTATTTCACGCCTTGTTTCATCCGCTTTTCCTGCCGCCGCATTATGAATTCCATATAGGTTTCCAAGTCACCTGGGAATCCCCTTGACAATTCTTTCCGTTGTAAGGCTTAGTCGGTGGTGGCTCTGAGATCGGATTTCACGGACTCTTGCGATGCAAGCGGATAATCCTCATTCTTAACGCCATGCGTTGGATTTGCATCCTCTTGTGGTTTAATCGACAGTCTACATCCAAGTGCCTTAACAATAGTGTTGAACGTATCGATGCGCGGTGCTGCACCGTTAGATAACAGCTCAGTCAGAGTCTCCTGTTCAAGTCCGATTCGCTCAGCAAAAGTAGAAACCCCACCTTGTGCCTCCACAACGTTCTGGAGCCCCATAAGAAAGAAGTCCGTGTCGCCATCTACCTGGTATTCTTCTAATGATACATCAAGATAATTCATTGCGTTCCCTGGATCAGCAAGTTGTTTCATTAAGTACTCGCGC
The DNA here is from genome assembly GCA_964593655.1 of uncultured bacterium. Classification (GTDB taxonomy): domain Bacteria; phylum Poribacteria; class WGA-4E; order WGA-4E; family WGA-3G; genus WGA-3G. The sequence goes on along the minus strand of CAZQIP010000336.1, from coordinate 6,312 downwards.
CAGTCTCCCATTTTCCTCATTGGTTTACCTCCTTGTATTCTCGCCAGTACATTTTTGCACGCTCAATGTCCCGAATTTGCGATCCCTTATCACCACCACAAAGTAGAAGGACAATTATGTTACTGATTTCACCAAAATAGATACGATAGCCCGGGCCAAAGTCAAGAATCAGCTCAAATACACCGTCACCAACGGATTTGCACTCGCCAAAATTGCCCCGTGTGAGCCGGTCAAGCCGTCGTAGGATTCTATTTTGTGTCTTGGGATCCCGAATTGATTGAAGCCATTCAGTGAAAGGGGCGCGTCCATTTTGATTCCGGTAGTATTGAATTTCTCGTGAATGTGCGCCACGCATTGCTGAATTCCCGTTTGTTCATATACATCTATACATTATTTTAGTAGTATACCACACAAAACCTAATAGGTCAAACCAAATATAGAGTTAATGCAGGGGCATTTAGTTTTAAAAATTCACTTTATATGTGTATGTATTTTCCTCTGTAGGCGCGAACTGTGCTCGCGATATTTGAGAAAGAACGTCAACATCTGTAAACGAAAATCGAAATCAAAACCGAAAACTATAGTAAAGTTTAGAATTAATAGGACACCCTGCGCCGGTTCGGTTAGGAAACCGAACCTACCGGGGTGAAAGTGTCTGTTCATTTTTAGGATTCACTATAAATAGTCCTGAGAGTTAATGGGCAGCCAACTTAACCCTCGATTTCTTCCCACCATGAATACTCGGCTCTTGGCATAGCATTTTGCGGAGTAATGCAAGGCCTTCATGTACATCCGGACGCTCCGCCTCCGTGATACCTAACACTTCGGATAACAACCTCCGATCCAGTTCATGGCGCACTGAGTCCTCATCCATCTGGTTGAATGGTAACATTTTTTGGTGCTTCAGTTCGTTGAAAATCCGTTCTGCATTCGTGAGTGCCTCATCGGAGAGTTGACGGACATCCAGCGTAGGCATTGCATCAAAAGTGGCGCGACTCAGCACTCCCCTGCCTTGTTGTTGCTTGCCGCTCTGATACCAGTGACAAAGCAAACCAAGTGTTGAATTGCACCATAAGCTCCACGCATAGTCATGGATTTTGTTGTCAAAAACGACATTCGGCAGTTTATTCACGCCAATAGCATTTTGTGCTGTAAACATCACCGTCAGCGAATTGGCATTAAAACGCATCTCCACATTGTAATGCACGCGTCCGTTTAATTTCATGATCCTTTCAACTTTTTCAGCGGAATTCGGACGCGGATGCGCGTGGGCATCCGGAGGCACAAGTATTGCTCGCTGCGAATCGGAATCCGAATCCACATGCCACAAGCAGGGATATATCGCGGTGTCAGTGCATCCTTTTTCCACATCAAATGCACCTCTGCCATCGCCGCCTCTTATATCCTTGGTTCCAATCCCGAGCGTAGCAATTTCTGAAACAGGACGCATAGTGATTTGAATATCTGAGGTTTGTCGAGGAATGCGTATGAGTCCACTCGCGAGACAGCGAGCAGACTGAACGACACTCATATCTTTAACACGGGAAAGGGGCCATCCCGCCTCGCTTTGAACAATAGGTGCGGAGATCACATGTCCAATAATTTCATCCCCGATTTGGAGTGGCTCGCCGCCACTAAGCGTATCATCATCCAACTGGCGGATATTTTTCAATCTGTGGAGTTCTTTCGCTATTTCCAACGCTTCTAACTCTCCATGCAGACATCGCTTAAGGCAAACAAATATACCTTGCCCTGTATTTTTGCCTTTCCCTTTTTTCGCAACAACGAGGCACTCTGCCATGCCAGTATCTGCCGAGAAAGCGCATTCTTCAATATCTTCATGTGCGATAGTGATAACAAGGACATCGTGATATTCCTCTGCCCACATCTTTCGCACTTTTTGCCAACTACTACCCGTAATTGCTGTGACAGGCAGCACGAAAGCCATTGTGCCGTTGCGTTTCAACATTCTGTCCGCGAGATCAACAAAGTAGGGACCGAGTCCAGGGTTGTTCCCTGAAAGCCGACATTTCTGTGCTTTACGCGACGCACGCATCGCTGCTGCTTCCTGCTTGTCGGCAAAAATACTCTTGGGAACATTAGAGTTTCCATCCGCGCCACTACGGGTATAGGGTGGATTTTGGATAACGATGTCAAATTCGCCATGTCTGAATGCATCCCTAAGGTCAGTCGTTTCAGTCCCTTGTCCGGTGGCGGTTTCTGTTGTATCTAATGTTAACGGGAGCGTCCCTGCTGGGTCACTGAGCAGGTTAAGGGCACCGATGGCGTAAAGTCCATCTGCACGCGGTGTGCCGTAAGGCATTGTGTGAATGCGGGTGCCACCGATGCGGACATCCGGATAGGTGCTGGCAATGATAGAGGCGGTCAGGTGTGCGGCGTTCGGCAGAATGTCACACCCGACGATATTTTTTTCCATCATATATTGATGGATGGCTTCGCCTTTACCGCCCGTCTGCTCGTAAAGCATCAGCAGGCGTTGATAGACACCGTTGAGGAGTGAACCGGTGCCGCAAGCGAAATCTGCGATCTTCAGTTTTTTTGGATCGCTTTTGAGTTCTGGTAAGGCAAGGGCACAGAGGAGTGCTGAGGATTCGGGACGAGTATAGTTCGCCTTGAGAATTTTCCGATTGTCAATGAGTTTCTGGAATACAATACCAGCGAGTTCATGTTCTTGGGCGAGTCCCATTCTCTCCAATTCGCGGGCGGTATCGCGTAGCACGCCCAAAATCTCACCGACGAGTTTATCATCGGCAGCGAGCGTTTCGACGAGATTGTAGGCGACGTTGAAAATCGGGGCATAGTTAACCTTTTGGATTTCTCGCCATGCGCGGAGGACTTCGTCTGAATCGAGTTGTCCGTAAGCAGCGGTGAGTTCGCTGAGCGATGGGACGGTTTCCATATCTGGCTTGCGCGCAAGGGAGCTTTGGAATACCAAGGCGTTGCTGATAATCAGCATTGCCATCTGCGTTGTCTGTTCGCCAGGTTCTTGGACAAGGAGTTCACCAATTCTCTTACCGATATGTGGTCGGTGTTGAATTGCGCTATTGACGATGACAGCAGCATTATGGATACCTTGTTCCAATACTTCGGCAGCTCTCTCAATCTTGGTGATAGGGGTTGCACCGATACGGATAGCGGTTGCAATGTCGGCAATGCTACCATAGAGCCAACCTGTTTCTGGAAATCTGTGTGGTTCGTCAATGTTGAGGAGGGCATACGCGAAGTCTTTTGACGCTTCTAAATTCTCGCGGATTTTGTCGCGTGGCATGTTGCGAAATCTGTATGGAAGGCGGATCGCTATTGCACTGGCAATTGTTTCGCCTGTTGTACGGAGGGTTTTGCCTAAGTAATATTCGTGCGCTTGCTTTTCGCCGGTTTCATTGGGGCCGCGTTTGTAGTCAATTTTTACTTCAACTGCTATCGGATATCGTTCAACTGTACGGATAATTACATCTGGTTTCCTCTGATTCTCGACGAGTGGTTTTGTTGTTTGTTCGTAGATATTCCATGTTGCGCTCATTGGCATCAGGATTTCGACGAATAGAGTGGTGATGGTGTCTTCGCTGTTAGTGGGTTGTCGGTTCATACGGTTCCTTTTCAAATCACCTAATTGAATTCAAGCAGAAGGGGCTTCTTGCATCACAGGAATGACATAACTTTGAATCTGCACACCGTCTACAATTTCCGTCTGTACACACCGTTCTGGATGCTTGCGATGATCAAAGACGACGTAGAACCCCTCGCTGACGCCCTCCGTTTTGAGATAAGTAGCGAGTTGTTTCTTTCCTGCCTCATAACGGACGTTGCCTCTCCAAATCTTTGTTTCAACAATATATTTCTGCTGATTGTGAAGGATAAGGAGATCCATCTTGCCCGCGCCTGTTGCGACTTCAAAAGACATGACCCCTCCCACTGCCTTAACAAACGCGTCAAGGTAGGTAAGGAGAAGATGCCTACCGACATATTCCTGTGGGGTTTCTGGAACCTGTAGAATCTTGAATCCTACGCGTGTGATAAAATCTCGAAAGTTATCAAGGAGACGGTCCATCTCAAGTTGTCCTTTGGCGGTGAGATAACTGCGGAATCCGTCGCTATTGTCTTCTGCGAAGTAGTCTCGTTCCAATCCGTTCACGGTTGGCGTGAACGCTTCTATGATGCAATGGAGATAAATAGGATTGATAATTTCACACTTTCCCTCTGTGCTTTTGGCGATGACTCCATAAGTAGAGAGTTCGCTGATGAGTGGATCGCGTGGATTGAAGCGGACCCCTTCGTCATAAGACATAATGTCCATGAGGAGCGTTTCAAAACGGCGATCCCTGCGGATATTTGTCACGAGGTGTGTCAGGTTGGTATTATCTTCCCCAAGCAGTTGTTCATAAGCTTTTGCAAAGTGTACCATCGTAATGGTCTTGACTTTGGGAATGTCGAGTTCCTCAGTGAGAATTTGCGCGGTGCGATTGACCAAGAAAGGTTGTCCGGCAGTCTGTTTGTGAATAGATTTGACGACCTCGGGAGCGAAGGCTTGTCCGACTTCTTCCGTATACTGTCCGAAGAGTTCGCTTACCTGCTCAAGTGTGAAATTGGGCAAGTGAAGTTCATCTTGGATATTAAAGGGTGAGATAGATCGGTCGTAGTCAAGCTGCGTTATACTTCTGACACCGACGATCCCGACACTATGGGGGCATAGAAACATATCAGACAAGTAGATGTGACGAAGTGCATAGAGAAAATCACTGACAAGGCTTTGAGGAATGCCATCAAATTCATCAATGAGGAGAACGACCCGCTGATCACCAAGTAAATTCCCAAATTCTTCAAAGAACGTCACTATTGAAAAAGCATCCGTCAACTGTGTGCGCTCTAAAAATTGCGTTAACGCCGTGGAAGGAACCTCGCTGCGTGCTTGGAAAACAAACTGGATCTGCCAACGTATCATTTGGTAGAGCCGCGCGTAAAAAGTGGCAGCAGAAGTGTTACGCTGTATTTGAAAATCTATTTGAATGGGAAAGTAGGTTGGATCCTCGGCTGTGAGCGTAGCAAGTGCCCATCGAAAGAAGGTCGTCTTTCCAGTTTGGCGCGGCGCGAAAAGAACGATGTACCGTCCCTCTTTGATGCGGTTGATGAAATCTTTAACCTCTGCTGTGCGTGCGACAACATAGTGCTGGTCGGGGCGCACAGTGCCTCGGGTTCCAAATGTTCTCATTTCTCTCTCCTTGTGCTTAACGTACACCCTATTCATTATACCGCATCCACAACCAATTATCCACAACTACCACATCACCGTGCCACCGGTATTAATATCTTGCCCTGTCATGTTTGCGGAATCATCTGAGGCGAGGAAGACTGCTAATGCAGCGGCATCCTCAGATCCCGAACCTTTATCCTTGTAGCCTTCATCCGTACACCACCTACCGGCGATGACACTTTTGGGATCCTCCTGTCCGTACCGCTCGCGCAATGCTGCTTCATCAAAAGGTTTGTTCATGTATTCGGCTCTGCCTCTTGCGAGTTCAAGGCTTCTCTCTGTATGCCAACCGGGACAGATGGCGTTGACGTTAATATTGTAACGCCCGACATCGGCAGCGAGTGTGCGTGTGAAACCGATGACCCCCATCTTTGAAGTTGCATAAGGTGCTCTGTGCGATAGCGGCTGTTTGCCTGTTCCAGAACTGAAGTTGATGATTTTCCCGTATTGCTTACGAATCATCTCCGGTAGAACGGCTTTAGAACAGATGAAAAGTGAATCGAGATTGACCTCAAGTGTGCGCCGCCATTCTTCCAGACTCATATCCCAGACATCCTTCGTCGGTCCAGCGATGCCGACGACGTTGGCGAGTATATCAATAGTGCCGAATTTTTCGATGGTGGCTGCGACCATCTCATCGACCGGTGCTTCCTGTGAAACATCAGTTTCAAAACAAAGGACCTCTCCTCCGGCAGCTCTAATCTCTGAACCGACTTTTGTCTCTAACTCCTGCACGGGGATAACATCACAGATGGAAACCGCTGCGCCTTCTTTTGCGAATCTTCGTGCGACTGCCTCAGCATGCCCCCTGGCAGCACCTGTTACAATTGCGACTTTACCTTCTAACCTTCCCATAAGAAATCTTGCACTCCCTGAATAAAAATAGACGTAGTAGGTTAACATCATAGCAGGAGCAGTCATCACTGTCAATGAAAAGTAAGCAAGGGTCGTCAGTAGTTAGTAAAGTGTTTCTAAAGTCAGTAAAGTTATACCAAATCTAATTGATGATTCCTCTTAAAAGTGCCACGATTTTTGGGTTATGC
>CAZQIP010000335.1:0-15361 GCA_964593655.1 uncultured bacterium | reverse complement strand
CAGTTGCTGAGGTCTGTGCCGTCAAAAAGAACAACTGCGGATTCTGGTGGTGTTTGTGTCATGAGTTTTCCTTTCGCATGTTATGCGTTGAAAATAACGATTTTTGAATATTTTAAAGAAATCCGTTTTTTTGTCAAGGGGGTATTTAGCCGACGGGTAAGGCCCTTGACAAAAACTGGTGTATGGGTATAATGAGAGCAAATCCGATGATGTTCATGAAGGAGCTTAGATGTCGACGCAAAGTCCGAATCTGCTATATATCCACTCCGATCAGCACGATCCTTATGTGACCGGTTGTTATGGTGACCAGTTGGTACAGACACCTAATCTTGATAGGCTTGCCGCTGAAGGGGTGGTGTTTGAAAACGTCTATTGTCCATCACCCATCTGCGTGCCGTCGCGGATGTCGATGTTAAGCGGACGCTATCCGCACGAGAATGCCGTGTGGACGAACAGCCATATCCTTGATTCTGGGATACCGACTTTTGCACATGCGATGGGTGCAGTGGGGTATCAACCGGTGCTTATCGGACGGATGCATGCGTTAGGACCGGATCAGTTGCACGGGTATGCGGAACGTCTCGTTGGGGATCACGGCCCGAACTATCACGGTGGCGGCGGTGTCGATCACGGCGAACTCTCCGGGACAGCGGGACCGGCGCGTGTGAGTCTCGAAAAATCGGGCGCGGGACAGAGCGCGTATCAGGTGCACGATGAGGATGTAACGGCAGCAACGGTCGATTATCTCAATCGGCTCGGTGTCCAAAAGCGGGCGGGACTTTTAGAGACACCGTTTTCGATCTCTGTCGGGTTTATGTTGCCGCATCAACCTTTTGTTGCGCGTCAGGAGGATTACCAACTGTATGACGGACAGATGACGATGCCGGAAAACCCAGAACCGTTTTCAGAGGCGTTGCATCCGTACTTCCGGTGGTGGCGTGAGAAGTGTGGTATTGTTGAGGTTCCTGATGCTGAGATTATTCGCGCCCGCACGGCCTATTGGGCGTTGGTCACACGAATGGATGTGATGATTGGGCAGATATTGACTGCGCTCCGAGAGAACGGGTTAGACGAGAACACGCTCATTCTTTATAGTTCGGATCACGGCGAACAGGTCGGTGAGCACGGGCTTTGGTGGAAACAGACGTTCTATGAGCATTCAGTGAAGGTGCCAGCGATTTTATCGTGGCGTGGGTCGCTACCGGAAGGCGTGCGGTGCGATCGCGTCGTGAGTGCGTTGGATTTGAATGCGACGATGCTCGACGCGCTTGATGCACCAGCACTACCACATTCTCGCGGGCGGAGTACCTTGCCGCTGCTCCGTGGCGAGGATACACAGTGGGAGGACATTGCGTTCTCGGAGTACTGCACCGATGACGGTTGTTATCATCGGATGGTTCGCGAGGGTGAGTGGAAGTTGAACTACTATCACGGGCAGCCGTCGCAGCTTTTCAATTTGGCGGAAGACCCGAACGAATTGAACGACCGCGCAGACGATCTAAAGTGTCAAGACACTTTAGCGCAATTGACAGAGAAAGTGTTAGACGGCTGGGATCCTGAGCAGGTTGCAGCGCAGATGACAGCAAAACGTGCGGACACACAACTCCTCGGTAGATGGGGACGAAATACACAACCGGCGGATCAGTACCGCTGGAATTTGTTACCAGAAATGGATTATTTGGATTAAGGAGGAACAACATGGCGAACAGTCCAATACTCAAGGGTGAACGTTTTAGCGAAGAAAAAACGAAACAGATTGCTGAGCAATTTTTCCGTGATGGATACGTCCATATCCCCGGGGTGTTGACAGAAGGTGAAGTAACTGCCCTACGGGAGAAGTCGGACGAACTTTTTGCGGACCCGGAACTCATGGAGCGAACCAATCCAGACCTTGCGGACGTTAGGTATATCCAGATGGGGGCGCATGCTGAATCCAAGGAATCACTTCCCTTCGTTTTAAGGAATACGATTGAATTGGATCCGATCTTCCGGGATATGCTCCTCCGTGAGCCGATTCTGAGTTTGGCGGAGGCGATCGTTGGGGAGAACTGCAAGTTTTGCGGACAAAACGTGCTGCGGAATCTTCCGGGACTCTCGATTGACACGTGGCATGTGGACGGTTCGGTGCATTTCCCTGTTACCGAGGAGATGCCGCGCCACGATCCGCGCCTGCGGATGCCTGTGATGTGGTTTACTGTCCAGATGGCGTTGGGCGATATTGATACACTTGAGGAGGGACCGACGCAATACGTACCCGGGAGCCACTATTCTGGCAGGCATCCGAACAATCAAGAGAACCCCGAGTTTGAAGGTAATAAGCCGGTCTCTATTTTCTGTAAGGCGGGCGATATCTACTTACAGGATCCGCAGTGTTGGCACCGCGGCGCGCCGAACTTGTCTAACAAGACGCGTTATATTATACAATCGCAGTATGCGGCGTATTGGGCGTATTGGCGGTTTAGTCTTTGCAACGGTGTGCCTGTCCCTGAAGAGGTGCTGCAAGATGGGGATGATCGGTTGATGAGCCTTTTAGGCCGTCCGCGTGTGAGTGACTTGAATTAGTCGCCTGAACCTATCTTATTCGACCTCTTGTAAACTTTCTTGTGGCATACCTGTTTAAATTGGCAAGTAAAGTGTTTAGAAAACTGGTCGCCAAAGAGGAGGTACGGACAGATGGGACAACGGAAAAAAAACAGATTTCAGCGGAGATTCGCTGTCATTTGGATTGTCGCAACGCTGTTGTTCGTCGGTTTCGGGACACAACTCAGGGCGGATGCGCACGCTGTACCTAATGAGAGCGGTTGGGTGCAAACCAACGGTCCCTACGGTGGAGAGATTCTCGCTCTGTATGCGGCACCTAAAGGCGTGCTTTTTGCTGGAACAGAGGGTGCGGGTATCTTCCGTTCAACGGATCGCGGTGATACCTGGACACCTGCCAATACTGGATTGCGTTTTGAACCCGAAGACGGTTTTTGGTCTGTTACAGCCTTCGCGCAAAAGGGTGATATGCTCTATGCTGGCACCCGGGATGGTTTATACGTCTCAACTAATAGTGGCAACACATGGCAGCAGGTTTCGAGTTTCCGAGCGTATGAATCCATCAGTGGTATTGTCGTTATTGGGGACCGCATATACGTTGGCACCTTAAATACGGGGGTCTGGTATTCAGATGATGACGGGGACTCGTGGCTGCAGGTGAATGATGGATTCGGGCCTATGTCAATTCGTGAACTCTCGAGTATTGGGACAACCCTTGTCGCCGGAACCAAGGGAGGGGTTTTCCGTAAGCGGGTGGATGAGGACGAATTGACATCTATCAACGATGATTTTATTGGACATCAGGTGGACTCGTTCGCGGCTATGGAGGACCTGCTTTACGTAGGCGGATATATCGGGAACAAAGCGGAACTTTTTAAATCTAATAACGAAGGAGACGCGTGGATCCGTATCACCCCGAAAGAGATGAGGCATACCGTCGAGGCGTTGTCGGTGTATGGCGCGACGCTCTACGCTGGGACGTATGGCAGTGGCGTTTTCCGTTCCGATGATAAAGGAAATTCTTGGACATCCGTCAATGATGGTTTGACTGATCGGACGGTCTCTACTTTATTGGTGGTCAATGAAGATACTGTCTTCGCTGGAACTTTAGAGGGGGGTATCTTTCGCACAATGGACGGTGGTGATTCTTGGGTCGAAACCAACACTGGATTGACAAATACAACGGTCGGCAAGTTGGCAGTTATTGGAAAGACAATTTACGCCAGAATGGGCGAAAGGCTTGTCTATTCAGTTAACGGTGGAGAATCGTGGCAACCCGCGAAGTTTTCATCAAGGCCGAATGAATATCTATTTTCTACGTTATCCGTTTCAGAAGGTGAGCTTTACGTAGGTGCTATTAGATTTGGACCGCGCGCCGAAGGCGGTGTCGTAGGCGGTGTTTTCCGGTTGGATGAACGGAACAATGCATTGGTTCAAGTTATCACTAATGACGAATTGACCGGAATTCAATGTTTGGAGATTGTCGGAACGACTTTTTATATTGGCACCCAACGTGACGGGATCTATAAGTGGGAGAAAGACTCAGACCCATGGACTACGGATCTTGGATTGAAAGGACATTTCATCACGGCGTTATCCATAAACGGAGAGAATGTCTATGCTGGTACTGATCGTGGCGAAATTTATCGTTCGGAAAAGGCAGGAAAACCGTGGAGACTTGTGAATTCAACAGATATGGCAGGTAGCAGTATATCCGGGCTGAAGTGGGTTGGATCAACGCTCTATGCATCCGCTTGGGGTAAGGGTGTCATCCGTTCCGTTAATGGTGGCGATTCTTGGACACCTATAAATGATGGCTTAGGCGATGCAGAGGTCATAACAATGGAAGCAGTAGATGAGAAACTTTACGTAGGTACATATCGTAAAGGCGTTTTCCAATGGATGGCAGATAAAAGATGGTGGGAGTCGGTCGGTTCCCTGCATCTGCACCAAATTCTGTCGTTAGCAGTGCTTGACGATTTTCTTTACGCGGGGACGGGCGCAGGCGGTGTGTATAAGATTCAGATTGAGGAGTAGGCAGGTCAATTAGCGTGAACGGAGAACCCACGGCGTGTGCCTACTACTTTTATAGTGAAGCCCATAAATAAGTGGACATCTTTGTAGCATGATGCACGTCGCATCTGGGCGAGTACGCCGCAAAACTGTTAGTTTGTGCCAGTCTGAATGCCTGTTATAGGTATTCAGACTGTTTGAGAGTGCTCTATTAATTATAGGTTTTACTATAACAAGGAGAACATGGGGATGAAGGGACAGACAAAAGGTATGTTTCCTGTTATTTGGATTGCTGCAGCGATGCTGTTCATCGGTTTAGTACCGCAACTCAAGGCAGATGAGCACGCTGCACCTAACGAAAGCGGTTGGGTGCAAACCAACGGTCCTTATGGTGGCGAGATTCTCACCTTCTATGCGGCACCTAAAGGCGTGCTTTTTGCTGGAACAGAGGGGGCGGGTATCTTCCGTTCAACGGATGGTGGCAACTCTTGGACAGCAGTTAATACTGGATTACACTACGAACCGGGAGGCGGTTTTGCGGGTGTTCCGGCATTGGTGCAAAAAGGAGGGACGCTTTACGCTGGGACGCGACGTACTTTGTACGCATCAACGGATGAGGGCAACACATGGCATCGCGTTTCAAACTTCCAAGCGCATGAATCTATCATTGGTATTGTCGTTATTGGGGACCGTATATACGTTGGTGCCACAGATACGCGGGTCTGGTATTCAGATGATGACGGGGACTCGTGGCTGCCGGTGAAAGATGGATTCGGACCTATGGCACTTCGTGAACTTTCGAGCATTGGGACAACCCTTGTCGCCGGAGCCAGGGGAGGGGTTTTCCGTAAGAGGGTGGATGAAGACGAATTATTGACAGCGATCAACGATGATTTTATTGGACATCAGGTTGGCTCGTTCGCGGCTATGGAGGATCTGCTTTACGTAGGCACGATCGGGAACAGGGCGGAACTTTTGAAATCCAATGACGAAGGAGACTCGTGGGTACCTATCACCGCGAAAGGGATGCAGCATACTGTCGAGGCGTTGTCGGTGTATGGCGCGACGCTCTACGCTGGGACGTCCGGCAGTGGCGTTTTCCGTTCCGATGATAACGGCGATACTTGGACAGCCGTCAATGACGGTTTGACTGATCGGGTAGTCTCTACTTTGTTGGCAGTCAATGAAGACACTGTCTTCGCTGGGACTGCAGAGGGTGGTATCTTTCGCACGATGGACGGTGGCGATGCTTGGATGGAAGTCAACACCGGATTGACGAATACGTCAGTTGGTAGGTTGGCGGTTAGTGGAAAGACGATTTACGCTGGAGTGAGCGAAAGACTTGTCCATTCAGTTAACGGTGGCGAATCGTGGCTACCCGCGAAGTTTTCATCAATGCCGAGTGGATATCTATTTTCCGCGTTATCCGTTTCTGAAGGTGAACTTTACACAGGTGTCATTAGATTTGGACCGCGCGACCCAGGTGGTGCCGTAGGCGGTGTTTTCCGATTGGATAATGAGAGCAACGCTTTGGTTCAAGTTATCGCTAATAACGAATTGACCGAAACTCAATGTTTGGAGATTGTCGGGACGACTTTTTATATCGGCACCCAACGTGAGGGGATCCATAAGTGGGAGAAGGACTCAGGTCCAGGGACCACGGATCTTGGCTTGAAAGAACACCTCATCACGGCGTTATCCGTAAAGCGCGGGAATATCTATGCGGGTACTAGTAGCGGCGAAATTTATCGTTCGACGCATGTAGGAAAACAGTGGCGGCTTATCAACCCTAATATGGAAGTTGGTAGTATAACCGAGCTAAAATGGGTTGGATTAACGCTTTACGCAACCTGTTTAGGAGGTGTAGAAGGTGTCTTCCGTTCTATTGACGGTGGCGATTCTTGGACATCTATAAGCGATGGTTTAGACGGGGCAACGGTTAGCACGATAGCAATAGATGGCACAGATATCTATGTAGGCACATTCGGTAAAGGTGTTGTCCGATGGACGGAAGATAAACAGGCGTGGAAGCCTATCGGTTCGTTGCCTTATCAGGCACTGTCGTTAGTGGTGCTTGACGGGTTTCTTTACGCGGGGACGGGTGGAGGCGGCGTGTATAAGATTCAGGTTGAGGAGTAAATAGGTCAATTAGCATGAACGGCACACGGACTGTGCCTACTACTTTTAACAAGAGGAAGGATATGCGCGAAACACCATTTCACTTCAGAACTATTACCGAGATTTCGGAAGATATTGCTGCTAAGCAATTATCGCCTGTAGATGTTACTGCTGCGATGCTGGAACGTATTGAAGAACTTGATGGTCAATTGAACAGTTACGCCACAGTGTCAGCAGAGCAGGCGATGGCTGCCGCACAAGCAGCGGAACGGGAGATTAACGCCGGAACGTATCGCGGTCCCCTTCACGGTGTTCCGATTGCAGTGAAAGACCTCTGCTTTACGAAGGGTGTCCGGACGATGGGCGGGGTGGAGGTGCTTGCAGAACATGTGCCTGCGTTTGATGGTACAGTCATCACAAAACTCGCTGCTGCGGGGGCGATCCTGCTCGGTAAGCTGAATCTAACCGAAGGCGCGATGGGCGGCTACAATCCGAATTTTGCTATCCCGCAGAATCCGTGGAACCCCGACCGGTGGACGGGTTCGTCCTCCAGCGGTTCGGGTGTTGCGACGGCGGCGGGGTTGTGTTTCGGTTCGCTTGGTAGCGATACAGGCGGTTCCATTCGCTTTCCGTCAGCAGGGTGTGGTGTTGTCGGACTGAAGCCGACGTGGGGGAGAGTGAGCCGTTACGGTGTCCTCGCGCTTGCGGAATCGATGGATCATGTCGGACCGATGACGCGAAGTGTCGCGGATGCGGGGATTATGCTGGCGGCGATCGCTGGTTCTGACCCGAACGATCCGACTTCTCTGCCTGCCCCGGTGCCGAATATGCTTGAGGGTATAGGACAGGACCTCCAAAATATCCATATTGGGTTTGATGAAAACTATGCGACGCACGATATTGACGTTGAACTCGCTGATGCGGTGCGCGCGGGTGTGAAAGTTCTTGCGGATCAAGGTGCTGAAATCGTTGAAGTGGAACTGCCGGATGTGGATGAATACGTCTCCGCATGGCCTACACTGTGTGCTACCGAGGCGGTGGTGGCGCACGCAGCCTATTATCCGTTCCGACGAGATGCTTACGGTCCTTGGTTCCAAGGATGGCTTGATATGGGTGCGAAGGTAACAGGCACAGAATACGCGAAGGCGAACAATTTGAGGGCTGCCTGCACAGGGCATCTTAGACGCGTATTTGCGGAGATTGATGTGTTGGTGTGTCCGTCGATGTCCGCGCCGCCGCACGTCGTTACACCAGAGGTATTATACGGACCGTATGACCCCCGGGATCCGAAGTTCCAGCGGTTCACCGTGCCGTATAACTACAACGGCGCGCCGACGCTATCTGTGCCGTGTGGCATGAATAGCGAAGGACTCCCGTTGAGCATTCAGTTTGTCGGGAAACATTTGACAGAGCCGTTGTTGTGTCAAGTTGGACACGCTTATGAAAGCGCGACACCGTGGCAGGATCTTCATCCCGATGTTTAATTCTACACGAATGCTGAAAGAACACCCAAGCAATAAACGCTCCGGGACTCAAGAGCGATTTTGGAGTAGTCAAGGTTTTTGCCTGAGATCCGGTGCGGTTAGGAAACCGCACCTACCGGCCTGGGGGTTGCATAGAACACTACTTCTAAGGTTTTTGTCTGAGATCCGGTGCGGTTGCAAACCGCACCTACCGGCCTGGGGGTTGCATAGAACACTACTTCTGTGGTAGACGATACCCCTCTTTCGTCGTTTGGATGCTGTAGAGACAATGTTCTGCTGTGATGTAAAGCACCTTGCTCGTTTTGCCGTGTCCAAATGCGACATTGGTGGGTTTATCGGGTGTCTCAACGTATGCCAGTTCTTCACCGTCAGGTGTGTAAACGCGAACGCCGGGTCGGGTTTCGTCTCGCACTGCCACCCAGAGATTCCCCTCTGCATCGACGACCATCCCGTCCGGCCCGTCCTGTGGTGCGTAATCGACAAGGACTTTTCGGAAAGTCGCCGTGCCTTCCGGCGAGAGATCATAAGCGAGGAGCGCCATCTGTCCTTTATGTGGTTCCATGTCATCGGGGAGGTTACTCCCCATCGCGCCGTTGTCGTGACTGACGACATAGAGGGTCTTTTGATCTGGCGAGACCGCCACACCGTTCGGTTTACCGCCATCCGTGACAACGAGATGGATAGAACCGTCAGGATCAATGCGATAGACGCCAAAAATGGGTTGTTCGACGGGTTCGTGTCCGGCGTAGCGTGGATCTGTAAAATAGATGCGCCCGTGTTCATCGATTGCGAGATCGTTCGGTGAGTTGAAAGGTTTTCCGTTATAGAGACCGGCGATAATTTCAGTTTTACCAGTCTCCATATCTGTGCGGGTAATCCTACGTCCCCCGAAATCAGCACCTTCTGCAATAACCAAGCGACCTTGCGCGTCAAACTCCATACCGTTGGACATCCCACTTGGGGAACGGAAAACGGTTGTTTCTCCGGTTTCCGGGTTGTATCTCATGATATGTCCGGCTTGCATATCCGTCTGATCTGTGAAGGTGATGTCGCTGAAATAGACTGTGCCATCTGGTGCGACGGTGGGTCCTTCTGTGAAATGTGCGTCGCTAAAGAGTTCTGTGAGTTCCGCGCCCGGTGCAATAATGGGGTCGCTGTCTGCAGCATTTCCATTTAACGCAGGTACTAACGCGAGACCTGCAGCAATAGTGCAAGCGAGGGTTTGTGAAACATTTAGATTCGGCATATTTGATCTCCTTTGTCGTTAACTGTAAACAACTATCCCAGCGCGTGTGTAAAAAAGTATACGTTAGTTATGTCGCCTTGTCAACAGAAATAGTAAAAAAAATTGCATTTTAATCTAAGTCTCAAGTATAATACAAATTACCGTAAGGTGTAGGGGCAGTGCCTTTTCCAACTCGTGTTTTTGGCAAGGCAAATAATACAAATCAAGTCAATAGCGTATGCGTCATGATATAGTGATACGAAAGGAGAGGTCGGGGATGAAATTTAACGCAGTTTTCAAAAAAGTCCCAGAGGGTTACATCGGATTTGTCGAAGAATTGCCCGGTGCGAATACACAAGGTAAAACGCTTGAAGAAGCAAGGGTAAATCTCCGAGAGGCAATTGAATTGACACTTGCGGCGAATCGCGCACTTGCTGAAGAAGACATCGCGGAGTTACAGGATGTCATTCGTGAGCCTATTAATGTAGAATTGGACATTAGGATGGTTGACCACGCGTTGTGACGTAATTGAACGCCTTGAATTAAAGTCTATCAAATTCATCCGGGGTTAGTCCAGCATGTCTCAGGATAGATCGGAGTGTACCAATCTTTACTTCACGATGATTTGGGACCATTACCGTGCGGACTTCATCTTGGCTTTCACGGACAAACTTTACGTGACTTCCACGTTGATGAATTACCTCGAACCCTGCCTTTTCCAATTTACGTTTAATCTGACGATAGGAAAGCGGTTTCATCGGAGTTGATGGATATTTCAAATTTGCGGAGTTTCGGCATTACAGTTGGACGAGGGGGTTCAAGGTAAAGTTCTAACGCCTCTTTAAGGTTGTTGATCGCATCATCTTCGCTATTACCCTGACTGGCAACATCTACCTCTAAACATTGCGCGATAAACACCTCTCCTTCTTGCGAGATGCTTGCCGTGAAGGTTTGCGTTTTCATATTTTAACTCCTTTTGCCTGTCGCGGGATGATATTGGACTACAATATATTAGCATAAGCACTGACACTTTTTCAACCTTTTTACATAGGGATTCAGCTGTCAGCTGTCAGTGGTTAACAAAAGACATCTAACAGAGTAGTAGGCACACTCCGTTCTGCTTTTTGAATAAACGGATTTTAGCACATATTGTGAAGGCTGTCAACCCATCGGATGTGGACCGTGAGTTACCACACCCTGTCGAGCATGTGCATAGACGGCATCCTGAATCTCAAGGATACGCACCGCATCAGCAACCGTCGGCTCGAAGGTGTCGCCGTTGCGGATTGCGTCAAACGCGCTGCCCATTATCCCCTGTATCCGTGCCCCGTGTGAGATGTCCTCGCTGAACTGCACGCCTTCCGTTGTATGCACTTCAATCAAAGGTTCACCGTTGCGACCATATTGCTCAAATACCGATGCCTTAGTTCCTATGAATCGGAAGAAGTGATCGCCACCGCGTGTGCCGGACGGATAATTGTACCCGGATTCAATAATGCCGGTGATGCCGCTCTCTGTTCGGAGCACGCCGATACCGCTATCCTCCACACCTCGGCTGTACATAGCGTTCGACATGACCGCGCCGACGACTGTAATAGGCTCATCGCCGACGAACTGGAGGAATGTATCAATACCGTGCGCAGACTCAACTGCCCAGCATCCGCCACCGGATATGCTCGGATCGTTGTGCCAATAAGAGGGTGTCGGATCGTAACGGGAGGGCGGACCGTTGTTCAGTCGGCTGTTATATAACGTCAGTTCTCCCAAGCTGCCATCGGCGACCATCTCTTTAACAACACTCACGATTCGGCTTGCCCGGTTCGGCAGCACAAGCGCGCTGAAGACCCCGTGTTTTTCGGATGCTTCCGCGGCGGGACGCAGCCTGTCTGCACAATCAGCAAACGGTTTGTCCAAAAGATAGGGAATACGCCGATCGACGCATGCCTGCACATGATCCCCCATTTCAATATGTTTACCAGCGACGAGGACAGCGTCCGGTTTGCTGGTGTCGAGACATTCCGCGGCTGTCTCGAATCCGGGACATTGAAAGTCGTCCATCAACTGTTGTCGAGGGTTGGCTTCGCTGTCCATAACGCCGACAATCTCGTGTCCGAGTCCGTGCGCCGTGCGTGCCATACTCCGTCCATGATGGCTATAGGAAAGCACAACTAATTTCATGTTTTATCTCCGTTTTAGCAGTTATCAGTTTCCAGTCACCAGTTTATAGTTAAGAGTTTTCAGTTTAACAGGTTTCCCCTCTGGTAACTCTCACTGCAAGGCAAACTCGTAACTGGTAACTTCTTTACTGATAACTGACAACTATCTATAAAATGAATACATTTGCAAGCCTGTGAAGAGCCGAATGAGCACCCATATACCGCCAATCATGAATTCACCGAGGATTAGTCCCAGAAACAACGGATATGCTTTGCGATACAGCCGAATTCCGCCGACTTTCAGCAATATCGTCTTGATGCCCCAGCTGAGAAATATAGAGAACCATAGCCTGCCGATCGTCGATTTTTCACCGGCGACGAGGTAGCCGGCAGGATGGAAGGGCCAGAACGGAAATACCGTCCGGAGCCACCAGAGGACACCTGTGAAGAGCGCGCCGACACCGATGAAGGTCACGGCGGCAGCGTCGGTTTCAGCCGGGTGCGAGATCCAACTTTGCAGGAGTTTGTACCCGCCTGTGCCGAGATCGCTGACAACACCGATATTGTATCCGACGAGGAGGTATGCCCAAAAGGATGCGAGAATCCCGACGACCGCTGCGAACATCATCGCTACGATGAGTCTACCGGAACGCATGCCTGATTCCTCTGCAAGTTTGAAACCTTCGAGTGTATGGGGCATCGGGTGTGCGCGAGACCCTCTGTTGAAGGTGAGGTAGAGACGCATCATCGTCAGGCTGCCGTGTGAGAGGGTGCGGGTCCCGAAAATATCGGTCATGATGTCGTGAGGTGTTGCGTAGGTGCGGATCGTCGGCGGCCCGACTTCGGCGCGGATACGCGTGAGACTCATCGACAATAGGTAGTAGATGAGAAAGTAGAGTCCTATTGTCCAGAGTGCCATGCCGCCTTGATGTGAAAAGACGAAGAGAAATATCAATCCACCCGCTAATCCGAGTGCCGCCCATCGGTAACGCATCGGTTCTCTGCTGTCGTCGATTTCACCCGGTGCCCGGTATCCCCGAAAAATGTGTTTGATAACGCGGAGAAAGAAGCGGCGTCCGCCCCAGAGTGCGAAGCAGGCGAGGACGAGATAACCGCCCATGACCTGCTGCCAGTCATAAGGAAATCCGGGCAAAATATCGAGGCCAAGTGCGCTGCCCAATATCCGTTGCGCTTTCCAGAACCAATAAAAGAACCAGACTGAAAAGGACATCTCTAACGGCATGAGGTAAGCGAGTCCGACAGCGAATGAACGGATGTAGATAGGTGTCCAACCGATAGAATTCCAAGGTTTTTGGGTGAAGTATTGACCGATTTCGGCATGCCGTACGGGGATTTCGGGGAGTTCTGGGAAAAGGACATGCACCCCGTTGATGAGATTGATACCGCCTGCAATCGCGAATCCGAGCCACATCATCTTTGATTTGAAGAGTCGTCCGTCAAGCCTTGTCATCTCCAACGGCAGTTGCACGATTGGATAGGATAGCCGTTCACTCTCAATCCACTGTCTTCGGAGGAAAACATCAATACAGATCATCACCCAAATCAGGACAGTCAGAAACACCGTCCACCAGAGTATTGGACGGAGCCATCCGAGCAGATGTGCCTTCCGATAAACAGTGCTTTCGCCATCGTAAAACAATTTGAGGCTGGCTTCGTTGTTAGAGGTCAGCCAGGCTGGTAGATATCGCCAGAAGAGTTGTTTCCATTCGTTTTCGGGGGTTGCGAACCAGTATCCATCGGAAATCGTCGGGATGACGGTTTGCATCATATCGTGCCCAGCAATTGCGGAGGAGAGCGAGAGCATCGCGAAGATTGTCAGCAGTTCACCTTGTCTGAAAGCGAACTTTGGCAGGAACCGCTTTAGCAACAAGTTGAACGGGATGAGTACCATCAACGTGATAACCACGTTGTAGATGAGCGACATCGTGGTCGGGAGGGTGCTCCAAAATTTGAGGTGGTTTGCCATGATGAAGTAGGTATTCACCGGAATGAGTAGCAAACCGAGGGCGATGGCACGAAACGTTACGCCGGGATGGGGGCTTTGGTTTTTCAAAATCGCGTCTGCTATAAAAAGAATGGCCTCAAGTGTAATATTGCGGTTTGTGTGTTAAACTATAGTCCATTTATACTTTACACATGTTTAAGTGATTTTATGACGAGGCGTTTGGGTGTCTATTTAAAAATGGCAACGACAATAGAAATAATCAGGGCCCCGATGGCACATGCGGTGACAATCCAACTCCGCACTCCGGCAATAGCATTTTGTTTACCTTTGAGTTCCGATATACCATTTTCAACCGTTCGGAGCCGAGTATCCACCCCATCTAAACGAGTATCCACCCTATCTAAACGAGTATCCACCCTATCTAAACGCTGGTTGACTTGATCAAAGCCGTCTTTCATCACCTGATAGAGTTCTTCGTTTGTCATTTTTGTTTTTCCCTTGGCTTTTTGCAAATTATGCCAGTCCAAATTAATTTTTAATAATCATTATACCACAATTTCTATTTTGTGTCACCTTCTTTCTTTAATTTTCTTCTTGCTCGCCAGTAGGCGAACTGACGGAGATAGTAGCTGAGGTTTTTGTGGATTTTCTCGAACTCTGGCACAAATGGACATCTCCCGCCGAGGACGACGAGCTCCGCCTTAGCACGCGTCATTGCGACATAGAAGACACGACGCTCCTCTGTGAGTTCGCTATCACGGCGCGGGAAACGTCGCTCCAGTGTATTGTGGATGAGGATAACCTTTTCCCACTCCCGTCCCTTTGCTTTGTGAATTGTTGTTATTTCAGGGGCTGCTGGGTTGTTGGCAAGTATGGCTTGAATCTGATCGGTTTCGTAGTTGGTGCGTGCTAAAACGGCGACTTCTTGTGATGATGCCAACTCGCGTCGTAAAGCAGCTGCGACGGTTTCAGGGGTTGTCTGGACGGTTTTTATGTGCAGTTGTATCGGGTTGTGGGCGCGGAGGTCTTTTCGGATTCGGGGTGCGTTGCGTTCAATCAACGCTCTGGCGTGTTCAACGATGGTTGATGTGGAGCGATAATTGCGCGTGATCTCATATTTTGTTACGTCTTTCCTATCAGTGAATGCCAGCATGATTTCTGAGTTACCACCGCGAAAACCGTAGATCGCCTGATCATCGTCACCGACAGCGAAAAGATTTTCGGATAAAAGTTCGATCAGTCGGAAATCGGCGGGTGCAATATCTTGGAATTCGTCAACAAGGACGTAGGGGAATCTGTTGCTGTAGGTTTGGCGGAGATCAGGATTAATCTCAAGTAGGTTTGCGGCGTGGATAATCATGTCCTCGAAATCGACGGCGTTTGCTTCGGTTTTGAGGGTTTCGTATTTTATGGCAAATGCTCGCGCCACGGGGTCGTCAAGTGTGGTTGGGTCGAACAGTCCTGTGGTGACTTGACGTTTCGCACGCATGACTGTCTCTTTTATGTCGTCGAAACGGTCGCGGAGATTCTCGAAATCGGGGTGTGTGTCGAAATTTTCTTCATAAGGGATACCGAAATGCTGGCAAAACATCTCAAGGATGAGTTGGTTGCTATACTGCCGCCGCAGTGGATCTGCGCGATTAAATACGCTTGCGCGGTCTCTGTAGTCCTCGATCCAGTGTGCTTCGCGACGATTCGCCTCTTGTCCTTTGACCCGTTCTATCACTTTGAAACTGAATTGTGTTCCGCCTTCCTGTCGGATGGCTTGTCGGAGTCTGTCGTTTGATGAATGTTTGAAGTGTTCTTTTTTACGTCTGTCTGGATTTGTCGTCTGACCGATATAACATTTGCTGGTCTCTTT
>CAZQIP010000334.1:0-32106 GCA_964593655.1 uncultured bacterium | reverse complement strand
ACCGTCTTACGTCTGCTCCACTTAGGGCAGCCAAGCCTGCCCGTTTGATGTTCATCGCAGCGTTGATGTCTCTATCGTGGTGTGAACCACATTCGGGACATGTCCACTGCCGATCTGA
Source organism: uncultured bacterium (assembly GCA_964593655.1). Lineage (GTDB taxonomy): Bacteria > Poribacteria > WGA-4E > WGA-4E > WGA-3G > WGA-3G. The sequence goes on along the minus strand of CAZQIP010000334.1, from coordinate 31,988 downwards.
AAGCGTAAGTTCTTTATTATAGTAGCCACAATCACTACAAGGCTTTGTTGTTGGTGTCCACATATTGATTTTATGAAACGTTTTACCGTGTTTCGCACACTTCTGTTCGATGATCTGAAGGAGTTGGTAGAACGCATTATCAGAGACTTTACGTCCCCACAAACGTTTCATACCCTCAATGTTCAGCGTCTCGAAAATCAGTATGTCAAACTCTCCGCAAAGTTCGGTAGCGAGTTTCCACTGCCAATCAAGCCGTTGTCGTGATATTTTACGATAGAGTCTTGCTAATGCACGACACGCACGGTAATAATTACCTGAACCTCTAACTTTACGACTTAATGCCTTAGAGAGAGACCGCAACTTATTCAGTGATTGTTTCAAAAACTCTGGTGATTCTATTTTACGCCCTGTGTCGCTTGTGAGCAATGTTTTGTTTCCGTAATCAAACCCTGCACTTTCACCCGTCATAGATTTGGGTTCGGAATCCTCAACATTCTCGCACGAAAAGCATATCCAATAATCACCACACCTGTCTCGTTTGAGTGTGATCGTCTTGATAATACCTTGAATCTCACGGTGTTTATGTATAGAGAACCATGTATCTATACAGTTGATTTTGATACGATTATCTTCAAGCGTGTACCCCGCTTGTGTAAATGTTAGGGAGTTATATTTATGACGCGGCTTGATCTTAGGGAAACCGACTTTACGCGTCGTTTTACCAGCTTTACGGTCTTTGATATTATCAAAAAAAGCATCTCGCGACTTGCCGTAACGCAATACAACGTCTTGAACAACTTGACTCGGCAGGTCTGCCCAGTGCGGTTTCGTCCGCTTTTTCAGTTCTGTAACGTGTCGATTCAAACGAGAAATAGACACATTTTTACCATACATACGGTAATACCGACGATCAAGCAGCAGAACATGTACGTGGATTTCCCACATATCATCAATCATATTGCCAATCTTTAGCGTGTTAGATTGGTTCTGAAGTTTGAACTTGTAGGAGTTTCTCATGGATTATCAGGCATCAGATTTTTTATTCCCTAACCAGTGGGAAGCGGACACGCAACCTTGCGGTCACGCTGGTTATGCCCGCCAACCTGATACTATCATTATACAACATTTTCTTATGAATGTCAAATCTTTTTTATTCTCAAACCCAAGAACCGTCACACCCCGCAAGCTAAAGCATGGGGATTTGACGGGGGAGTGTTAAATCGTTATAATGTCTACTGTCCAATCTGCTCATGTGAGTTCGGTTTGCGGAATTATGCACCAGTTTGATCCTTAAGGCGCGTCACTGGTATTAATCCGAAATAATGGACATTCCTTTCCCATGGGATAATTGATGAAAAACGACGATATTCAACTCATCCAACGCGTCCTCGCTGGCGATGATACAGCGTTCTCTATGCTTGTGAGAAAGTACCAAAAGCCGGTTCACGCCCTTGCGTGGCGGAAAATTGGAGATTTCCACATCGCTGAGGAGATTACGCAGGACACCTTTCTGAAAGCATATCAGAAATTAGCGATGCTAAAAGAGCCACAACGTTTTTTGAGTTGGCTGTATGTAATCGCGACGAACCTCTGTAAAGCGTGGCTTCGGAAAAAGCGTTTGCGGACAGAGTCGTTGGAAAACACAGAGCGTATGGCGTTAGACAAAGCGACTTATTCGGGATATGTCATTTCGGAAAACGAGCGGACAGCGATAGAAACGCAGCGCGAGGTCGTCAAAAAGTTGCTCGCCAAACTTCAGGAGAGTGAACGCACAATTATAACGCTGCGTTACTTCGGCGAGATGTCGAGTGCAGAGATCGGCGAATTTTTAGGAATATCTGCAAATACGGTCAGGAGTCGTCTCCGCCGTGCGCAGCAACGTCTAAAGAGGGAGGAACCGATGATACGAGAGGCTTTAGAACACTTCCAAATCACACCGAATCTCACAGAGAACATTATGCGCGAGATTTCGCGTCTGAAACCGGCTGCACCGTCTGGTGGCAAACCCTTAGTACCGTGGGCAGTCGCTGCATCTACAGTAGCAGTCGTCCTTTTGATGTTAGGCATCGGCAATCAGCACTTGTTGCGTTTCCAAAAACCTTATAGTTTCGATGCGACTTCAGAGATGACAGTGGAATTGATTGAAGCACCCGTTGTGCTGGATCTTGAATCCAAACCGGATATTCGGACGCAACTTGGAAACGCCAATGCCCTGAAGAGTAGCAATGGGGTAAATCAGCAACCTGATCCGCCAGAAGATATGGCTAAGGTTACTGCTGCACCGGTAGATGAAACAGAGGAAATTACTGTTACCGATAAAACTGAGCGCTATATTACTCTGAGTGCCAATACTACTGCAGAAAGTGGAGGATTTTTGGCAGAAGGAACTTTCAATCTTAGAAGCACCGATGAGGCTTTGACATCCAGAACTTCTTTTACTTTTGGAAGAAGTGGTGGAGTTGATCCATCGCCGCGATATATGTTGTTTTCTTATATTAACCACATTGGGATAGACCTTTTCAGGTTTCCCTTAAGTATAGGAAATACTTGGACGGAAATAGGCCGTTTAGGTCCTTGGTACATAAGGGGAGAAACAAGCTTGGAAAACTATGAACAAGTAGAGGTTTCCGCAGGGTTCTTTCCTGAGTGTCTGAGACATAAAACTATTTTTACAGATGTTGAAGCCGACTCCGAATTGAAGAGTGCATTGGCGAATGGCACGCGCTATTTGTGGTTCGCCAAGGGCGTTGGGGTTGTGAAAATGCGCTTTGAACATGCCAATGGCGTCATAACGGAAGCGGAATTGCTAAAATATAAGATCCCGGCCAATGCCACAGAATACCTCCCCTCACAGATCGACAACGCGTGGACCTATAAATGGCAAAACGATTACCAGGACGAAGCCGTCATTGAGGAGTGTTATGTTGTCGGTTCAAATGCTGCTTCGCCGCTGCAAGATACAACACCTCCAAAAGTAGAGAGGACTGTTCCCAACTTATCGAAAAAAGTTTCAACGGATCTAAAGGAGATTCGGATTGTCTTTGATGAAAGGATGAGAGGTAGTGATGTGGCGTTTGCTGGGGTTCCGGTTGGTGATATCCGGTGGGAGGATGGCAACACAACCCTCGTTATTTCATTTAAACAACACCTCGCGTCTTCAAAAATTTATCGGCTCATATTAGGCGTTGATGGGAATATCAGAGATTTAGCAGGTAATCCGTTAGATGAACACACGCTTCTCTTCACAACCGAAGGTCCAGAACCGATTACACGTACTTTTGTGGATATGACACCTATTCCTGTAACAGATATTGGAGCACTTGATCTCTCAAGTGAGCTGCTTTGTCGCGTCTCAACGGACCTCACAGACGGCTTTGCTTTTCCGTATTATCTACTTATTCCGCAGGGGATAGATTCTAACAAACCGATCCATCTCCTGGTAGAGCCGTGCAATACAGGATCTGGAGACAATTTTAAAAGACTTGATAGGAAAGTGAAAGCATTCACAGAAGCATCTCATGCGACTGTCATCGCAAGAAAACTGAAAATCCCATTGCTCGTACCTGTTTTTCCTCGGCCCGGCGGGGACCGATGGCAGCTCTACACACATGCTTTGGATAGGGATACACTCCTGTTAACAGAGGGCGGTCTCAGGAGGATCGACCTGCAACTCATCAAAATGATAGATCATGCCCAGCGGCTTCTGCGACACAATAACCTGAAGGTGAATGAGAAGGTCTTCATGAATGGGTTTTCGGCTTCCGGGACGTTTACAAATCGATTCGCTATTTTACATCCAACGATTGTCCGAGCGGTCGCAACTGGCGGAGTCAATAGCATTCCAACCTTTCCGACAGGGCGCTGGAATGATGTCACTATGCGTTATCCGATTGGCATCGCGGACGTGAAAGAGATCGCTGATATAGCATTTGATGAAAAGGCATATAAACGTGTTTCCCAGTACATCTACATGGGTGCTTTGGATGACAATGACACCGTTCCGTATCGGGATGCCTACGATGCGGTGGATGCCGAATTAGTCAAAAGCCTCATTGGTGCTAAAATGATGCCGGATCGATGGGACATGAGTCAGTCGATATACAGGGCACTTGAAATCCCCGTGCAATTTGTTACGTACAAAAATACCGGTCATGAAATCAAAGATGAAATGATCGATGATATTGTTGCCTTTTTTGAGGCAAATTCTGGGGATGAAATTGTTGAAATTGTTCCGCATCAGTATCCATCTGCGGAAGGAAAATGAAAGGATGCTATTTCCTTTTTCACCACCGCGGGTCCAATGGTGGATAAAGGTGGCATCACATCGCTGGCACCTATGATGGCAGAAACGCGGAAATCTATCTGGATGGCAAAATATGTTCTGACCCCGAATCGGAGTTTATAGTAAATCCTAAAAATAAACGGATACTTTCATCCGCCGGTGGTGTTTTTGCTTGGGTATTTCTTCGAGGTTTCCTAACCTCGCTGGTGCAGAGTGTCCAATTAATTCTAAACTTTACTATAAATCTGAACGCAACATTCGGGGGACGGAGTGGATTGAGATGAACTGTGTAAAACAAACGTTAGCGTTAGTAAGCTGCCTTGCGTTAGGATGTCTCTTATCGTATGCCCAAGGTGTCAAACAGCAAGAAGTGCCGATCAAAAAAGGCACGGCACTACAATCCCTTGAATACCAAACTGCCCAGATCGGGAAAGCCGGGACAGCAATCTTAGTCACACAAGTCAACAATGGACCAATTGGTAGCGGTAGTGGTTTCTTTGTGCGGCAGGATCTGATTGTCACCAATATTCACGTCGTTGCTGGCATTTACGGAAAGTCCTTTAGTTGCAGTGCAAAGTCGATTGACCTATCAACACAATACACTATCAAAGGGGTCGTCGCAAGCGATCCAGAACACGATTTGGTTATCTTAAAGGTTGAAGGTGCAAGTGATAGTGTTCTCCAACTTGGCGATAGTGATGCGGTGGCACTTGGTGAGAAAATTATTGCCATAGGTACCCATGAAGGGGCATTAGGTGAAATCGTGAAAGGCACGATAAACCGAATTACCCCCGATTTTTTTCATGTAAAAGCCATATTTTTGCCAGGATATAGCGGCGGACCTGTCCTAAATGATGCTGGAAAAGTGATAGGGATTTGTATGGAAGGTGGTGAAACCAAAAGTTTAGGATATGTCATTCCTTCAAATCATCTCAAAGCGTTGCTAAAAAACACGCAGACACAAGAGCAACCTTTGGTAAAATGGCGTGAGGAACCCTTGATACGCGCCTATGCTATTGTCGGACAGGGTGACGATAGAATCAGGTTCGGGGATACTAAGGCGGCTATTGAAGCTTACGATGCAGCGATCCGCCTAAAGCCGGATTTCGCAGCCGCCTATGTCAGGCGAGCAGAGGCGAAGTATAATTTGAAAGACTATAAAGGTGCTCTCAAAGACTTTGATACCTCTATTCATCTGGGACGCGATTATGCGATTGACTATGTAAATCGCAGTGTTGTGAAGAGAGACTTACGAAATTACAAGGGAGCCATCAAGGATTGTGATACAGCGACTCGCCTGGACCCCGAGAATGCTAAAGCGTATTTTATTCGCGGCAATGCAAGAGCGGATGCGGGAGATCATAAAATGGCGATTGAAGATTATGATACTGCAATTCACTTAAAACCGAAAAGCACTATTCTTGCCACTGCCCACATTAAACGAGCCGACTCGAAATTCAAACTGGGCAACAATATAGGTGCGATCAAAGATTATACGCAAGCGATTCGCCTAAAATCAAACAACACTGCTATCCTTGCTATGGCGCACATTAATCGCGGAGCTGCCAAGTTCAATTTAGGCGATACCGAAGGTGCGATTGAGGATTACGATGAAGCGATCCGACTGAAACCGGAAAACGCTACTCTGACCCGAGTATACGTCTGTCGTGCTATTGTGAAGGCTAAATTAGGCGACACCGAAGGTGCGATTAAAGATTATGATGCTGCTCTCCATTTCTCCGAAAAGGATACTAACCTTACTGCTTATGTTTATCGTAGACGAGCTTCTTCAAAAGTGAACATAGGTGACAATAAGGGTGCGATTGAAGACAGCGATGATGCGATTCAGCTTAACCCAGAACTTGTTGATGCTTATGTGATCCGTGGCGATGCAAAAGTGAATCTGGGGAACTACAATGGAGCCATCAAAGACTATGATACAGCCATCTATCTGAAACCCGATTATACCGAGGCATACCATAAACGCGGAAACGCAAAGATAGAAATAGATAAAATTTCGGAAGCGAAAATAGATTTCCGAACTGCCTTGAAACTTGCAAAATCAGAGGGTACTCAATCTCTCAAAGACAAAATTGAGAAGACTCTTCGCCTTTTGGAGTGAAGAAAATTAGAAATGAAAATCTTGATGATTGTCCTAAAGATCGCGTTTTTCGAGATGTATATTCCTGAAGGTCCAGTGAACTTTGATGTCAATTGGATAATACATGGAATGCGCGCAGCAGGCGCGGGCTATTGCTTGAAAATGAAGCTCCGTGCTGGAAATAGATTTCAGCAACATACCCCAAGTTGCTGCTTACAAGATTTTAGGCATGCGGCCCCTATTTTTCATTGAAGATGGTTCATTATCCGCGAAGATTTGGTAGTGGAAACTGTATGAAGTTTAATTATTTAAATCGGTAATCCCGATTTTCCCCAGGCCGGTAGGTGCGGTTTCCTGACCGAACCGGTTTGGTGTGTCTCATTAATTCTAAGATCCACTATAAATAATGACCTATTGATTTTCCAATGTTTCGGCAGGCCCCGAACCCGTAGGGTGTTTTTGCTTGGGTGTCCTTTCAGGTTTCGCCGCCCGTCATCAATGTGCAATGTGCATATTTAATATTTGAATTTGCTTGCAACGACCACCCTTCCTATCTTTATTTTCCTCTTTTCTTTAAAGATTCTTTCTTTTTTCGGAATTAAGAAACCATTTCGACTCTATCTTGCGTCATAATAATTTGATGGGTTATTAATTCAACGATCGCTTTCTGGAGGCACCTGATGAAAAACGATGATGTTGCACTTATTCGACGGGTTCTCGCTGGCGATGAAACGGCTTTTGCTGAACTTGTGAATAAATATCAAAAGCCGGTTCATACACTCGCTTGGCGAAAGATCGGGGATTTTCATATCGCTGAGGACATCACCCAAGATGCTTTCCTGAAAGTGTATCAGAGCCTTCACACGCTGAAAGATCTGAACCAGTTTTCTGGATGGCTCTATGTGATTACGGCGAACCTATGTGCTACGTGGCTCCGCAAAAAACGGATACAGACACAACCGTTGGAAGACACAGAAACAACGATGATACACGGAGATGCTTATTCCCAACACGTCACTGAAGAACGGAGTAAAACCGCAGCAGAATCGCAACGCGAAGTCGTTAAAAAACTGCTCGCGAAGTTGAAGGAAAGTGAGCGCACGGTGATGACGCTCCACTACCTTGGTGAGATGACGGTTGAAGAAATTAGCCGATTTTTAGGCGTGTCAGTAAGTACCATTAAAACCCGTTTGAGGCGCGCGCGGCAGCGTTTACAAAAGGAGGAGACAATGATTAGAGAGGCTCTTGAGCATTTCCAAATTACACCGAATCTAACCGATAACATCATGCGAGAAGTCGCACGCCTTAAACCGGCTGCGCCTTCTGGTGGCAAACCCTTAGTGCCGTGGGCAGTCGCTGCATCTACAGTAGCAGTCGTCCTTTTGATGTTAGGCATCGGCAATCAACATTTGTCGCGTTTCCAAAAACCTTATAGTTTCGATGCGACTTCGGAGATGACGGTAGAGATTATTGAGGCACCCGTTGTGCTGAACTTGGAAGCCAAACCTGATATTCAAACACAACTCGGTGCTGCCAACGCATCGGATGATGACACTGCTGCTGAAAAGGAATCTAATGATACACCCGTATATCAGAATGGTCAGACGTGGAATTTGCCTGAGAATGCAATTGCCCGTTTCGGCAAGGGTGTTATGGGTGGCTCAGATCGAGCAGTTGCCTTTTCACCCGATGGAAAACGCCTTGCGATCGCAACCGGTGTCGGTATCTGGTTCTACGACCCACAGACGTATCGTGAAATGGCACTGCTAACTGGACACACCGGTGTGATTCGGACGGTTGCCTTTTCGCCCGATGGGAAAACGCTCGCTTCTGGTGCCCGAGATGCTACTGTCAAATTATGGAACGTCGAAACTGGCGAAAATATCGCTACATTTGTAAGGAATGCGATGGGTGTTGAATCGGTAGCATTCTCCCCAAATGGCAAAATGCTCGTTGCCGGGACAGAAGGGGGGGACATCAAACTATGGGACGTAGAAAATGGACAAAATCTTGCGACTTTTAAAGGAGAAGCCCTCCGGGTTTTCTCAGTAGCCTTCTCACCTGACGGTAAAACGGTCGCCTCCGGTGGATCGGACAACAGGATCCAACTCTGGGATGTTGAAGCAAAACAGAACATCGCCATACTCACTGGGCATGAGGCTATAATTTTCTCAGTGGCGTTTTCGCCGGATGGAAGAATACTCGCGTCGGGTTCACAAGATGATACAGTTAAACTGTGGCATGTTGAGACAGGCCAAAATATCTATACATTCAAGCATAGAGAGCGGGTTTTCTCAGTTGCGTTTTCACCCGATGGCAAGGTCGTTGCTGGCGGGGCATATCTTGGCGTTAAACTCTGGAACATTGAGACAGGCAAAGAGGTCAAGTTTAAAGGCGGAACAACAGTTAGAGCTGGATCTATAGCGTTTTCACCCGATGGGAAAACGTTTGCCTCAGCATCTGCAGATCGCTTTGGCGGGACACCCGGGGCGGTTACGCTCTGGGATATTGAGACAGGAAAGGACCTTGCTACGCTGCATGGGCATACAGAAAGAATTCCTGCTGTGGTGTTTTCACCCGATGGCACTACTATCGCCTCTGGGTTGAGAGATAGAACGGTCAAACTCTGGAATGTCAAAACTGGAGAAAATATCCACACCTATCGCGGCGGTGGAGGCTACGCAGTAGCGTTCTCACCCGATGGGAAAACGCTTGCAGCGCGGAGTTGGAAGGATATTAAACTTTGGGAAGTTGCCACGCGTAAAAATATCTCTACCATTCCAATAGGGCGTGAACAACTCACTACGTCCACGGCTTTAGCGTTTTCACCGGATAGTCAGGTACTCGCTTGGGGGACCAGGGATCAGGTCAAACTGCGAAAATATACCCCCAAATCTTTATTCGGTTTTATGCGTAATACCGTTACACTGAAAGGACATACGAACGAAGTCCGTTCAGTAGCATTTTCGCCTGATGGAAAAGTACTCGCCTCAAGTGTCGGAGCCGGAACGGTCAAACTCTGGGATACTGAGACGGGCGCGAATATCGCCACACTCGGAGGCGCAGGCGGCCCTGTCGTATTCTCTCCTGACGGAAGAATGCTTGCTTCATGCGGAAACGTTCAAGAGATTAAACTTTGGAACCTCGAAACACAGGCGGCTATTATGGCACTCCGCGGGAAGGCTGGTGCTGTTTTCGATCTCACATTCTCACCGGACGGCACAACCCTCGTTTCTGGGCAGGGGTTTGGAATAATTAAATTCTGGGATGTCGCAACGGGAGAAAATATCGCTACGCTAAAAGGGCATACGGGTATTGTCTTTTCTGTTGATTTTTCGTCCGATGGTACAATCCTCGCCTCTGGATCGCAAGACGGAACTGTTCTGCTATGGGACACCAAGCGGGTTATTGATCACTAAGTTCACAACAGAAGAAAACGCCAGAATAAGAGTGAAACCCAACATATCCCCACATCTCCAGCGTTTGGATTGTTGGGTTTCGCTACGGTTATTTACACGAATGATTCATTGAAAATTAACATCTTTCAGATAAACCACAGAAGTCTTGGTCTTTTCCGCTCTACCCAACCTACGTCCTTCAGCCTTGACAAATAACAGAAACCAATATATCCTACCCTGAAAAATAGAATTATTCGGTTCTTCCACAATTTCGACTTCCCAATCAAGAACGCCTTCTTGTAGTCGCGATACTCACTAACCGTTAACTACTGACTCCTAATGGAAACCGCCTGCTGACAGCAGTTTGCAGAATTATGCACCAGTTTGACCCCTAAAATGCGTCACTATAGCGCGATCGGAGGGAATTTCATGAAAACCACTGATGCTGAACTTATCCATCGCGTTCTCAATGGCGATGATACTGCTTTCACAGTGCTTGTAAAAAAATATCAAAAACCGGTTCACGCACTCGTGTGGCGGAAGATCGGGGATTTCCATATCGCCGAAGAGATTACGCAGGATACATTTCTAAAGGCATATCAGGAATTAGCGACGCTGAAGAAACCGCAGAGTTTTTCAAGTTGGCTCTATGTGATTGCTGCGAATAACTGTAGTACGTGGCTACGTAAGAAGCGTTTACGGACAGAACCGCTTGAAGGGACGCGACTCCAAAAGGCGACGTATTCGGGGTATGTTGTTGCGGAAAACGAGCGGGTAGCGGCAGAAGCACAACGCGAAGCCGTTAAAAAGTTGCTCGCCAAACTTCAAGAGAGTGAGCGAACGGTTATCACATTGCACTACTTCGGTGAGATGTCGAGTGCAGAGATTGGCGCGTTTTTAGGTGTGTCGGCAAACACGGTTAGGAGTCGTTTACGCCGCGCGCAGCAACGTTTAAAGAGGGAGGAACCGATGATAAGAGAGGCTTTAGAGAATTTTCAAATCACACCCAATTTCACTGAAAACATCATGCGCGAGATCGCGCGTCTGAAACCGGCTGCGCCGTCTGGTGGCAAACCGTTGGTGCCGTGGGCAATAGGCGTTTCCGCTGTGGCAATAGTTTTGCTGATGCTCGGTCTTAGCAATCAATCCTTATTGCGCTTCCAAAAACCCTACAGTTTCAATGCTGCTTCGGAGATGAAGGTTGAACTGATTGAGGCACCCGTTGTGCTGAACCTTGAATCTGAACCGGATAACCGAACGCAACTCGGAAATGCCAACGCGCAGGATAAGAACAATGGGGTGGGCAATCAAGTCGATGATGCTGCTTCGCTTGACTTGGAAACGCTTATCACGAAGATGCAGCACTACGATAATGCCGTCACCTCCTTGACCGGCGATTTCGTTATGGAACGCTATAGAGGTCAGAAAATCAGCAAAACTGAATATGCGCTGACGTTTGAGGGTGAGAAAGTCCGAGTGGAACAGAAAGAAGGGGACGTTCGCCTCGGGTTTTACGATGGGGAACGGACATGGGAGGGAACCCGTGCGATGCAGTTTCTCTTTGAACACGAAATTGCCGCTAATGCGGACATTAAGACACCAGAAACAATTCAAAACATATTCAAGCAAAACGGTATTGACCTTGCTGACGATGTACGCATCGTTGATAACGACGAGCCGCAAAGTTCTACACTTATTGAAAACGAGACAAATAAAAAATACAATCTCTGGTTGGAAGGAGAGACGACGCTAATGGTTTATGACCTTAATCAGCTCGAATATAATGTTAGACAAGGATGGGGTCTTATGATCCCTGACCGTGATCCGCGATTTTGGCTCACCTACCCAAAACTTGGCTCAGACGATTCCTATCTCTCCGAACCACTTTGGCATTTGCTTGAGAAACATGAGAGTGAAATTATTGGGAGCGAGGTCCTGAACGGAGCAAAGACATCCGTTATTCGTCTAAATATACCTGCTTGGTCGAAAGGGGAGTTCAAAGTCCCTGCTAAATCCGTTAAACTCTGGATTTCCGCTGAAAAAGGTTTCCGTTTGGTTAAGTTAGAAAGAGCGTATACTATAGATAACCGGTCTGCGGAGCATGGTTTCAAAGCGGGTGTAACCTATATTTCGCGTCGAGAAATTGCGTATCACGAATACCTGCCGGATGTCTGGTTTCCTAAGAGAATTGAGAGTTCTATTGTTCCTGAGACATCACCGAAACAACAAGTGGGAGGCGAGTCTTTAATTTTCAAAAATATTCTTCTCACGAAGCGGTGTCGCTTAAACACCGATGTTGCCGAGTTATTCAGTTTAGGTCTACCACCTGATGCATCAAATCCTGAATCCAAACCGGATATCCGGAAGCTCTTCGGGAGTTCTGCTATGCCGGTTAAAAGCGATGGATCCGACCAACAAGTCTATAATCCTGCTGTGTTTGACTTGGAAACACTTATCACGAAGATGAAGCAGGCTGATAGTGCTGTCGTTTCAGTAAGCGGCGACTTCGTTATTGAACACCATGGAGAGTCGGGAATCGCGAAAACTGCGTATGCCTTGACCTTTGAAGATAATAAAATTCGGGTGGAACGGGAATGGGGATCCCCGCTCATGGCAGAGGATTTCCCGCTCGTTGAAAAAGTTTTTCCATTCGTTGAACTCGACGATGAAGAACGGCGATGGGAGATATATAAGTACAAAAAACTTCTCTTTAGTCTTGAAGTTGCCCGCGACAAAGCGGCTACAATACTTGAAGCAATTCGACAGGGGTTCAAACAACAAGAGCTGGTACTTGCTGACGATGTGAGCATTACCGCGAGCAAGCAGCCCGATACTTACACGCTTATAGAGAACCAGACGGGTAAAACCTACTTTATATTCTGGACGGGTGAGACGACGCTGAAAGTTTATGATCCTCAGTATATTGAATATGGCGTCCGCGATCCTTTTCGCCGCAGGGTTTCTGACCGTCATTTCCAGAATATTCATCGACATCAGTGGAACATGCTTTCTGATCTTGATCCGAGATATTGGCTCACGTATCCAAGTGCTGGAGGAAGGACCTATCTCACAGAACCGCTTTGGCAGCGCCTTGAAAAACACGAGAGCGAACTCTTGGGCAGTGAAGTTTTGGACGGCGAGGAGACTTCCGTCATTCGTCTAAAGTTACCTGATGAATCTCTTATCATCTGGATTTCTCATGACAAAGGTTTCCGTCTGGTTCAGCTGCAAAGGGCATTTCCGATTGAAAATCCAGGGGGTCTTTGGGAATACTTTCAAGCGGGTGTCAACTACGTTGAGACGCGGAAGATTGCGCATCACGAATACCTACCCGATGTCTGGTTTCCCAAGAAAATTGAACGGTACTTTACACCGATGGAAAAGAATGAGGTCATCCTAAAGACCGTGGTTCTCACGAAAGCGTGTCGGTTAAACACGGATGTTGCTGAATCACTCCGTTTAAATCTGCCTCCTGGTACGCCTGTTTTCGGTTTAAAACCAGAAGACGATAAACCCGCAGCGGAAAAAGTGGCATATTTACGTCAAGAAATCCCGCGTATCCTTAAACACCGCCTCGACTTAGAGAAACTACGTAACGAACTTGCTGAGTTTTACGGGGAAGCCCCGGACCTGACTTTACTAATCAATCAAGTCACGTACGAGGTGAATAGACTGAGGCACGATACTGTCGGTCATTTAGTTTCACAGTACATGCGATTTACTATGGATGCCTCAGTTTTTAAGCCGGGCGGAGATTTTTATGAACTGTTAAAGAGAAACAACATTTCCTACAGTTTTGAGTGAGAAAATGTTATGGACCGTAGCGACAGGCGGGATTTCCAAGATCAGTGAATATTAGGAGAAAACGATGCCAAAAGATTTTACCCGATTCATACATGCTACTATCATAGCGATGCTGCTGGTTTCGGTTACCAACAACATCGGGTGCAGTTCGAGGGTTCTTGAGCAGAATCAGAGAAACGTTCTGGAGCAGCCCCAAGAAAACGCCCCTGAGCAGTCTCAAAAGACGGTTACTTCTGCAAAACCGAAAGAGACAAGCCTCTTCACTGTGATAGAGATTGAAGATTTGGCGCATCCAACCCTCGCCGCTTCTATTCGATTACCGTACCGCGTCGGTCCAAACAACAGTGTCACCCTCTCAGGCAAACACGCATATTTTACGACCGAACGGCATCTGCATGTTATTGATATTTCTATTCCGCAGCGTCCGTTTTATTTAACATCTTTTGAGTTTCCTAATAAAGTCGGCAAAGTCCTTGCCTCCGGGGACTATCTCGTTGTCGCGAGTCATAAGAAGTTTCATCTCGTCGATGTTTCACAGCCGTCAGTCCCTGTGCTTCAATCTACCATGTATCTACCCCAACGCGACGTAATCATAGACCTTGATGTTTGGGACACTCACCTCTATGTTATGGGAGCGAATAACACCCTGTCCATTTTTTTCTTATATCGTGGACAGGTGCGGTTCGTCAAAACTGTTGAATTGGAGAAACGCTGGTGGTTGCTAAGCCTGAACGCCGTAAGCCCCGATGTGAAACAGGTTCCGCTATCAACCACAAGTCCTTTTCCCTCCGTTCTCTCGGAACCCCTCGCGTCTCAACGTAGTTTTTTACAACTCCGCAGCAGCAGAGAAGAAAAAACCCGCGCATCTTCTGAATTTCTGGTCTTGGAGAGTTTAAGAGACCCAACCTGCGATCTGCTAACTTTCCATGTACACAGGGAGAACGATCCTCGGACAGCACCAAGCATAACATTACCAAACACAGACTACAACGTGGGCTTTTATAATGGCTACATGGGATTCTATAATGTGGACCGGGAATGTCGTGACCATCTCTTCGCAACAGGAGAAAAGACCGTCGTTCGCGAAAAACCGATAATTGCATACATCGTTGATGCCGGAAAGATGCAGCAAATTGCCCAAGATCCGTCGGACAAGACAATAGTTATTGATGATAAGCGGTTAATCGGACGTGTTACAGATTTTCAAGTGTCCGGGGATCTGCTTTACGTCGTCAACGCAAAAGGATTTTTTTCTATAAACCGCCTTCATAAACCTAAAGGCGATAGCCATGGGTACGATCAATTTTTATGCGCCATACCGCTTCAGGCAAGTCGCCCGATGAGCCTGGCAGTTGGAAAAGGCTTCGCTTGTGTGTTAGCCACGCCGAAAGCCTTACATTGAACGCCTCTGCTTTCTTTCCAGGACTATTTAGTTTTCGGTTCCAATCTTGGTTTTGGTTGACAGATGTTAATGTTTGGACGCAATATCGCGAGCACAGCTCGCTCCTACAGGGAAATTATATTCACATAGCCAAAGTAAATATTTAAAACTAAATGCCCCTGGCTTTCTTTCCGCAGGATGTGTATTTTTAACCCGATTTGTGGTATAATTCCCTAAGTAAAAGCAGAAGTAAATCTGGCAACTATAAGTCTTCATTACCCCTCGTTATCAGTAAAATAGAACCTTAACCCTCTTATCATGAACCCACTCCGATTTTTCTGGAATTGTGAGACTTTTTTATTTTAAGTCGCATCATTAATTATAGAGATAGAACTGTGAACATTCCTTTTTTAGAGGTGTCCGATGAAACACGACGATGCTGAACTCATCCAACGCGTGCTTGACGGTGATGATACTGCGTTCTCCACACTTGTAAAAAAACACCAGAAACCAGTGCACGCGCTGGCGTGGCGGAAAACTGGAGATTTCCATGTCGCCGAAGAGATTACACAAGACACCTTTCTGAAAGCGTATCAGAACCTTTCGACGCTGAAGGAACCACAGAAGTTTGCGGGTTGGCTCTATGTCATCGCGGCGAACTACTGCAAGATGTGGAGGCGTAAGAAACGTTTAGCAACACAATCTTTGGAAGACACAGACAACGCAGAATTAGAAAAAACGGCGTATTCTGGGTACGTCATTGCGGAAAACGAACAGGTGGCAGTGGAGACACAACGCGAAGTCGTCAAGAAACTCCTCGCAAAGTTACAAGAGAGTGACCGAACAATCATTACGCTTTACTACCTCGGAGAAATGACATACGAGGAGATCAGCGAGTTTTTAGGTGTGTCGGTGGCATCGATTAAAAATCGTCTCTATCGTGCACGTCGTCGTTTGAAGAAGGAGGAACCGATGATCCGAGAGGCTTTAGAGAATTTCCAAATCACACCGAATTTGACAGAAAACATTATGCGCGAGATTTCGCGTCTGAAACCTGCTGCGCCGTCTGGTGGCAAACCGTTGGTGCCGTGGGCAATAGGCGTTTCCGCTGTGGCAATAGTTTTGCTGATGCTCGGTATTAGCAATCAATCCTTATTGCGCTTCCAAAAATCCTACAGTTTCGATGCAGCCTCAGAGATGAAGGTTGAGTTGATTGATGCACCCGTTGTGCTGAACCTTGAATCTGAACCGGATAACCGAACACAACTCGGAAATGCCAACGCCCAAGAGAAGAACAACGGTATTGGTAACCAAGCCGATGACGCTGCTTCGCTTGACTTGGAAACGATTATCACCAAGATGAAGCACTACGATAATGCTGTCACCTCCGTAATCGGTGATTTTGTACTTGAACGCCATCGAGATCAGGGAATCAAGAAAGAAGAATATAGGCTGATGTTTGAAGGTGAGAAAATCCAAATGGAGAAGGGACCTTTCATAGGGTATTGGGACGGGGAACGCTCCTGGAAAGCAGAAAAAAAGAGAAGGATGATCTTTGAATTTGAAATTGCACCCGGCAAGGAGAAAACGGACCTTGAGATGATTCGACGGGCATTCAAGCATAACGGTGTTGACCTCACAGACGATGTCCGCATCGTTGATGGCGACGAGCCAGAAAGTTTCACACTTGTTGAGAATGAGACGGGTACAACTTACTTTTTCTCGTTGGACGGAGAGACGACACTGTTGGTTTATGGTTATCATCTCGAATATAGTGTTCTCCGTGAGTTGTCTCCTTCTGAGTATGATCCAAGATTATGGCTCACCTTTCAAAGCCGCGGTTCAAACGATTCCTATCTATCCGAACCACTTTGGCGTTTGCTTGAGAAACATGAGAGTGAAATTATTGGGCGTGAGGTACTGAACGGAGAGAGAACATCTGTTATTAACCTAAATATACCTGATCTGTTGAAAGGATGGTCCAAACCACCTTCTATATCCTATAAACTCTGGATTTCTCATGATAAAGGTTTTCGACTGGTTAAGTCGGAACTCGAGCTTATTTCTTTAGAGAATCCAGGTGTACCCTATATTAGGACCCTAAAAATTGTGTATCACGAATACCTACCGGATGTCTGGTTTCCTAAGAGAATTGAGAGTTCTGCTGCTCCTGTGTCATCACCGGAACAACAACAAGGTGCCGCGGATTTCCTTTACAAATATGTTCTGATCACGAAGGAGTGTCGCATAAACACGGATATTACAGAGTTTCTCAGTCTGCCTTTACCTCCTGAAATAAAACAACCTTAGCATTTCCAGAGAATAACAGAATACCACTGAATCCGAGAAGCGCGATGATGTGTTTGGTGAGGCACCTGTGCCTCGCCTTCGTTTTTTTTATAACGCCACACCCCTTCCAAAGCGCATATACTATTAGTTGGGTTTATGGTATAATCCTACCAGTAGGAAGAGCGCAGATTCATCAACACGGATACAATCCGCCTCCTTCTCATTATCTGTAAAATAGATTTTTCAACCTCCTTTACATGTTCAGGGATCTATCGGCGAAATTTGCCATCAGGAGTTGGCAGATGGAAACATGATATATACTAACATAGGCTATAAAATATAGCCTATGACTATATTTTATAGCCTATGTTAGGGTTTATATTGTACAGAAGGACCGCCACAAAGGCCGATCGCCAAATCTTGCCCTTGACGATCCTCTTAGCAATACTAGGACTAAGCTCTAGTAGTATTGCCAACTATATAATAGCACACAGCGTTAAAAATAGCAAGTTAAAAATAGCAATTGTGAGACTTTTTTATTTTAAGTCGCATCATTAATTATAGAAATAGAACTGTGAGCATTCCTTTTTTAGAGGTGTCCGATGAAACACGACGATGCTGAACTCATCCAACGCGTGCTTGACGGTGATGATACTGCGTTCTCCACACTTGTAAAGAAACACCAAAAACCGGTGCACGCGCTTGCGTGGCGGAAAACTGGAGATTTCCATGTCGCTGAAGAGATTACACAAGACACCTTTCTCAAAGCGTATCAGAACCTTTCGACGCTGAAGGAACCACAGAAGTTTGCGGGTTGGCTCTATGTCATCGCGGCGAACTACTGCAAGATGTGGCGGCGTAAGAAACGTTTATCAACACAATCTTTGGAAGACACAGACAACGCAGAATTAGAAAAAACGGCATATTCTGGGTACATCATTGCGGAAAACGAACAGGTGGCAGTGGAGAGACAACGCGAAGTCGTCAAGAAACTCCTCGCAAAGTTACAAGAGAGTGACCGAACAATCATTACGCTTTACTACCTCGGAGAAATGAGCTATGAGGAGATTAGCGAGTTTTTAGGGGTGTCGGTGGCATCGATAAAAAATCGCCTCTATCGTGCACGTCGTCGTTTGAAGCAGGAGGAACCGATGATACGAGAAGCATTAGAAAATTTCCAAATCACACCGAATCTTACTGAAAACATTATGCGTGAGATTTCGCGCCTGAAACCTGCTGCACCGTCTGGTGGCAAACCGTTGGTGCCGTGGGCAATAGGCATTTCGGCTGTGACGATAGTGTTGCTGATGTTCGGTTTTAGTCATCAGCACTTGTCGCGCTTCCAAAAACCTTACAGTTTCAACGCTGCTTCAGAGATGAAGGTTGAACTGATTGATGCACCTGTTGTACTAAACCTTGAATCCGAACCCGATGATCGGACGCAACTTGGAAATGCCAATGCAGAAGGTAGAAGCAATGGAGCTGACGAGCAAGTGAACAGTGCCGCCCCGCTCGACTTGGAAACAATTATCACGAAGATAAAGCAATACGATAATACTGTCACCTCCGTAACCGGTGATTTCGTCATGGAGAGACACGGCGGCCCGGAAATTGAGAAAGATGAATATTCATTGACGCTTAAAGGAGAAAAAGTCCGGATTGAACGGGAAAAACGGGATGCCGTGAATTTACCGCTCATCGAGTATTGGGATGGAAAACAGAACTGGGAGGTATACCGACCCGATCCCGATAATCTTCTCTTCGGGGTTGAAGTTGCACCTGACAAGGAAAGTACTGCTATTGAAAAGGTCCAAGAGGGATTCAAGCGGGTAGGCGTTGACATTGCTGACGATGCCCGCATTGTTCCTGGCGAGTTCTCTGATAGTTTCAAGATCATTTCAGAAGATAAAACCTACTTTGTCCGGTTCGTCGAAGAAACGAAGATGGAGGTTTACGATGGCAATGTTGGAGTTGGATATGCTGTTCGACAGAGTATTCTTGAAAATGACCTTGATCCGCGGTTTTGGCTCACCTATCCAAGCAATGCCTCAGACGATTCCTATCTATCCGAACCGCTTTGGCACTTGCTTGAAAAACATGAGAGTGAACTTATCGGCAGCGAGATGCTAAACGGGGAAATGACATCTGTTATTCGCGTCAATATAATACCCAGTCGGACGAATTGGTCTCTTAAACTCTGGATTTCCCACAATATAGGTTTCCGTCCGGTTAAACTGGAAGACACGCATACCCACGCAGGCGTAACTTATATTAGCACTCGAAAAATTGAGTATCACGAATACCTGACGAATGTCTGGTTTCCTAAGAGAATTGAGAGAACTTATGGTCCTGCAGGCGCGAATTTCATTGCCAAAAATGTTCTTCTCACGAAGCAGTGTCAGTTAAACACCGATGTTAGTGACTCGTTCCGTTTAGATATTTCTCTGGATACACCTGTTTTTGATTACAGCGTCTTTCACCATCGTACAGCGGGGGATCTCGGATTCAAACCAGATATCCAGTCCCAACCCATCGATACCGATATGCCGAGTAAGAACAGTGGAGTTGAAAAGGAAGTCAATAATCCGCCACCGCAAGATTCACTACAATGGGATCTGCCCGAAGGTGCTAAAGCTCGTCTCGGTAAAGGTAGGGCATATCATATTGCGTATTCCCCGAATGGCACGCTTCTGGCGGTCGCCAGTTCTATTGGGATATGGATTCATGATGCACAGACTGGACAAGAAATCGACCTACTGACAGGGCATACTGCCTCGGTACGAAGTGTGGCGTTCAGTCCGGATGGTAGGACGCTGGCAAGTGGGAGCAAGGACGACACCATTCGCCTATGGGACATGCAAACGCGCACACTCCGCAAAACGCTCATTGGACATACGGGGGCAGTCTCAAATGTGGCATTTAGTGCGGATGGAAAAATACTTGCCAGTGGGAGTTCGGATCGTACGATCTGTTTGTGGTATATGGAAACAGGCACGCTTCTCAAAACACTTACGGGACATACAGAAACGGTCTTGAGCGTATCGTTCAGTGCGGATGGCAAAACGCTGGCAAGTGCAAGTGCGGATAGTACCATGCGTTTGTGGGATACACAGTCAGGCGAGCTCCGCAAAACACTGCCCCTTACGCACCCACAGGACCTCCTTGAAATGGCGTTCAGTCCGGATGGAAATACACTCGTTACTTGGTGTTGGGATAGCCCTGTCTTTCTTTGGGATGTCCAGACAGGCGAACGCCGCGAAACGGCCGCAGGAGAATTGAGGGATGTTGTCAACGGTATAGCGTTCAGCCCGGATACCAAAACATTCGCGACTGCAATGAACAACGGCACTATCCGTCTGTGGAATATACAGACAGGTGAACTTAGCCGAATTCTCATAGGACATACGTACTACGTCCTTTGCGTGGCATTCAGTCCAGATGGCAAGACACTCACAAGCGGGAGTCATGACGGCACCCTCCGTTTGTGGGATAGGGAGACAGGTGAACTCCGTCATACTCACACAGGATATACCAGCGAGGTTGCAAATGTAGCGTTCAGTGCAGATGGAAATACACTGGCAGGTGCGATGGGGAATGACACCGTCGGTTTGTGGAACGCGCAAACTGGCATGCTTCGCCGGATGCTTAAAATATACACCCAAACGCACTCGATAAACAGTGTGACATTCAGTCCCGATGGCAAGGTGCTTGCAGGTGGTGGTTTTGGTAGCGTCGTCTACCTATGGGATGCCGAAACGGGTGAAAACCAAAATACCCTCGGCGAACAATATGTCGAGTCCATTGAGAGCGTGGCTTTCAGTGTAGATGGAACCGCCCTGGCAGGTGCAAATCGGGATAAGACCGTCCATCTGTGGGACGCGCAAACCGGTGAACTCCGCAATACCTTGATAGGACACACCGACTGGGTGAATAGTGTGGCGTTTAGCCCCGACGGAACCACCCTGGCAAGCGCGAGTAACGATATGACGATTCGTTTGTGGGACGCACAGACCGGTGAACTCCGTAGAATTTTCACAGGACATAAGGATGCCATTAATAGTATAGCATTCAGTCCGGACGGCAAAGTGCTTGCAAGTGGCAGTGGCTACATATACACGAGGGACGCAAGTGGCAGTCAAGATAAAACCATCCGTTTATGGGATGTGGAAACAGGTACAATCCGTAGGACGTTTCCAGCACAGAAGCACAAGGTTTTGTGCGTGGCGTTCAGTCCGGATGGCAAAGTGCTTGCAGCGAGCTATGATGATAAAATCATTCATCTATGGGATATGCAGATGTCCACTGTTCGCCGAACCCTTGAAGGGCATACGGATGGTGTCAGAAGCGTGGCGTTCAGCCCCGATGGTAAAACGCTGGTAAGCGGGAGTCAAGATGGAACATTGCTCTTGTGGGAGATCACATCTGACCCAACTGATTATAGTAAAACCCGAAAATAAATGAACACTTTTACGAAGATAACCCCCCTAACCCCCCTTATCAGGGGGGAACAAGATGGGAATCGCTTTGATTTGACGTGTTTCACTAATTATGGGCTTTAGTATAAAATTAACCCAAGTTGCTACTAACAGGTTTTGCACATTTCAGAAAGGTTTTCGTCTCTTTCCCCACCCCGTAGGGGTGATATGTCTATAGAAACGGTGTATCTACGCGACCGCACTCCGTAGGAGTGCTATGTCTATAAATAGGTGGTAACTCATGTTAACAGAATAGGAGAAAACGATGCCAAAAGTTTTTGCCGAATCAATCTTTGCGTTTCTGACAGGGATGCTACTACTTTCTGTTATTCACATGGGATGCAGTTCGAGGCATCTTGACCAGAATCCAGTTGAACGCTACTACGAAGAATCCGCTCCCGCATACAGTCTTGAGCAGTCTGAAAAAAACGCCACAGAGCAGAATCAAAAGACTGACACCTCTGTAAAACCCAAAGAGACGAGCATTTTCAGCGTGATAGAGATCGAAGATGTCGAATATCCGACACACTCGGTTTCTATTCACCTCCCCTATCGTGCCCGCCCAAACAACACGGTCTGCCTCACAGAAAAACACGCATACCTGACGACCGAAAGGCACTTGCATGTTATTGATGTTTCTATCCCGCAACGTCCGTCCTACCTGACATCCCTCCCGTTCGGCAATGTTATCGGTAAGGCACTGGTCGCTGGACACTATGTGGTTATCTTAGGAAAAAAACAGTTGTATCTCGTTAATATAGAGCAACCCTTGCACCCCGTGCTTGAATCTACCTTGCATTTACCCGATCGGAACACCATCAAGGACTTTGATGTGAGGGAATCTCACCTCTATGTTCTGGGTGCGAATGACACCCTATACGTTTTTTCCATAGATTTCGGGCAGGCGCGCCTTGTCAAAACTATTGAACTGGAGAAACGTTGGTGGTTGCTCAGCTTGAAACGCGGCAGTCCTGAAGTGGAACAGATCCGGCTCCCGACGTCAGAAAATTTTCCCGCAGAACTTGGGGATCCCCTCGGATTTGAGGAGCCAATCATGTCTGAACGCCAGTATTTACAAATCCGCAGCAGCAAACAAGAGAAAGTCCGCGCATCGATTTTTCTGGTAGTGGAGTCGCTGAGAGACCCAACATACGATCTGTTGAGTTTAGATACATACCGCAGCTTTGATGAGCCTGTCTTTACACGCCCACTGGAAGGCTACCATAATCTGGCGTTGGATTTTCGCACGCATCTTACCAAGACCGAGCAAAAGACCCTCACTCGCAGCACGCCCGCGCGTGCGTATGCGGTGGCAAACGGAAAGATGCAGGAAATCCGCCCAGAGCCCGCAAGCGAGACGCTGGACGTTGAAGCCAAACGCTTAAAACAATTAATAGGACCTGTCACAGATTTTCAAGTTTCCGGGTATCAACTTTACATCGTCACCGCAAACGGGTTCTTTTTTATTCGACCTGTTTTCAAAAAGCATGTTCTGCTGACGCTTTACAATAGTGAAGAGAGCACGAAACCTCACTGGATTGAACAGAATCCCGGATTTTTACCGTTTCTGGCGGGCCGCCCGATAAGTCTGGCGGTCAGTGAAGATGAACATTATGCGTATGTGTTATCTCATCCGGAAGATTCAAAATGATAAATCTTTCTTCGCTGGTGAGATTTGCAACCTCGCCAATTTTCGCATGGCGTGCGTGATCTTTCGTTTTTAACCCCCTAAATCCCCCTTATCAGGGGGACTTTTTCTCCTTTTATCCGAAAACTAAATAGCCCTGACACACCCGTAGTTGTATGTTTTACTATAGTTGAATTTGTGCTATAATTCCGTCAATAGAAAAAAGGAGCAAATTGCGGTCTGAACCGTTCGACTACAAACCCTCCTGAACTCTCATTGTCAAGAAAATAGAATCTTAACCTCTTTTCATGAATCTACTCCTACTTTTTTTTAGAATTATGAGACTTTTTTATCTCATGTAGCGTCACTAAATGTTGATGTGAAATGATGAACATTCCCTTTGCAGAGGTGTCCGATGAAAAATGATGATACGCAACTCATCCAACGCGTGCTTGATGGCGATGATACTGCGTTTTCTGTGCTTGTGAAAAAATATCAGAGATCCGTTCACGCGCTTGCGTGGCGGAAGATCGGAGATTTCCATATCGCCGAAGATATCACACAGGATACGTTCCTGAAAGCATACCAGAGACTCTCAACGCTAAAAAAACCGCAGCGTTTCGCGAGTTGGCTCTATGTAATAGCAGCGAACCATTGTAGTACGTGGCTTCGTAAAAAACGTCTGTGGACACAATCGTTGGAGGAGACAAACGGCGCGCAGTTAGAAAAAGCGACGTATTCTGGATATGTCATTGAGGAGAACGAGCGTATGACAGCGGAAACACAACGCGAGGTCGTCAAAAAGTTGCTTGCGAAGTTACAGGAAAGCGAGCGGACAGTCATTACGCTCCACTACCTCGGGGGAATGAATTATGAGGAGATCAGCGAGTTTTTAGGTGTATCGGTGGCTGCGATTAAGAATCGCCTCTACCGAGCGCGGAACCGCTTAAAAAAGGAGGAACCGATGATTAGAGAGGCTTTAGGCAATTTCCAAATTACACCGAACCTTACGGAGAACATTATGCGTGAGGTTTCGCGTCTAAAACCGATTGCGCCGTCTGGTGGTAAACCGTTGGTGCCGTGGGCAATAGGCGTTTCTACATTAGCAGTCGTGTTTTTGATGTTAGGTATCGGAAACCACCAACTTTTATCACGTTTCCAAAAACCTTATAGTTTCGATGCGATTTCGGAGATGAGGGTAGAAATTATTGAAGCACCCATCGTGCTGGATCTGGAATCTAAACCGGATATTCGGACACAACTCGGCAGCACTGCCGCGCCGAGTCCGAACGAAGGTGCCGGTCAGCGACCTGATGAGGTCTTATTTGCTGCCGCGCAGGTGGACAGAGAAGATGTTCCTGAGAACATGCCACAAAATCCGAAAGAGCACTGGTACAACCTCACCTTGATGAATACCAAGATCGGTTACATATACATATCCAGTGAAAAAACCGAGTACGAAGGGAAAGAGGTGGATCGGAACAAAATTAATACGGTCATAAATCTTAAGGGACTCGGGAGCGATTTAACAATTGAAAGGACCTACGTGGAGTATATAGGTTCCGATTTAATGCCGCGCCACTTTCTTTTCACCTCCAATGAATCTGGTTTAAAACAGGTGGAGGGACGCATCATAGATGGTGTGGCACACATTAAAACAACGCTCAACGGTGAGACGACTGAATCAGAAGTTCCAGTGCCAGCGGATACAATTTCTGAATATACAGGTGTGGAATCGCTTTTTCAACAGGGTCTTAAAATAGGCGACAAGCGGAACTTCCACATTTTCAGCCTTGACCTCTTAAAGCCGGTAAAAACAGAGATTGAGGTTGAAGCGCAAGACACCTTAACCTATCAGTCAGAGGGAAAACAGGTCTATGTCTTACGTCAGATGGTGGACATGATGAATGGGATCACTGCCAAAGTCTGGCTTGATACTGATGGCGTAAGTTACCGAACCGAGACACCGATGATGGGTTTCTCTATGGTAACAACAAAAACCGATAAAGAGGTCGCCCTTGGCGATACGGCAGAGGTTGATATCGTTTTAAAAACGCGTATTCTTCCCTCCGGCAAACACCCTACGCGAAACGCAAGAAACTTTGAAGCCGACGTAAAATTGACATCAGGAAGTATTACTGATACTATTATGTCTAATTCCCGTCAAAAATTGGACGCAAACAGTGCGCAAGCAGGTAGACTTTCGATTCAGGTCCCAACGTTTGCAGCAGAGGATTGCCCGGATTTACCGGTTCAGGATGCTGAAGGTAAATATCTTGGTGTGAGCGCTTATATTCAAACCGACGCACCAGCGATTCGTGCGAAAACCGAGGAAATATTAGACGGGGAAGTTAATTCGTGGCGTGCGGCAGAAAAATTATGCCAATGGGTTCATACAGCCATTACGGAGAAAAAAATAAGTGGTGGTTTCGGTTCATCATTAACTGCCTTGGAATCGCTCTCCGGGGATTGCACGGAACACACTGTGCTTTTCATTGCTTTAGCACGGGCTGCTGGCATTCCGGCACGCATCTGCTCCGGCATCGCATTTGCACAGCAGGATGCCTTTTACTACCACTTCTGGGCTGAAGTCTACGTCGGCAGGTGGGTACAGATGGATCCAACATGGGGACAGACCATCGCTGATGCGAATCATATTCAACTTGACGGAAGTACCTTGGAATCAGATACTCTATTGGAATTCGCTGAAGACGTTCTCCTAACGCTCAATCAACTTGAAATTGCCATTGTTGAATAAGGATCCTATAGGTCCGCTCCGTCAAAAGATGTTTGGGTTTACAAAGGGGATTTAGGGGTAAAAAATATGGAAAATATCGCGCGTGTTGGTACGCTTTCACGAAACTTGGGAGAAAAAAGATGAACCTACTGCAACTCGAAAATGTTCATAAACGGTTTGGTGATTTCACAGCCGTATCGGATATCTCCTTTAGTATTGAAAAGGGGAGCATATACGGACTTCTGGGGCCCAACGGTGCCGGAAAAACAACCACGCTCCGCATGGTAATGGACATTATCGCGCCGGATGCAGGCAGTATTAGGTTCAGTGACAATCGGCAGGTCCGAGATTTTTTGGACCAGATTGGGTATCTGCCGGAGGAACGCGGCTTGTACCGGAAAATGAAGGTGCGCGATGTCATCCTTTTCATCGCTGAATTAAAGGGCTTGTACAAGCAGCAAGCACTCAGCGAGATTGAGCAGTGGTTGGAGAAGATGCAGCTATCGGAATGGGAAAACAAGCGGATTGATGAACTTTCTAAGGGGATGGCACAGAAAATTCAGTTCATCACAACGGTCATTCACAAACCGGAGTTAATTATCCTTGATGAACCTTTTTCCGGACTGGATCCGATTAACATGACACTCCTCAAAGATTTGATGCTTGAGCTGCGTGAGAACGGCAGTACAATTATCTTTTCAACGCATGTAATGGAGCAGGTGGAGAAGCTCTGTGATCGCATCTGTCTCATTCATCAAGGGGAGGTGTTGATTGAAGGCGAACTCCGTGCCGTGAAACGTGCCTTTGGCAAGAATTCTGTTGAGATTGAATATGTCGGTAGTCTTGAACCGATTCGCAATTCCGCTTGCATTCAAGGTGTCAACGATTTCGGGCAATACGCTGAGATCAAGTTGAAGACACCGGAGGACTATCGTCCATTTCTCCAAGAATTGGTTGAAAAGGGTGTTGATGTCACACGGTTTGAATTGATGGAGCCGACGTTGCACGAAATTTTCGTCCAGAGCGTTAAAACACACGGAGGGGTTGTGCAAGATGCCGAATAAAATTGTTGCCGTTATCAAACGTGAATATATGACGCGCGTTAAATCTAAAGGATTTATTGCTTCCTTGTTTCTCATGCCGGTTTTGATGTGTGGGTTGGTATTATTGTCCAGTTTTCTTGCAATTATGGAGGACAAAACCGAAGAGATAAGAAAACTTGCGGTCATTGATGAGACCGGTGAAATCTTTGAGCAGATGCAAGCGGCTGTTGCCAAGCATTCGACTTTTCAGCATAAGGGTGAACTTGTCTATCAGCTGCATGAGGAGACCCCTACCACAGCAGACGAAAAAACTGCCCTCCAGGAACGCGTCAGGACAAAAGAACTCTACGCCTATCTTGAAATCCCGCAGGATGTTTTTGCAAGTGGGGAGGTCCGTTTCTACGCCAGAACAGTGACAAATTCTAATGTACAAAACGCGTTCCGCCGTATCATTTCGGACATCGTCCGGGATAAGCGGTTTGCTGAGAGTGGTTATTCTCAGCGTGAAGTCCGTCAACTTATGCGCGCCGTTGGATTCAACGCTTATGCTGTTAAAAGTGGCAAGGGGAAAGACGGTGGTGCTAAAGTTGAAAGTGCTATAGAGACGGGTGCGCGGCTGGGGCTCGGATACCTTCTCGTTTTTGTGCTTTACCTGTTTGTTATCATCTATGCCAACTCCATTATGCGGAGTGTGCTTGAAGAAAAAACAACGCGAATTGTTGAAGTGATTATTTCTTCAATAAAACCGCATCAGCTCCTCCTCGGCAAGCTCGTCGGTGTCTGTTCTGTCTGTTTGACAATGTTTGCTATTTGGGTGATATTTGGCGTGTTATTGGTTATGAACATAGAGCCGCTACTCGGCCTCTTCGGGATTGATAGCCTGCCGCTACAGTTTATCCTGGTCATTGGGACTATCAAAGCGAGTAGTCCTGAGATACTTACGTATTTCTTCGTCTATTTCATTATTGGTTTCTTTATGTATTCGACGCTTTATGCTGTTGTCGGTGCGATTTGCAGCAGTGATGAGGAGGCGCAGCAGACAGGAGGCCCACTCACGATGCTCATCATTATCCCGTTCATACTGATGTTCCAGTTATTTAGGATGCCCGATTCGACACTCAGTGTGCTGCTCTCCCACATCCCATTTTTCTCACCGATACTTATGTTCATGCGTATCAACGTGCTAATGCCGCCTTTATGGGAAATTCTACTGAACATCTTATTGATGTGTGCCACTGTCCTACTCGTTACACTTATCAGCGCGAAAATCTATCGGGTTGGGATTCTGATGTATGGCAAGCGTCCTACCTTGGCGCAATTATGGCAGTGGATGCGGTATTAAGTATTTCTATCTTTTTTTCCGAATCTATATCCTTTTAGTCAGATTTATGTTATAATGCTGCTAACAGATAATAGCAGAAACAGATCGAACAACTACAAATTCTCCTTGCCCTTCGTTATCTCCAGGACAGAATTTCAAACCGCTTTTCATGAACCCGCATCATCCTGTGAAGCCTGGAAAATAAAAGTTTGCAGAATTATGTGACCTTTTCATCTCAAGTCGCATCATTAAGTGTTGATATGAATTGATGGACATTCCCTTTTTAGAGGTATTCGATGAAAAACAACGATGCTGAACTCATCCAACGCGCCCTTGAAGGCGATGATACGGCGTTCTCTGTGCTTGTGAAAAAATACCAAAAGTCAGTGCACGCGCTGGTGTGGCGGAAGATCGGTGATTTCCATATCGCCGAGGACATCACACAGGATACATTCCTGAAGGCGTATCAGAAACTCTCTACGCTGAAGAAACCGCAGCGGTTCGCGAGTTGGCTCTATGTGATAGCGACAAACGACTGCAAAATGTGGCTGCGTAAGAAGCGTTTATCAACGCAGTCGTTGGAAGATATAAATAGCACGGCGTTAGAAAGCGCGACGTATTCTGGATATGTTATTGCGGAAAACGAGCAGGAAACGGCGGAAGCACAGCGCGAAGTCGTCAAGAAGTTACTTGCGAAACTTCAGGAGAGTGAACGCACTGTCATCACGCTTCATTACCTCGGGGGAATGACTTATAAGGAGATCAGCGAGTTTTTAGGCGTATCAGTCGGAACGATTAAAACTCGCGTTTACCGTGCTCGACGACGGCTGAAGAAGGAGGAACCGATGATTAGAGAGGCTTTAGGCAATTTCCAAATTACACCGAGTCTTACGGACAACATCATGCGAGAAATCTCACGTCTGAAACCCGTTATCCCGTCCGGCAGTAAACCGTTAGTGCCATGGGCGGTAGGTGTTTCGGCGTTGGTCATCGCCCTTTTGATGTTAGGTGTCGGTACGCAATACTTATCGCGTTTCCAAAGACCTTATAGTTTCGATGCTGCATCAGAGATGACAGTTAAACTGATTGAGGCACCTGTGGTGCTAAACCTTGAATCCAAGCCAGATGTTCGGACGCAGTTGGGGAATGTCAACACACCGAGCAAAAGCGATACCGCCAACCAGCAGCCTAACGAGGTTTCAGCATTGGTCGCTGAAGCACAAGCAGACGAAACGGATAAAGACTATTCACAATGGGAACTCCCCAAAGAGGCGAAAGCGCGTTTGGGAAAAGGTGGTATTAATGCGATGCAGTTTTCGCCGGGTGGTACGCAACTTGCTGTGGGTACCAATATCGGTGTGTGGTTATACGATGTAGAGACAGGTGAGGAGAAGTCCCTATTTACGGGAATGTGCCAATCTCTGGCATTTTCGTCTGATGGTCGCTTCCTCGCAAATGGCGGCGGTAGTAGGGCTTCAGAAACAAGGATCCGTTTGTGGGAGATAGCCACACAACGTGAGGTGGTACTCACTAATTTGTATGATTCTGCCTCAGCATTACAGTTTGCTTCAGATGGGAAAACACTTGTCAGTGTGAGTAATTTAGGGGACACAATTACTTGGTCGGATGTTGAGACGGGAGAGGGGACGATGAAGCATCTCAGGAGTGGGACCTTAAATGCGTTTGGTCCGGATGTTCTTGATGCTGGGGTCTATGCTATCGCACACGATAAGGTTGCGATTGGAAGAAGAGATGGGAAGATTCAGGTGTGGGACATAGCGACTCACAAAGCGTTATTTACCCTCAGAGGACATATGGATTTGTCTCTTCAGTCGCCCGATATATCTGTACCTCGACCTCCGCCGTCTGGGCAAGTTCAAGTTGAAAAAGATCAAGTCGTATTTAGGTACAGTCGAAACAATAAAAAAAATCAGGTCTTAGCCTTGGCTTTTTCGCCCGATGGTACTCGCATCGCCAGTGGAAGTACAGATAAAACTGTCCGTTTATGGGATATCAACAACCACGACAAATGGATGACGCTTCAAAAGCATACAGATTGGATAAACGTGTTAGCATTTTCTCCAGACGGAAAAATGCTTGCCAGTGGGAGTGTCGATAAGACAGTACAGTTGTGGGATACCACCACCGGAGAACTACTGGCGACATTTACTGGCCATATTAACGGTATTACAGCATTAGCGTTTTCGCCAGATAGCACCACGCTTGTAAGTGGTAGTGCAGATGGTATGATCCGGTTCTGGGATACAGAAAATGGTGATCCACTATCTGAGCGTATCACCGGACACACGCAATGGATCAGAGCAGCGACCTTCTTGGAAGATCGTAGGGGCGAGGGGACCTTGAAGAAACACCCAAGCAAAAACCCCCTACTGGTGAGTGTGGCATTTAATGGTGAAATTACCTTTTGGGATGTGAAAACACCGCAAAAACCCACTGTTCATACTGAAGGGCATCGGGACAAGTTATCGACTTTAGCGTTTTCACCGGATGGCACGAAACTTGTTAGTACCGGAGCAGAAGGGGCTATGATCTTTGGAGCATGGTTTTCTAGTTGGCGACCAGATCATTTGATTCGCCTGACGGATGTAAAGACAGGTCGTGAGCTGGCAACCTTGCAATATACTATGGGTATCGAAGCACTGACCTTTTCTCCTGATGGTGAAACGGTGGCGTTTACGGGTTTTGGCGAAATTCGATTGTGGAACACGGAAACCGGTGATGAACAGGCGATCCCTCTCGCTGATTTGACGAATCTGGGTCCCGGTATTTCTCACAATATACCAATAGTTTCGGCATTGGTATTTTCACCAGATGGTAGATGGCTTGTCAGTGGAACTCAAAGCGGGAAAATCCAAATGTGGGACGTTGCGACGGGTGAGGCACTGATTGCCTTTGCAGAGCCGACGGTGCGAGAGGATCCAGGGGGTATTTCTGCGTTGGTATTTTCGCCCGATGGCACTTTGCTCGCTGCCGGGGTACATAGTCAGATCCGTTTATGGGAAATGGGTACTGGCAAAACGCTTCTATCAGTTAGCACTGAGCATAAGCGAGGTGATATGGTGTTTCAGTCTTACCCTGAACCGTTGGTATTTTCACCAGATGGGACAATCCTTGTTAACGGAGTTGTCAACGGTGCCATCCAATTGTGGGATGTTACAACAGGCGACGCTATCGCTGTCCTTGATGGGCATACGCAAAAAGTGGAAACGTTAGTATTTTCACCTGATGGTCAAATGCTTGTCAGCACAGGAGAAGACGGCACAATTCTCTTGTGGGATTGGGATGAAATCCTCGCAGGTTCATCTAAAGGCGAATAACGGTAAAAACAGATTATAACGGAGGTAATCATTTGCGGATTGCAAGTGTTTGCCTCCTTTTATTTTTTGGTTTTACTATAAAGCACAGTTTGTCTTAGCACGACATCTCCTCTATTTCCATTACACTTCTTCTATCGCTAAATTTGTGCTATAATCCCACTCAGATAGGACTTACGCAAATTGAGCAAATAT
>CAZQIP010000333.1:0-2790 GCA_964593655.1 uncultured bacterium | reverse complement strand
CACAAAAACGGTTACTCGCTCTGCAAATCGAGAAGGATATCGTGACACGAACGCAAATAAAAATGAAAATTCAGTGGCTGTGTAGATGTAGGCTTTTTGAAAAAACTTAGTAGATGGTTGGAATAATTTTGTAAACTGCTTTTTGAAGTGTTTTACGAGGACTCGTAAAGCCATTTCCTGTTGTTTTATACAATAACAATGTTTCCTCTAATGCAATATAAACAATTTCTCTAAAACAAAGAAGTTTAGGCGCAGAATAAGTATAATAATTGGTGATTCTACTATTTACCGTATCAATCCAATCATCTGAATAGCGACTTACACGACCAACATCACCTAATGGTATGTCTCCATATCTCAATACAGAATCCACAACTTGCTGATACCTTTCAAGTGGTTCAATGTAAGGTTCATCATAAGATTCAAACCGTCGTTTATATTCATAGAGAAACAAATGAGCATATCTGCAAGCATCATGATATAACATAACAGTGCGAAAACAAGGAATGAGGCGATGCACCCCTAAATCATAAAAAGCCCGACCCACAAGGGAAAAATATAATAGCAGAATATGCCACAGTTTGTCAACTATAAAACGATATCAATACATTTACAGATCTAAAAGCCTGTATCTACACAATCCCAAAATTAAATCGTACAACTTAACTTTTTCAATATAGAGGATATTTGACTATAAAAAATAATACATCACGAAATCATCACTACATCCCACAATTCTATCTGAAGGGATTCCTAGACCCCAACCGTCCAAAGGAGCAGCTCCGTGTCATTGACAAAATCAAGAAGGAATCTTTTGTTACCAATCCTCGTAATGTTGGTGCAAAACGCGACTTCAATCGAGTCGATATTCCCGGTATGCCGATTGATGCGGTTGAAAAGTTGTTTTCCGAAATTGAGGGAGAGGTTGCACGAGTGCTAAAGTATGTGGAAGATAACGCGACATTGCCCAAAGGTACAAATGTAGACACACTACTCTATTTTGTTGCTTTACTCTACGGACACAATCCACAATTCCGCAATAATCTTAGCAGCTTTGAAACAACGCTTATCAAACAAATGCTGAGGGTATCTCTTTCCAATCCCGAAAGTTATGAATCTTGGGCTCAACAAGAGCGTGATGCAGGTAGAGAGGTACCAGAATACGAGGAAGCGAAGCGGTTTGCGGAAGAAGAAAATTTTGGTATACGATACGGGCACGGTCATCATTTGAGATACGAATTGCAGTCCGTTGATAAAATTCTATCCCTCCTCCGTCATAGGCAGTGGTCCTTATTCATTGCTGCAAAAGGGACCAGTGATTTTGTATGCTCGGACCGACCAGTTGTTTTGGTAACGATAGGGGATCCGCCACAGAATCCAGATCATCCTTATAACATCGGGGGACCCGGACTTGCCCAAAGGGATACTGAACTGACTATGCCGCTAAATAGTCGTATGGCTTTATTTGGTGCCTTCAATATGTAATTACCCCCAAAATCTGGGCACCTGAATAAGGTGTATTTCTGACTGGCAAATCGTTCATCATCTGTGCGACAATATGGTTCAGAAACGCCTAACAAAGAGAGGAGTTTTTTACCATGTCCCGCAGAAAACGTTACGATAGCCGCTTCAAAGCGCAAGTGGCAATAGAGGCGATAAAAAATCAACAAACCATCGCTCAGATAGCCAGTGAATATGGTGTGCACCCGAATCAAGTGAGCCAATGGAAAAAACAGGCACTTGACCAATTTCCGCAACTCTTTACCAACGGCCACGGCAAAGCAACGACTGACACCGACCAGTTAGTTGATGAACTGTATCGTCAAATCGGTCAGTTGAAGGTAGAGTTGGACTGGCTTCAAAAAAAAACGCACCCTCTCGGTTGAACAGAAGCGACGGCTTATTGACCCCGGGTGCGATGCCCTATCGGTTGTGAGGCAATGTGAACTACTGGGTTTACCTAGAGCGTCGTACTACTACCGACCGGCAGGCGAATCGGCACAAAATCTGCTGTATATGCGGCTGATAGATGAGCAGTACACACAGACGCCCTTCTACGGCGTGCCTCGATTAACTGCATGGCTCCGTTCCGAAGGACATGTTGTCAATCGAAAACGGGTGGCGCGATTGATGCACAAGATGGGATTGGCTGCGATTTATCCGAAACCTAAGTCTCCGGCTATGGATAAACCGTCCAAAACCTATCCCTATCTGCTGAGGGGATTAAGTATCATCAGACCGAATCAGGTCTGGGCAACCGATATCACCTATATTCGTTTAAGTCATGGTTTCGTTTATCTGGTAGCGATTATGGATTGGTTTTCCCGGTACGTGTTGGCTTGGGAACTGTCAAACTCACTCGATGTATACTTTTGTCTATTGGCACTCGAAAGGGCACTGAGTCAATCGAGACCGGTGATATTCAACAACGACCAAGGCAGTCAATTTACTGCTGATGCGTTTACCGCCCGGCTTCACGCGGCTAACGTTGCGATCAGCTGGGACAGTCGAGGTAGCTATTTTGACAATATCTTCATTGAACGGCTTTGGCGCAGCGTCAAGTATGAGGAGGTTTATCTCAACGACTATGACTCTGTTACCACAGCTCGGTGTCAATTGAGAGACTATTTCAGCTTTTACAATCAACAGCGGTTGCATCAATCGCTGAATTATCGAACACCTCATGAGGTGTATTTCCAATAATATCAGGCGTTTCGCACAGACCCAGACGGTCAGATTTTACACCTTAAATCTCTGCCTTTGCTGTCTAAAGGATGGGGGTAAGTTCAA